>CALXYI010000013.1 GCA_944392935.1 uncultured Spirochaetaceae bacterium
CACATGCAAGAATCACCATAATCTTCTTCATTTCAAATCCTCCAGATCATTGAAATCTGAAGTAAGGTTACCCCCTCCCGGTATTGTTTTGTCAAGGGTCATTTCCGTGGATGAACGCGGAAGGCAATGCTGAGTTCCATTCTGGGCATCTATCAGGTACAATCGGATGCATGAGCAATACCGAGGACACGATCGCATTCATAAAGGAGAGGGAGGAGAAGCTCGGAGCGCCCCTGCGCTTCCGTACGTACAGCACGTGGTTCGGGCGCGTCGGAGGTGAGACGAGGCAGTATGGTGTCTTCCTCTATTCCGATGGGAAGACGATGGTATACGAGGATTTCGAGCGCAATCCTTCCATCCTCGGCTTCCAGATTCCCGTGAAAAGAAAGGAGAAGTATGTGAAGCTTGAGCGTTCCTTTCCTGTCTCCGATATCGCTGATATCTCCCGGGTGACGATGAGGAGCGCGGAGAAGTCGCTTGCCCAGGAGAGGGATCTTGCATTCCCTGCGGGAAAGGTGACGGCCATACTGAGGCGCACTGTGACGAAGGTCAGGCTCTCAGATGGTTCCGTGATATTCCTTGAGCTCATGGACCACAAGGCATTCATAAGGACGATACAGCAGTTCCAGAAGGAGGACGGGGATGGGCGCATTCAAGGCGTATGACATAAGAGGCATATACGGCAAGGAAATCACAGAGGAGCTGGCATACAGGATAGGGTTCTTCATCCCGCGCCTGCTTTCGGCGGATCATGTGATCGTCGGGCGGGATATAAGGCTCTCTTCCCCATCTCTCCATGAGGCGCTCCTCCGCGGCATCACCGACAGCGGCACCGATGTCTGGGATCTCGGGCTTGCGACGACGCCGATGGTCTATTTCGCCACGGCGCATCTCGATGCGCCTGCTTCGGTGCAGATCACTGCATCGCACAATCCTCCGGAGTACAACGGCTTCAAGATAAGCCGCCGCGGCGCGCTGCCTGTCGGAGGCGACTCCGGCCTGAAGGATCTGGAAAGGATGGTGAGCGAGGAGAAGGCAGTGCCGGATGAGAGGAAAGGGAAAGTGCTGGACTGCTCCGCAATACGCGATGAGTACATCTCATTCCTCAGGCCCTATGCAGAGGATCTGGATGGGCTGGAAATCTCTATTGACTGCTCGTCCGGAATGGCGGCGCTGATCATCAGGGATATTCTCGGAAGCAGGCCGCATTGCATCAACGGCACATTCGATGGCTCCTTCCCTGCCCATGAGCCCAATCCGCTGGAGGAAAGGAACTGCCGGCAGATAAAGGAAGAGACCGTGAGGAACGGCTCCGACTGCGGTGTCATCTATGACGGGGATGCGGACAGGGTGATGTTCATCGATGAGAAAGGGCGCTTCATACAGCCTGACTACATCACTGCCGTGATAGGCCTCTACTACAGCATGCACGGACGCATCGGCAATGCGCTGCAGGATATCAGGACATCGCGCTCCACGACGGAGTATCTTGAGGGCCTTGGCTTCGATGTGACGACATGGAAGGTCGGGCATGCATATGCGAAGCTGAAGATAAGGGAGATAGATGGCATATTCGGCGGGGAGCTTGCCGGGCATTACTACTTCCATGATTTCTTCTGCTGCGACAGCGGTATACTCGCATCGCTTCTTGTGCTTTCCGTGGTGAGGAGGCTGAAGGAAGAAGGAAGGACATTCTCCTCCCTGATCGACAGCATAGTGCGCTATGCGAACAGCGGGGAGATCAACTTCCGCCTCGATGACAAGGATGCCGCGATAAAGGCGCTCTGCGACCGATATGCCGGAGATGCGGTGAAGGTGATGGATTTCGATGGATACCGGATCGAGTATCCTGACTGGTGGTTCAATGTGCGCAAGTCCAATACGGAGCCATACCTGAGGATAGTCGCAGAGGCGAAGGATCAGGAAACGCTGGACAGGCATCTTGATGGGATAAAGGCGATAATAGGAAGCTTCTCCTGACCGGAATCATGGTAGAATCATAGGATGGAGGGATGAGAGATATGAGAGTACTCCTTTTCGGGGGCGCAGGGTACATAGGCACCCATGTAGCCATTTCTTTCCTTGACAGGGGCGACACTGTCGGGATCTTCGACAACCTGTCATCGGGACTCAGGAGCAATATCCCTGAAGGTGCTGCATTCTATGAAGGGGATATCCTCGACAGGGCACGCGTCAGCGAAGTCCTCTCGGAAGGATGGGATGCTGCGGTGCACCTTGCGGCATTCAAGGCGGCCGGGGAATCGATGCTGAAGCCTGAGAAGTACAGCGAGAACAACATCACCGGTTCGCTGATCATAATGACCGAATGCGAGAAGCATGGCTGCATGAACTTCATCCTCTCCTCCTCTGCCGCTACATACGGAGAGCCGCAGTATCTTCCGATAGACGAGAAGCACCCCGCCGATCCGACGAATTACTATGGATACACAAAGCTCTGCATCGAAGAGAACCTGAAGTGGTACTCCAGGCTCAAGGGGATGCACTATGCGGCCCTGAGGTACTTCAATGCGGCCGGCTATGATACCGACGGAAGGATGATGGGACTCGAGAGGAATCCCGCTAACCTCATTCCCGTGATAATGGAATGCGCCATCGGTGAGAGGAAGGAAGTCGGCATATTCGGAACCGACTACGACACGCCTGATGGCACTTGCATCCGTGACTATGTGCATGTCACGGACCTTGCGGAAGCCCATGCAGCCGCCGCTGATTACCTCATGCGCACGGGAGAGAACCTCGTGGTCAATCTCGGCTCGGAGAAAGGGCTGTCGGTACGGGAGATCGTGGAGACCGCACGCCGCGTCACCGGAGAGCCGATACCATCTGTCGACAGCCCGAGGAGGGCCGGCGATCCTGCGCGCCTCGTAGCCTCATCAGCGCTTGCGCACGAGAAGCTCGGATGGAGCGCGAAGCGTTCGGATGCCGAGACCCTGATAGAGTCAACGTGGAAGGTCTACAAGGCGGCAGCCGGAAAATGAGCCTGAGCGGGCAGGGAATCCCCTGCCCTTTGCCGTATCATTATTTAGATTTACATAAATTTTATCAAAATATTTCAACGTATAATTCAATTTTTAGATAAAACTTTATTCTATCTTGAAATATTCTGCATTAGACAGTATATTCGATTCCGGAGAAAGAAATGGATAATCTCGATTTTGACTACATTGTCTACGATTACGGAAGGAAGGATCCTTCAAAGGCGAAGGAGCTCTTCTCTATGGATACTGTAAGGAAGGCCAGGAAGTTCCACAGGGAGATCCCCGGCTACCGGATGACGCCTCTCAGAGCCATGCCGAACCTTGCGCAGATGCTCGGCCTCGGAGGCATATTCATAAAGGACGAGGCACAGCGCCTCACTCTCAATTCATTCAAGGTCCTCGGCGGTTCCTATGCGGTCTCAAGGTATATCCAGAAGATGCTCGGGCTTTCCGATGCCCAGACATCATATGAATACCTCACATCTCCCGAGTGCCACAGCAGGCTCGGAGGACTGACATTCGCAGCCGCAACCGATGGCAACCACGGGCGCGGCATAGCATGGGCTTCGATGCAGCTCGGACTGCCCTGCGTGATATACGTGCATAAGGAGACATCCCAGGCAAGGGTTGATGCGATCAGGGGCTATGGTGCGACAGTCAAGGTCATCGATGGCAACTACGATGATGCAGTCCGCCAGATGGCAATCGATGCCGCTGCCAACAACTGGACAGTCATAAGCGATACATCATGGGATGGGTATACCGAGATACCGACATGGATCATGCAGGGCTACACCACGCTGATGCTCGAGGCTCAGGAGCAGCTTCTTGGAGTCGGAATCTCAAAGCCCACCCACGTGGTGGTGCAGGCGGGTGTCGGTGCCATGGCGGCTTCGGTGATCGGTTTCTATACAGCGCTCTTCCCCGACGATCCTCCGATCTTCATCGTCGTCGAGCCTGACAAGGCGGCATGCGTATTCGAATCGATAAAGGCGAATGACGGCAGATGCCACAGCGTGAAGGGCGATCTCGATACGATCATGGCAGGTCTTGCCTGCGGCGATCCGTCGCCTATCGCATTCGACATCCTCGAGCATACGGCGGATTTCTTCCTCTCCATCCCTGACTACATCGCAGCGCGCGGGATGAGGATCCTCTCCTGCCCGCTCCATGGCGATCCCTTCGTGATATCAGGGGAATCAGGGGCAGCGCCTCTCGGAGCGCTCTACTCGATCATGACGGACAAAGGCGCCGCGGATCTCAGGAAGAGGATGAAGCTCGATGAGTATTCCCTTGTATTCATGGTCAACACCGAAGGAAACACCGATCCGAAGCATTTCAGGCAGATAATCTGGGATGGCCTCGATCCGGTCCCGAGGGAATTCCGCACGAGGAAGTGAGAACCGTTCTTCATCGTCCTGGATTGCTATGCATAAAGGAAATACGAGCATGGTAAGCTTTTTGCCATGCTCAATTGCTCTCTATTGTATTCCATTATCCTTCAGATTCCCGCAGGCAGATAGTGAGCAGTTTCCGGAGACGAATACCCATTCAAGGGATCTTCGCAATCCTCACCCTGCTTTCAGCAGGATGCTGCAGGAATCGATAGACGGATATAGCAGATAAGCAGAACGGGCCGTACCCGATGATGCGCTCCCTGCCAATGGGACAGTGAAGCAAGGAAACCGGGCAGGCTGATCTGGATGGCAAGGAAAGGCATCGGCCTCGTGGTAGATGAGCAATGCATGAGTTCAGCACAGCGCATCACCAGGCCCTCAGGAATCCTTATCCCCCTCTGTATCTGCACTGCCTGCAACCTTCCAGTTCTTCATGAGAGTGAAGAAATCGGTCTTCTGCAGCAGCAGCTGCTTCTTCTTCACTTCCTCAGCAAGCACTTCCTTGTCCACATACGGCTTCCACTTCTCCACGACATTCTTGCCTGCTATGCGGCGGATCGAGAGCGCCTTCGTATAGAACCTGGCCACCCCGTCGCAGAGGGAACGGTCCTCGATGATCGAGATGCGTGAAGGGAACTGGACGGCAAGGCTGCGTGTCGTGCAGATCCTGTAGCCGAAGAGGAAGCACCTTACCCCAAGATCCATGGCCTGGTAGAACTCTCCTGAGATCGCCGTATCATACGATCTAAGGCGCTGGAACAGGGCCCTGTCATAAAGGCCTATCTCCATGACCGGGTAGAGATTATCCTCCGGAGTATCGGAATCCACCGCAGGTGTGAACGACATAGGATCCACATGGCGCCCGTTTATATACGGCGCACGGAGAGTCGGAAGTATCTCGCAGGATGAGGAGATCATCACCGGCGTGATTATCGCTGGATGGTTCTTCTCAGCCATCATCCCCATCAGGCGCTCGCCCTCGAAGGCAATCAGCGTGCAGTCGGTACGGACCACGAGGAAGTAGGTGGCATAGCATTCATCGGCGAAAGCGTTGATGTACTCCCCTGTCGTCGCAGCTGACTTGAATACTATGAAATTCACATCAGGGAAATCATCCTGCCAGTCGCTCTCATCGAGCCGGGACTGGAGCGTGATGACATAGAGAGGCATATTCATGCTCTCCGTATACCAGCTCAGCGTCTCCCTGAGCTCATCCGCTGATGCGAGGTCCAGGATGCCTATGGCGAGCTGCTGCTGCCTGTACAGTGCGGATATCCTGTATCCTACGTCCTGCCTCTGATGCAATACCCTATAGTCCGGCACTTTCAGTGAAGACCAGATCCTCCGGCCTGAAGATCACGTCTTTCCTCCCCTTTCCAAGTATGCTCTCGATCTCTGAGCTCCTATGGCCCTGGAGCTTCTCTATCTCAGTGCTGTCGAAATAAGGGACAGCCTTTGCGAATTCCTCTCCGCTGCTGTCTATTATAGCGACAACCTCGCCTTTGCCGAACACGCCCTCTATGCCTATGATGCCTGACGGCAGGAGGCTCTTATGCCCATAGAGGGCCTTCTTCGCTCCGTCATCGACCCTGATCCTGCCCTCTGCTGGCGTATTGAGTATCCACCTGGCTCTCTGATGGAGCCTCTCCTCC
Source organism: uncultured Spirochaetaceae bacterium (assembly GCA_944392935.1). GTDB lineage: Bacteria > Spirochaetota > Spirochaetia > Sphaerochaetales > Sphaerochaetaceae > Ornithospirochaeta. The sequence continues at coordinate 6,049 of CALXYI010000013.1, forward strand.
GGCATTATGTAGGAGCCCAGCTCCTCCCCGCGGATTATCCTGGTAAGCGCATCCTTCTCGTATCCGGAGGCTATGACAGTGCCGCATCCGCCCTTCCGGGCTATATCGGCAGCGAGGAGCTTCGTTCTCATGCCTCCGGTGGAGAACCTGGATCCCGCACCTTTCGCATAGGAGAATATCTCAGGGGTTATCTCCTCGATGGTGGTTATGAGACGTGCATTGCCGTCCTTCCTAGGGTCAGAGGTATAGAGGCCGTCTATGTCGGTGAGGAGCACCAGGAGATCGGCATCTATCTTGGAGGCTACCATGGCGCTCATGCGGTCATTGTCACCGAATACGTTCCCTATCTCCGACGTCGATACGACATCGTTCTCATTGAAGATGGGCACCACGCCCATGGCAAGGAGCATCGACACCGATGCCCTGAGGTTGTTGTAGCTCCTGCGGTTGTTGAGGATGGAACGGGTGATGAGCACCTGCGCACAGAGAAGATTGTGACGGTCGAACTCGGCCTTGTACGCACTCATCAGCAGCGGCTGCCCGATAGCTGCGCAGGCCTGCTTCATCGCGATGTATACAACAGGGCTGTTATGCCTCAGGGCCTTCGCCCCTAGCCCCACCGCGCCGGAGGAGACCAGAAGAACCTGATACCCCATCTCCTTGAGAGAGGCTATCTGATCGACTATGGCAGCGATCCTCTCCATATCCACTCCTGACTCGGAGGACAGGATGTTCGTACCGGCCTTCACGACTATGCGCCGCACTGATGTGAAATCACGCATCACATGAGCTCCTTATGATGGAAGCGCTTCCCGCCCTGCCCGGAATACTCCGCAACCGTCTCGCCGTTACCCGAGAGGAGCCACTTCGTCGTCATCAGCCCGTCCAGCCCCACAGGACCGCGGGCATGGATCTTTGATGTCGAGATGCCGACCTCGGCACCGAGCCCGAACCTGAAGCCATCGGCAAAGCGCGTGGAGCAGTTGCAGAATACATCGGCGCTGTCCACTTCCTGGAAGAATCTCCGCTTCGCCCCGTCATCAGATGTGACTATCGCATCGGTGTGATGCGATGAGTGCTCAGCTATATGCTCTATGGCCTCATCGATCGAGCCCACGACCTTCACGGCGCACTCCAGCGCAAGGTATTCGGTATGGTAGTCATCCTCCGTGGCAGGGATGGCAGACGGTATGAGCCTCGCCGTCTCCTCATCGCCATGGATGACGATGCCGAGGCGTCCGAATGCCTCCCCCATCGCAGGCAGGAGGACCGGAGCTATTGCCCTGTGCACAAGGAATGTCTCCGCTGCATTGCATGCCGCAGGATACTGCGTCTTGCTGTCTATCATGATGCGGAGGGCCATATCGGCATCGGCAGATGCATCCACGTATACGGAGCAGATCCCGTCCGAATGCCCGATCACCGGTATGCGCGTATGATCCATGACATAGCGCACGAAGCTGTTGGAGCCGCGCGGGATGATGAGATCTATCAGCTTCTCCATGCCGAGCAGGGCATCCACATCCTCATGGCTCTCTATGCCGAGGATCCACTCCCCCTCGATCACTCCGGAGACCGCGGATGCGATTATGCTGACAAGAGCCCTGTTCGTACGCCGCGCTTCCCTTCCACCCTTGAGGACAACAGCATTGCCGGAACGCAGGGCAAGTCCCGCTATCTGGACAAGCGCATCCGGCCGCGCTTCGAAGATCATCGCGATGACGCCGATCGGGAATGTCACCTTCTCGAGGATGAATCCCGGATCAAGTTCCCTCTTCTCCCGCACCCGTCCTATGGGATCGGGGAGGGAGGCAAGCTGCCTCAGGCCATCAATCGCGCTATCGATCTTGGAATCCGTGAAGACGAGGCGATGGAGAAGGGCATCGGAAGTGCCTTCCCTCCTTGCGGCCTCTGCATCCTCCGCATTTGCCGCCTTCACCGCATCACGCTCCCTGTCTATGGCATCGGCCATAGCAGCAAGGGCCTTTTTCCTTGCCTCATCGGAAGAGGCAGCAAGCACAGCCGCTCCCTTCCTCAGCAGTCCTATCCTTTCCTCAAGCGAAGCCATATACAAAGCTTGCCTCATTTGCCACTTCGATTCAAGAAGGAACTGCAGACCTCGAGCACCCCGCCTGCAATGGCTCTTGCCTTATCGGAGATGGTGCGGAAATCCGCCGCCTCGCCCCGGGGATCTATATCCGCTATCTTGAAGCCCGGGGAAACTGCAAGGCCATCATGCAGGAGTCCGCGCAGCATGCCGTCTATCGTGGCCCTGACCTCCGTCTCTCCGACGCATGCGATCAGATCGCCCTTGCTGACGATATCGCCGATATGCCGCACACCGCGGAAGATCCCGGATGAAGGTGAATGGATGACACGCTCGGAGGCATACCCCGCGATGCTTCCAGGCACACCCGTATTCTCCTCAGCCCTCCCTGAACGTATGACCGAGCCGAGCGTATGGCCCCGCTTCGTCTCGATGACGGCGTCGCAATCCACCCCGGCCTCGAAACCCGGGCCCAGGGCAATCACAAGAGGCGCCATATCCTTCCTCGTCCCGAGATTCCTCTTCGCTATTATCGCATCGACAAGGATACGCGGCCTGAACGAGGAGAGCATCCTCAGATCAGGATCCACGATGACGGGAACAGCCCCGGAATCAAGGATGCGGCGCACCTGGGCATCATCGTGCGCCAGCATTCCCCTGACACCTTCGACTTCCGCCTCGCCGTCGTATACAGCCTCGGAAAGGGAGACTGTGCGCCTTATGGTGGTAGGAGACGCTGACTCCAGCGCTATGACGCTGTATCCTGCCCGGAACAGGCGGACTATGACGCCGGTGGCAAGATCCCCGGCACCGCGAACGGCCACCAGGCGGCTGTCCCAGCCGCGTCCGTTCCTGCCGCTCCTGCCATTGAATGCGGCGAGGATCTCGGCAGAGACTGAGAGCGCGATCTCCTCAGGCGTCCTCTCCCCTATATCAAGCCCGATCGGGAAATAGAGACGCGGATCAGGAGGCAGCCGGAGCGAGCGGGAGGCAAGGAGCCCGACATAGAACGCAGGCGAGGAGAGAGCTGCAGGCACGAGGGAGGAATCAGCAGCCCCTGCTATGACGATCGCAGTGGAGGAAGTCACCCTCTCCGAGAGAAGGGCTTCCGGGCCTATTCCTTTCTCCAGCATGGAGACGTGCCATCCGATATGCCTCATCATCTCCCCTATCGCGCTCCCGACATGGCCGCGTCCCACGATGATCACAGAACGGTCCGGTACCGGGACATCGATGAAGAGGGAGACGCACCCTTTCCCGCCGTTCCGGACGGTAATGGGCATGCCGCAGCCCGAGGCCAGGCATTCCATGGCCTTCGCCTTTGCCTCAGCCTCGACCACGCCTCCGCCGACAGTCCCGGCAGCGCTGCCGTCTGCGAATACAGCCATGCGGCCCTCCCTCCTCGGTACGGTTCCCTCCGCCCCTGTTACCGTGACGATGGCGAACGGGAGATTATCCCTCTCAGCCTCGGCTATCCTATCGAATAATCCCATAGATCCTGTCCTCCTTCTCCGATGCGGCATAAACCGGGATCCCCTCAGGGTAGGAAAGCGTGGAAAGCATAGCGATGATCTCCTCTCCGCAATTCTCCGCGCCATTGAAGACGATGCAGCATCTGCCTGTGAAGCCCTTCGTGAGACCAGCGGGCGCATCGATATACCACTGCAGGTAATCACGGTCCACCGGGATTCCTCGGCCATCTCCGAATGAGACTGAATAGGCCTTCCCGCCTATTCCCCAGAGCCCGGCAACGGCTATGGATGATGTCGTGAGCGGATGGATCACGGGATCGCGCTCAGTGTGCACCTTGAGCGGCAGGCCCCTGGAGCCATCGGCTTCGGAGAGAACGGCATCGTAGCGCCCGTAGAGCGCCGATAGCACCTCAGGGCGTGGAGCTATCCACTTCTTCATGTCCATCGTGTGGTGCTCGGCATAGAAGACAAGGGAGCCCTTTTCCGGCATATGCGAGAGCACGCCCTCATCGCCGTATATCCTGTCCACGCCATAGTCATGGAGATAGGGCGAAGCGACCTTCGCCGTCGTTGTAAGCAGCACGGAGCGGCCCCGGGAGGCAAGATACCTTCCAAAGCCTGAAAGCAGCGTTGTCTTGCCTCCCCCTCCGGTTATCGATATGAAGGCCTTCCCACCAGGGAGAAGGTCCTCCTCAAGTCTCTGATAAAGATTCATCATCATCGATTATAGCCTTGATTACCTTAATCCTCCACGATAGACTACACCTCAATGGTTGACGAAGCTTCAAGGGACAGGATACTGAAGCGCACGGCGCTTCTGGGGATAATATCGAATGCCGCGATTGCCATCGTGAAGGTGCTGATCGGATTCATTTCCGGCTCGGTTGCCATCATGTCCGATGCCGCGAACAATGCCTCAGACATGCTCTCCTCCGTAGTCACCATCATGGGCTTCAGCCTCGCCAAGAGGAAACCGACGCACACCCATCCTCTCGGATTCGGCAGGATCGAATACATATCCGCGCTCTTCGTCGCATTCATAGTCATCTTCACAGGAGGTGCTTTCTTCCGCTCATCGATAGAGAGCATCAGGGATCCATCACCTGTATCCATCTCCATCCCGATGCTCATCGTCCTCGTGCTCACGATAGCCGTGAAGCTCGGGCTATGGAGGGTGAACCTGCGCAACGGCAGGAAGATAGAAAGCGAGGCGCTCTCCGCCTCCGGTACCGATGCCCTCTCAGATGCGCTTGCCACGACCGTGACGATAATAGCAGCGACGATATCGCTCTTCTCATCATTTCCCATCGATGGCTGGGCAGGGATCGTTGTCTCCGTCTTCATAATGTATGCAGGCGTGAGAAGCGTTGTCGACACAGTCTCCGCGATAGTCGGCGAGAGACCGACAAAGGAGACCGTACAGGAGCTCCGGAGGATAATAGGCAGCCATCCTCCGCTCTCCGGAGGCTATGACATACAGATACATACCTATGGGCCATCGAGGATGATCGGCACCTGCAATGTGGAGGTGCCCTCCGATGCCATGGCAGAGGCTGTCTTCGATGCGATGACGGATGCCCAGACGGAAATCATGAACAGGATGGGCATCTACTTCACGTTCGGCATGTATGCGGTCAATTCAGACAATCCCGTGGTCATACTGATGAAGAAGGAAGTGCTTAAGGTGATGAAGTCAGTCTCATCCTCTGTGATATCCATCCATGCATTCCATGTGCATATGGAGGATTCCAGGGTCCATTTCGATGTGGTCGTTGATTTCGCCCTCACCGATTATGCAGCCTTCCGCCGCGATGCGGAGAAGGCACTCAACGAAGCCTTCCCCACATACACGTTCCAGTTCAACATCGATCCGGACTATGCGTAGATTGTTTTCAGGTGTTCTTCATTGTTCTCAATTATTCTTAATAATTATTTGCATATAAAGAGGTTATGATTTTAACTTAGTCTTTGCTGTTCTTTTCTGTTCTTTATTGTTTTCTATCGTTCTTCAGTTTTCCGTGGGCAAAATGTGGGCAAATCGTGGGCAAGCGAAACCCCGGCTTGCAGTCCGGAGAGGAGGATCAAGCATGGTCCATGACACTTGTCCAGGATTTCCGCTGTTCCTCTCCGCCATCTGCAGGAGCATGGATCATTGCACCATCGTATCATACGATGTATAATGGCAACGAATTGCATTGGAAAACAACTCGATGGATGCGACGATTCAGATAAAGCTGCGCAATGACGATTCCCTCCCCTTCTTCGGTCCGGGGACTGCTGAGCTTCTTGAGCTGATAGCGGAAACAGGCTCGGTGCGCCATGCATCGGAGCGTATGGCTCTTTCATACTCAAAGGCCTGGAAGATGATAAGAGGCATCGAAGAAGCTACCGGGAAGGAGGCCGTCACGCGCGTGCAGGGCGGCAGAGGCGGAGGCAGGGCTGAGCTCACGGAGGCGGGGAAGAGCCTTCTTTGCGCATTCAGGGCGATTGAGAGGGATATGCGGATGCACCTTGAGGCGATCAAGGGGGATTACCTTGGGAAAGCGCTCTAGCATCGGCCTTGTCGCCATCCTGCTGATCGCATATGCTGCCGTATTCGTCCTCTCCTTCTCGATAGGACGCTTCCCTGTGGGACCGGTAGAGCTCATAAGGATACTGCTGTCACGGATCCTTCCCATAGAGCAGGACTGGACAAGGCAGGCGGAATCTGTCGTCCTGTCCATCAGGCTGCCGCGCATCCTCGCATCCTCCCTGATAGGAGCGGGGCTTTCCCTTTCGGGGCTCATATTCCAGATGATATTCCGCAATCCGCTGGTTTCCCCTGATGTCCTGGGGACATCCACAGGAGCTGGCTTCGGGGCAGCTCTCGCCCTCCTGCTGGCCCTTCCTTCTGCAGGGATAGCCGCCGCGGCTTTCGCCATGGGAATCGCTGCGGTATTCCTAGTATGGAAGGTCGCCTCCAGGATACCGTCGAACCAGGTGCTTGGCCTGATCCTCGGCGGCATGATGATAAGCTCGCTATTCCAGTCCGGAACAAGCTTCATAAAGCTCGTGGCGGATCCGAACGATGAGCTGCCATCGATCACGTACTTCCTCATGGGATCGCTGGCGGGAGCGGGATGGGAAGAGCTGAAGCTTGTCGCGATCCCGACAATCGCGGCGGCAATACCGATGCTCCTGCTCTCGTGGAGGATGAATCTCCTGTCCCTTCCTGAGGAGGAGGCGCTGTCGCTGGGTGTGAACACCCGCATGATAAGGGCAGTGGCCATAGCCGCAGCGACAGCGATGACAGCCTCATCCGTAGCTGCTGCCGGGATAATCGGATGGGTAGGACTCGTTATACCTCACATCACGCGGATGATCGCAGGCTCTGATGCAAGGCGGACAATGCCGGCTGCCGCAGTCCTCGGAGCGGCTTTCCTCACCGCAGTCGATACGGTATCGCGATCGGCCGCATACTCAGAGATCCCGATAGGCATCCTCACATCATTCATCGGCGCTCCGTTCTTCCTCTATCTCATCATCAGGGAGGGAAAGAAGAATGAGGATTGAAGCGGCTTCAATATCATTCAGCTACGGTAAGCGCAGGATACTTGATGATATATCGTTCTCTGCGGACAGCGGCTCGATGACAGCTCTCCTCGGCAGGAACGGATCGGGGAAGACCACGCTGCTGCGCATACTGCTGGGCTTCCTGCAGCCTGGGAAAGGCCAGGTGTCCATTGACGGAACCAGCATCCTCCGGATGAAGGAAAGGGAGAGGGCACAGAGGATAGCATATATCCCACAGGCCACCGTTCCGGTCTATCCATACAGAGCGCTCGATGCCGTGCTCATGGGACGCTCCCCCGCCCTGTCGCTTTTCGAACGTCCTGGCGCGGATGATGAGAGGAAGGCTGCAAGGGCGCTGGAGAGACTCGGAATCGGACATCTCGGGAACAGGACTGTCGATACGCTCTCCGGAGGCGAGAGGCAGCTTGTCATGATAGCTCGTGCGCTTGCGCAGGAGGCAGGCATACTCCTCCTCGATGAGCCGACATCCTCACTCGACTATTCCAACCAGCTTCTCGTGATGGAGACGCTCACAGCCCTCAGGGACGATGGATACACGATACTCTTCTCGACGCACAGCCCTGAGCAGGCGCTGATGGATTCGACTGCCGTCATTATACTCTCAGGCGGCAAGGCAGCATTCCATGGAAGCGCGGAGGAGCTGATGGATGGCCGGATCCTCTCGGATCTCTATTCGCGCCAGCTCTTCATCACGCGGGTGGATACCGGCAAGAGCGGGAGGATAGTATGCATACCGGAATGAAGTGGTGGGATGCGAGGAGGATAGAATGGTACAGGAGAGCCGCTGGGCGCTCCCATTACCATCGTGCTCTTGCAGATGCATTGAAGAAGCTTCTTCACAAGGATGAGAGGATACTTGAGCTCGGATGCGGCTTAGGCTACGCCACTGAGCTCCTAGCGGAGGATGGCTTCATGATCACCGGCACGGATGCGGACGGAGAAGCCATAGCCGAGGCAAGGAGGAGATCCGGCATGGATATATTCCGTACGCTTGATGCCTTATCCTCCCCTCTTCCCGAAAGCGATGTGCTGCTGCTCCTGCTGTTCGGGCGCATCGCGGAGGAAAGGAATCTTGAGAGCTATCTCGGAAGCACCGGCAGGATGGTCTATGCTGTTTCGGAGCACAGGGGCCAGAGGGATGATCTGAGGAAGAAGGGAGGAGATCCGGAAAGGACGGAAGCGTATCTCAGATCAATCGATGGAATCACATTCTCGGCCATCCCGTTCTGCGCATCATTCGATCAGCCTCTCAGGAGCATGGACGAGGCAGAGGAATACATAGAGGCAATGTATGGAAGGGAAAAGACCCCGCTGTATATGGAATACATCAGGGAGGATCATGACGGAGAGTATCCATATATATTCCCGAACATGAAGCATCTGACGATATTCGGAATAGAAAAGGAGGAAGCATGAAGAAAGCAGCAGCTGCAGCGCTCATCATCCTTATGGCATCGATGCTGTGCGCGGCATCTTTCACGGATTCGCTCGGAAGGGAGACAGAGATCCCCGATACGATAAGCAAGGCTGCGCCATCAGGGAATCTCGCGCAGCTGGTACTCTACTCGATCGCGCCGGAGAAGATAGCAGGATGGTCAAGCCGCCTGTCGGGAAGCGCGGCAGAGTACTTCGTGCAGGATGTGGTGAACCTTCCTGTGTTCGGAACCTTCTACGGAAAGAAAGCGAACCTGAACAAGGAAGCGCTGATGGCATCTGGCGCGGATCTGGTGATAGACATGGGAGAGCTTAAGGGATCTGCTGAGGAGATGGTGAAGGATCTGGATGCCCTGCAGAAGGATATCGTGATGCCTGTCATCTTCATCGAGGCATATCTCGACAATACACCTGAGGTGTACAGGACTGCCGGCAGGCTCCTGGGTGAGGAGGAGAAGTGCGAAGCGCTTGCCATCTATGCGGAAGAAGCCATAGAGATGGCCGCAGAGGCAAGGAAGAGGATAGATGAGCCCATAACGGTGTACTACTCATCATCCGATGATGGGCTTGAGGCGATTCCGGAAGGGAACTTCCATGGCGAGGTCATAGAGAAGATAGGAGCAAGGAATGCAGTTCCATCATCATTCGGCGCTGCCAGCAGCCAGGTATCGATGGAACAGCTGTATATATGGGATCCTGATGTCATACTGCTCTCATCCGATGAGGCATATGAAGAGGCTCTATCAAGCCCGGTATGGGGGAATCTGAGGGCAGTGCAGGAAGGAAGGGTGTACCATATACCGACAGAGCCATATCCCTTCATCGACAGCCCTCCGGCAACGAACCGCATCATCGGCATATACTGGCTGGGCAACCTGCTCTATCCTGAGCTCTACCCTGTCGATATCGTGGAGCAGACAAAGGAATTCTACAGCCTTTACTACAGCCATCCGCTCACCGATGAGGAAGCAAGGGAGATACTGCATATATAGAGGCACATGACCGGAGCCTGCAGCCTTGCGGCCCCCGGTCATATCCGATACCCCATCCTTTCCATGGCTGCTCTCTCTTTATCGGCCATATATCCAAGCTTCTCGAGGCATGCTTCGAAGAACATCCTGTATGATCGGCAGAGATAGCTTCTATGCAGTTCCCCTGATATGAAATCCTCCCGGTCACGGCGGCAGCCTCCCCTGCATAGCGGATAGAAACTGCAGCCGAGGCATCCCGGATCCGTATTGCTGGATCTGCTGATGAAAGAAGCATGAACCGGGTCCTCTGCCATATCAGCGAATGAATCGCTGCATACATTCCCGATTCCATATCCATCGAGAACATAGAAATCACAAGGATACGCAGAACCATCAGCTTCTATGACGAAATTCATGGGGCAGGAGCCCAGAAGAGAGCATTCCTCTGGCGGTTCCCCGCATAGCATCCTCACCAGATCATCAAAATAACGGATTGAGATATAATGGCCATTCAGCCAATCCGAGTAATACAGATTGAAAAGGCGGATAAGGAAATCACCATATGATTCCGGAGTAAGTGAATATGGAAGCGATCCCCTTCCTGCATGCATAGGATCAATGCATGGAATATACTGCTGATACCTGAAATCATTCCGCCTGAAGAAATGATAGATTTCCTCGATATTCTCCGCGACATCCTTGTTTACCGTCGTGAGTATATTGAATCTTATCCCGTTTGAACGGAAGAGCTGTGCAGTGGAGAATACCTTCCTGAAAGAACCTCTTCCATCTGCAGCCGTACGGTATCTGTCATGAATGGACTTGCTTCCATCAAGCGAGAGACCGACAAGATAATCATACCGGCGGAAGATCCCAAGCCAATCCCTTGGGAGATCATATCCATTTGTCTGGATAGCGAAGCTTACACGCCCATGAGCCTTTGCATCCGCATATTCAGAGAAATCCTGGAAGAATGAAGGCCCTTGAAGCGTCGGTTCACCCCCCTGAAAAGAGAAGGTTATGCTTTCTGCATAGTCAAGAGCCTTGTCGACGATCAGATGAGCAGTATCCAGGCTCATAACACCGCAGTCCCTGAAGGATCTGTTTCTTGTCTCATCGGCGTAGAAGCAATATGTGCATCGCATATTGCATCTGCCGGATGCGGGCTTGATCAGTATCACAAGATGTTTGCGCAGTCCTGAAGACATCGGAATTCCTTATCCATGCATTCATCGCAATGCCGAAATCGATTCCAGAGCACTCAGAAACAAAGTTCCGATAGGAAGCCTATGATCCCAGCTCCAGCCATCACGAGAATGGGGCTCGCATCGAATCTGCGAAGCAATATGAATGCTATCGAGAATAATACCACATTCACTGCATTCACGCCTGTGGATCCATCCCCGCAGAATGCAATGGAAATCAAAGATACGGCTGCTGTTGCTATCATTGCAACGACAGCTGGACGCAACCCCGCAAGCACGCTCTGCACGGAGTCAAGCCCTTTGCAGCGATAATATATGAATGCAAGAACGGTCACGATTATCGAGGAAGGCAATGCGCATCCGAAAGCAGCTGCAACAGCTCCAGGGAGCCCTGCGACCTGTATCCCGACGAAGATCGCGCAGTTTATGGCAATCGAGCCAGGAGCCATCTGGGATATTGTCATGATATCCGCGAAATCCTGCAATGAGAGCCATCCATGCACATTGACTGCCTGATCCTGTATCAGCGGCAATGCCGCATACCCGCCACCGACACTGAAGAGGCCTATCTGCATGAAGCTCAGGATCAGTTCCAGATAGATCATCGCCTGTCCTTCGCTTTATATCGATGGCTTATATATCCGATGATTCCGGCAATGATCATCAGAAGGATGATATTCATATCGGAGAACTGGACAAGGACAAACGATATGATCATCATCGCAATGGGAATAAGCTCCTTCTGCTTCAGCACGCCCCAAGCCATCGAGACGACCACATCGGTTATGACCGCAGCAACCCCTGCCCCCATCGCAGCCAGCACCGCCGAGACATATATATTATCCCTGAATGCCTGATAGAAGAATGATATTGCTGAGATTATGGCAAAAGGAGGCAATATGGCTCCCAGGATGCTTACGATTGCTCCTGCTACCCTGCCTGTCTTATAACCGACCAGGATTGCCGCATTCACTGCGATAGGCCCTGGCGCAGATTGCGCAATAGCTGTCAGATCAAGCATCTCACTGTCATCTATCCATCCCAGCTTGCCTACAAAGGTCTTGCGCATAAGAGGTATGATCACAAATCCACCCCCGAATGTGAATGCGCTTATTTGCATTGTTGAAAGGAATAATGTCAGATATCTGTTTCTTTCCGCATTCATAATGACTCCAGCATGGAAAGATCGATCAGCAGCCTGCTGGGATCCAGGCTGCTGAATAGCCTCCTTGCCTATCCGCATGCGGTTCCAGAGGAAAGCAAGGAGGCTTTGCGCACCACGGTCAGGCCATATCAGAGACCTGCCAGGACATTCTCCTCATAAGCCTGCATATATGCTGTGGCCTCCTCCCAAGGAAGGAAGTACTCAGTCAGCATATTCCTCTCGATATAATCCTTATCCCATGTCTCTGTCTCAGACACCTGCTGAAGGATATCGCTCCAGTACTGGACGATATTATCAGGAGTGGCCTTCGACGTGACGACACCGCGCCAGATCGGGGATTCGATATTGTTGTATGGCCCGATCTCGCTCAGAAGCGGGACATCGGCAAGGTCGCCACCGAATCTTTCCATAGCGAACGCTACAACAGGGAATGCATCTCCTGACTTTATATACTGGTCGCTGGCAGCGGGCTTGCCTATGCAGTAATCGATATGACCGCCAAGCAGCGCAGTAAGCGCATCAGATGTCGCATCGAACATAACGTATACAAGCTCATCTTCCGTTACTCCGAATTCAGTCAGCATCATGCTGTACAGGTTGAGGTCATCTCCCTTCGATCCTCCGATGATCACACGTCCGCCTGACTGTGCTTCAGCGATTGCCTCTTCGAATGAAGCAAAGCGCGGTGATGTTCCCTGAAGAAGAAGATGCCTGTCGACTGCCATGATTGCAATCGGCCTGAATCCACTGAGCCTATTCGGTGTATTCGTAACCATCGGAACAAGATCACCGCTGTTGAATGTCAGAAGTGTGAGCCCATCCCCTTTTGCCTGGGATACACGGAGCCTGCCAACCTCGCCGCCTCCATCGGTCTGGTTGTTGATCACTATTGTCTGATCGACAAGCTTATCCCTTGCGATTATATCCGTGATGGTCCTCGTGAAGATATCGCTTCCACCACCCGGGCTTGACGTTACAACCCACTCAACATTCTTCGTTGGCTTCCATGAACCATCGGCAGAGGCAGCCTCAGTCGATCCCCCAGCGAAAACCGTCACACTGATGAAAACCATCAGCACAGTGAGAAACCAAGTCCTCGTCCTCATTTATACTCCTCCTTTTGATGAACGCATCCTTTTCCACATTGCCTTGATGATCGGCAAAGCAAGGAAGATGAAGAATGCAATCATAAGCACACATGAAATGGGTTTCTGGAAGAAGATCGCAGGGCTTCCTCCGGAAATAAGGAATGCTCTTCTCAGATCCGTCTCGAATATCGGAGAGAGAACCACGGCAAGAACCAAAGTCGAAGTAGGATATTTCAGTTCTGTCATGATATATCCGATGATTCCCGCGATGAACATGATGAGCACGCCGTACATTGAATTCGTGACACTATATGAACCGACTACGCAGATCGTCATGATCACTGGGATCATCAGGGCAATAGGCACAGTCAGGACCTGTACGAGAATGGGGATGACTACCCAGGAAATCGCAAGCGTGATGAGGTTTGCAAGGAAAAGGGAGGCCAGCAATCCCCATGCGAAATCAGGATGATTCGTGAAAAGCAGCGGACCAGGATTGAGTCCCCACATCATGAGGCCGCCAAGAAGGACAGCACCGGTTCCTGATCCAGGAATACCCAGGGCAAGCAGGGGCGCGAATGCTCCTGCCGCCGCGGCATTATTCCCTGACTCACAGGCTGCGATGCCTTCAATAGCTCCGGTTCCAAGGGGTTCCTCGCTTTTGAATCGCTTCTCAAATGCGTAGCATACGAAAGCCGCGGTTGTTGCACCAGCACCTGGAAGTATGCCGATGAATGTACCGATAAGGCCTGCGCGTATCGATGGCATAAGAAGCCTCTTGAAGTCATGAGCCGTAAGCATGCAGTCCCTATAATGAAGACGCTCGGTAATAGGCGGTGCGGATTTGCGGTCTGTCATAAGCCCTATTACACGAGAGAATCCGACCATTCCGATTACAAGCGGGACGAAAGGGACTCCTCCCATCAGATAAATGCTTCCGAAATAATATCTTGGAACGCCTCTTACAGCATCCATCCCCATTGTTGCGATAAGCATTCCCATGGCTGTGGTGACTATTCCCTTTATCGGATTCTCCCCCAGAAGCCATCCGATGCTCGTCATTGCCAGCAGCAGGAGCGCAGCCATCTCGACAGGACCGAAATTCAGTCCAAGCCTGGCCAGCGAAGGTCCTGTGAAGATGACGATGAACATTCCGATCAGACCACCGATGAACGAAGCGATGTTAGATGTGAATAAAGCCTGGCCCGGACGTCCTTTCTGAGCCATCGGGAAGCCGTCAAGCGTTGTCATGACCGCAGGACCATCTCCCGGTATGTTTATGAGGATCGCGCTGAAGGCTCCTCCGAACATATTCGCATAGTAAAGAGAACCAAGCATGATGATCGCAGTTGTCGGATTGAACTTATATGTAAGGGGAAGCAGCAAGGCTACGCCGGCAAGGGATCCGATTCCAGGCAGAGCTCCAACGATAAGCCCCAGGACAGCTCCGAAAATGGCTGCGCTTATATTCTCCAATGACAGCGCAACGGTAAAGCCATACATCAGCATCTGCAGATTTTCCATTCCATCCTCCTTTATCCGAAAATCAGATCACCCAGCAGGCCGTTGGGGAAGGATATAGCAAGCCATTTCCCGAATACCCCGTAGAAAACCAGAACAGTGACAAGAGCGAAGATCACAGAGAATCTCCAGCTGTACTTCTCTATCTTCCTCAGCCAGATAACAAGGCAGAGGAAAATGGAAGGGAACATTCCGATCAGGAAGGTGCAGCAGAAAATCGCAAGAACGGCAAGTATGACGAGGAGATTCTGCACAGGGAATTTCGGATCCTTGTCATCGCGGGCAAGTGTTAAGCACACAATGCTCATGGCAATCAGGAGGATGGATACCAGAGTCGGATAGAATCCTCCCATCGGCCCCTTTGCCTCATCCCAGAATCCGAATTCAAATACTCCCAGTACCGCAAATACTATCCCGATGATAATAAGGCATACCGGGAAAACATACTTTGCAAGCCTTCTCATAATCCCTCCTTCAGAAATTCATCCAGACCATAACGCGCATATACCTCTGAAGGAGCATCGTTTTCCTTCAGCACCTTTGCTATCTGCTTCTTCATGTACTGCTCGATAGCTTCATCGTGGATCGGCATATCCATCTCAGGATCGCTCTCCAGGTCATACAGGAATGATCCTAGATTCAGCTGTCCGCTCTGATTCGCTGGCTTGATCTTCCTGACCTTCAGCACCTTATAGCCATTCGTGAAATCAAAAGGCCCTACAAGCTCTGAATCATCGAGTTCTGCCTTCGAGAATGGCTGGCACATGTGGAAGCAATCCAGTGTGTAGTTGTAAAGGGAATCATTATCCTTGTCCGGAGCAAGCATATAGACGTACTTGCCTACCCGGCAGTTGAGATTGCCTCCATGGCTGCCATAGCACGCAACGGTCCTTATCGGAGCATCGGATTCAATCACAGGGGAAATATCCTTGCCCAGCACTGATCCAGGCATCTCCACGTTGAAGTAATCATAGAGAGTCGGCACAATATCGATTGTCTGCACAAGGGACTGCCGCTTCTCATTCCTGATACCATAACGCGGATCCCATATGAAAAGCGGTATATTCGCAATCTCATTGAATGTAGGGCCTACATTCTTTCCAAGCCATCCATGCTCGCCAAGCATGAAGCCATGGTCAGTATTGACCAGAAGAAGCGTATCCTTCCACAGATCATGCTTATCCATGGCATCCAGGACCAGCCCCAGATGATAATCGCACATGCTCAGGACAGCCGCATACTGGCATCTTATATGCTCGACTTCCTCCTTTGTCTCATCCGTTATCTCCTTATAGGGTGGCCAGTCGAAGAATGGCCCTTCATATTCGTGCGGATAGAGTTCCTTGAACTTCTCAGGGGAGAAATATGGTTCATGAGGGCTGAAGCTCTCGATCTGCAGCATCCAATTATCCTGGTCAGCATTCTTCTCTATGAAGTCAAGCCCTAGCCTGAATGTCCCGATCTGAGGATATTCCCCGGTCTCCTTTATATATTCCCGGTTCACCCAGTCCTGTCTCCACCGATGGGTCTTCCTTGCCTTTGCGGGTGATGGAATCTGCGGGTCCTTGACGCTGCCTTTCCATTTATCCCCTTCCTGGCCTCTCACGATTTCCCATGTACTGTATTTCGTATGGTAGGATGCCCCGCCATCTTCCCAGTAATGATAATGATCGCTTACGAGATGGGTATGTATCCCATGCTTGCTCAGCTCTGCAGGCAAGGATGTATCGAAAGGCTCAAGAGGTCCCCAGCTCCTATGCAGGAAGTTATACCGTCCCGTATGCAGCTCCCGCCTAGCCGGCATGCAGGGAAGACTTCCGGCATAACAGTTCTCGAAGCAGACGGATCTTTCAGCCAATCGCTTGAAATTCGGCGTCTTCGTCCATGTGCACCCATACGCCGACAAAAGATTCTTAACCAGGGAGTCATACATAACTATTATGGCTTTCATCTTCCTCTCCTTTTTGTCATCTACAAAAAGCAAGATTTATGCCAAAAGCCGTATTTATTTATAATATAGATATATATCTTGGACTGGCATTGAAAGAATCCTTAAATTGCATTTCAATATGAAACCCTTTCATTGCATTATGAATTCGTTTTTGACTGCAGCCGCCTCCACAGCGTGGTTGTGCTTATGCCCAGCTGCTCACAGGTAAGCTTACGGTCGCCGCCATTGTGGATAAGCACCTTCTCGATATATTCATCCTCAATCTCCTGAAGCGGACGGATCACAAGCGTTCCTGGCTCAGCAGCAGGATTCTCAATAGCCTTGAGCTCATAGAAGCATGATTCGATATCATGAATGGAAATAGGTGATTTCCGGTTCATGATCGTCAATCTTTCAATGATATTCTCCAGTTCGCGGACGTTTCCTGGCCAGCCATAATCCTCAAAGAAAGGAAAGAAGGATTCCTCGATATGGATCCGAGGCAAATTGAGCCTGTCGGCAATAGAAGCAGACAGCTTCTGCACAAGCACCCTGATATCGCAGATCCTTTCCCGAAGCGGTGGAACACTCAAGCGTATGACATTGAGACGATAATACAGATCTGGACGGAAGCTGCCATCCTTCCTTTTCTCAGCAAGGTCTACAAGAGTCGCAGCGATCACCCTCACATCAACAGGTATCACGGTTTCCCCGCCGACACGTATTATTTCCTTTTCCTGGAGAACCCGGAGAAGCTTGGCCTGCATCTTAGGCGACAGCTCACCTATCTCATCCAGGAACAGGGTCCCTCCTTCAGCAAGTTCGAAATATCCCTTCTTCCCTCCTCGCCGTGCACCGGTGAATGCACCTTCCTCATAACCGAACAGCTCGCTTTCAAGTATAGTGTCAGGGACTGCCGCGCAGTTAACCGCGAAGAACGGCTTCATGGCCCTTGTTCCTGCGCTATGTATGCTCTGCGCCAGGATTTCCTTCCCGACACCGGTCTCTCCCGTAATCAATACCGTGGAATCGACAGAGGCTGCCACCTCTGCCCTCCGGAGGATCTCACGCATCCTGGAATCGACAGTGTCGAAATCAGAGAAATGGTAGAAATCCATCGCTTGCTTCGAATCCTTGGAAGGGAAATTGCCATAGAATCTACGCAGCACATCAAGCCTATCGATTACGGTTATGATCCCATTCTCAGAAACATGCGACCACTGGAAGACAGGATTGCCATTCAGCTTGATTGGCTGAATGAGATTCTCCCTATTCTGAAGCTTATAGAGGCCTAGCTCAGGAAAGGCTGACTGGACAGGCAGTCCTGGTGCAAGATCGCTATAACCTGTTATATGCCTTGCCCTGGCATTGGCAAACATGATGATCCCATTCATATCAGAGATTATGATGCCAACAGGAAAATCATCCATGATGCCTGAGAAGCTGCAGGAGGCGGGTATATGCGTCAGCAGCTGACGATTGCGGCTTACAGCATTCAGAAGGGCGAATCTGATTGAATCCTCTCCGGATTCGATTACGCAATTCCTGATATCAAGGGAAGTAGCCAGCGCACACGGTCTTACGCCGCCTACAATGACATCTATACCGTATCTGTCCCTGGCTTCAAGCAATGTATCGACACAGTTCCCGGTAGGAGGCACCGAAAGCTCCATAATCGAGATATCCTCTTCCTTGTTTATCGTCGACACCAGGTGCCCGACTTCGGAATTGATGAGGATTCCGATATGGCTGCCGATTGCCTTTGCCCTATCAACGCATTCCGCTACATCCGCATACCGGACAGGAATCGATACAACATTTATCTGCAGTTCCTTGGATATCGCCTTCGCCATTCCGCCACGGCTGATTATCGTGCCATATCCCTGGCTGAGATATTTCTTTGCCCACTCGATTGCAGCGTGGTTTGATTCGCAATACATCGCTTCGCAATCAATAGACAACTTCCTTGCGACTTTCTCGATGCGCTTCTCATTGCCCTTTACGGGAGTCAGAGCCGCAACTCTGCAATAGCCATCCATATATACCCTCACATCAAAGCAAGAATAAGGATACCATGAAATGCATCTCAGGAATGAAGAATCCGGGATAGATCAAGGAAGATGGGAAGATGACAATGGCCTCCATTCCCGGAGGCCATCTGGATATCCTAAGGCTTCAGCCTTACTTGATCCTCGGTGCTGCCGCATCCATGAGCTGCTGGAGCTTGGCGGAAGGATCCTGGAACTTGGAAAGGAAGATCATCGCCGCGATGATGTACGGCTTGAAGGAAGCTTCCTTGTAGAGAGGAACGAGATAGCGATCGAATACCGATGCATCGACCTCGCCTTCCTTGCAGGATACACCCGTGATATCTGCGGGGAGGCAGTGCATATAGAGAGCCTTTCCATCCTTTGTTGTCTTCATGAGCTCCTCTGTGCATGTCCAGTTCTTGAACTTCGCATTGTTCTCCAGGCATCTCTTCTCGAGATCCTTGAGCTCATCGAACCTGCCCTCGCCTACGAGCTTCGTCCTCTCCTCCATCACTGCGAACGGTGCCCATGACTTCGGATATACGATATCGGCATCCTTGAATGCCTCTTCCATCGTGTTGACCTTCCTGTATGAACCGCCGGAAGCCTTGGCGTTGGCAGCTGCGACTTCCTCCACATCGCTCATCACATCGTAGCCTTCCGGATGCGCAAGCACCACGTCCATGCCGAAGCGTGTGAAGAGTCCGATGATTCCCTGCGGGACCGAAAGCGGCTTGCCGTATGACGGGGAGTATGCCCATGTCATGGCGACCTTCTTTCCCTTGAGGTTCTCGACACCGCCGAAGTAGTTGATGACATGCAGCAGGTCTGCCATTGACTGAGTAGGATGATCGATATCGCACTGGAGGTTGACGAGAGTCGGCCTCTGCTCGAGAACGCCATCCCTGTAGCCTTCCTGGACTGCTTCCGAGACGCTCTTCATATATGCATGGCCCTTGCCGATGTACATATCATCGCGGATACCGATGACATCTGCCATGAAGGAGATCATGTTCGCTGTCTCCCTGACAGTCTCGCCATGCGCTATCTGGGAAACCTTCTCATCGAGATCCTGCACCTCAAGTCCGAGGAGATTGCATGCTGAAGCGAATGAGAACCTCGTGCGTGTGGAATTGTCACGGAAGATCGAGATTCCGAGACCTGAGTCGAAAACCTTGGAGGAGATGTTGTTCTCCCTCATTCCCCTGAGGATCTCGGCTACCTTGAATACAGCCGCGATCTCGTCATCGCTCTCCTTCCATGTATGGAAGAAGTCATTGAGGTACATCCTCTTGGTATCCAGAGCCTTGAGCTCGCCTATCATCTTCTTGATCTCAGCTTTATCCTTGGACATGCAGTCCTCCTTTCTTCACTTATAGAGACTCTAGCACAGCATCGGTGAGATGGCAATCAAATGTTGCGATTTGTTGCGCCTTCCCCATCATCGCCCCTGAGATGCCCTACGGCACCGCTGCCGTCGCTTATGCTGGAATTGTAGAAATCAACATCCTCCTCAGTCATCCTGTAGCCCTTCTCCGCGGCAAACGGGACAAGCACTTCCCGGGTTATATCCTCAGGATCGCCCTCATATGCTATTATCCTGCGGTCAAGCTCAGCCCTGGCCTCATCGTCCTCATCGAGCATGAGGAGGAATGCATCCATTATGTTATCCGCCATGTCAGCCTCCGCCCTGATTGTATGCATGGGAAATGATATCCCGCAAGTCCGTGGATCACCGTACGATGACAGGGCAATCCCCCTGCTTCCCTGCATATCCGATGATATATGCGCCATCCATGCGCCTCAGGTATTCCTCAGCATCAGGGGAAGGCATGAAGAGAAGGAGCCCTCCAGAGGTCTCAGGGGAGAAGAGCATATCCCGCAGATGGAGAGGAAGGGATGGCGGAACGGACACCTTGTCCGAAAGATAGTCCTCGTTGGTATACCGTCCCTCGGGAATGAACCCGAAACGGGCAGCATCCTCCGCTCCGGGCAGGAACCTGAGGCTGCCGCTGTCCACCGTAATCGTCACGCCGGAAGCTGCCGCTGCCTCATATGAGTGCCCCATCAGCGAGAATCCGGTGACATCGGTTGCGGCATGGACGGAAAGCCCCTCAGCCGCCTCCTTGGCCTTCCTGTTGAGGCATCGCATCTGGCTGATCGCCTCTCCGGCATCGCTCTCGCCGGCCTTATGCGCCGTCATCAGGAGCCCTGCGCCGAGCTTCTTCGTCAGCACCGCGGCATCACCTGGCTCCACGCCCTTGTTCGACCAGATATGGTCCTTCCGGCCGAAGCCCGTGACCGCAAGGCCGAATTTCGGCTCCCTGTCCGATAGCGTATGGCCGCCTGCAATCACCACGCCAGCCTCGCTGCATTTCGCGATTGCGCCATCCATGATGCATCGCATCACAGCAATATCAAGGCAGGAAGGGAAGCACATCAGGCTCATCGCAAGCGCTGGCTCCCCGCCCATGGCGTAGATATCGGAGATGGCATTCGCCGCAGCTATCTCACCGAATATCACGGGATCATCCACCATAGGAGGGAAGAAATCGACAGTCTCGATCAGCACCCTTCCATCGCCCAGATCATACACCAGGGCATCATCAGAGCTCTCGAAACCCTCGATCAGAGCCTCGTGCCTCTCCTGGACAAGCCCGTCCAGCGCCTTGTGGAGATCCCCCGGCGGAAGCTTTGCATTGCAGCCGGAGCTCCTGACAAGGGAAGTAAGCCTCACTTCCTCCATATCTCCCTCCATCCATCCCCGTCCTTCACGTATACAGCCTCCGTATTCTCATCGGCAAGCGATGGATTGAATGCAGAGGTGAAGAAGACAGCAGAGCCGCACGATGACGAGAGGGAACGCGGAACAGGGCGTATGACGGAGTCCCCTCCCATGCGCTTATGGAACATCAGCGCACCGTAATGGCTGTGGAACGTCGCTACCTTGATATCCGCAGGGTCCAGCATCCGCTTCCTTCCGCTGCCTCCACGCTGTATCCGAGAGCGGATGCATAGCGGGTGACATTCTCCTTCGAGGCGCGGTTGTCCACGATGACAGCAATCCCCTCTGGACTCTCCTTAAGCGCCTTCTTCGTCATGATGACTGGTTCCGGGCAGCTGTAGCCCGATGTATCGAGGGTCCTCATGCCTTCCTCCTTTCCCTATACGTAACCCCTGCCGCAGCAGCAAGCAGGATGATGATCCCGGCCACGACAGCTATCTTGCCGTTGATTCCCGGACCGGTTCCGGCAGATGAGGCAAGCGAGAAGTTGTGCGCGGCAGCAGCTCCTGCCATCATCCCCAGCACAGCCATGGCGCTGTCCGATGAACCTTCCGCGGCAAGTATGAGCTGCCTGAGGGGGCAGCCTCCGAGCATCACCGATCCGAGGCCCACAGCCAGCATGCCCAGGAAGTTCCAGAGATGCATCGGATGGGAAATCGGCTGGTCAGCGAAGCCTATGCGGAAGCTCCCCGCCGCGATATTCCCTATCAGGGAAGCGGCGAATATGGCCGCAAAGCCTGATATGAGCGTGAAGTCACGCACGAGGAATATATCCCTGATGCCGCCTGCCATGCAGAGCCTGGTGCGTTCTGCGGCCACGCCTACCGCAAGGCCAGCGCCGAGTGCAGCGGCAACAGGTGCATGCATTGATCCCGGTCCTGACTCCGAGAATAGGAAGAGGGACGGGAAAGCGAGGAAGAGCACGAAAAGAAGGACAGCTGAAGAAGGGAATGCCGCGCCTTCCAGCCCGGACTGCCTTCCTGCCTTGCCAAGCGAGAAGCCGTTATTGAGGAAGATGCAGCCTATCCCGATGCCGGCAATGAAGCCCAGGAGGCCGACAAGGGCATTGAGATCCCCTCCGCCAAGACGCAGGACCATCCTGAGCGGACAGCCGAGGAATACCAGCGCCCCGATCATCACGATGAATCCTATGATGAAGCGGAGCA
The DNA here is from genome assembly GCA_944392935.1 of uncultured Spirochaetaceae bacterium. Classification (GTDB taxonomy): domain Bacteria; phylum Spirochaetota; class Spirochaetia; order Sphaerochaetales; family Sphaerochaetaceae; genus Ornithospirochaeta. Next base: position 28,436 of record CALXYI010000013.1, read on the forward strand.
CAGGGGACGAACCTCCGCGGGGCCTGAAGTCACCGCGGACAGCGCTGATCGCGAAAGCTCCGAGGATGATGCCGATGATCTCCGGCCTGGCATATTCCACGATCGGTGCGGTGTGCAGATGGAGAGCTCCTGCGGTATCGCGGATGAAGCATGCGATGCAGAATCCCATGTTGCCGGGATTGCCCAATAGCGTGAGGACCACTGCCGCGGCCCCTATGATAGCTCCGGTGATGCAGAGCTTTCCCTTATCCCTGATTCCCATACCGATGATATTACCATCATGCAAATGCATATACAATGGTATTGTGCTACGATATCCACATGAAGCGGATATACCTCGACAATGCCTCTACAGCATTCCCGAAAGCCCCCGGAACGGGAGAAGCTGTCAGGAAGTACATCGAAGAAGGGTGCATCAGTCTCTACAGGACCGAAAGCAGGATGATGGAAAGCGGCTTCGATACGCTCCTCTCGCTCCGCACGCAGCTCTCCGCGCTCTATGGCTTCAGCCATCCTGAATGCATTGCCTTCACAA
>CALXYI010000014.1 GCA_944392935.1 uncultured Spirochaetaceae bacterium
CTGCTGCCCGTCCCTGCTTGTTGTCCTCGCTCTGCATCGCGATATTCCAAGCGGCGGGTATGTATACCTCATCCTTGAGGACTGAATAGCGGCCGGAGATCTCATTCATCCTTGCTGTGCGGTGGCGGGTCCACTGGCGTGCGACGAAGATGGGCATCTTGACGTGGAATGTGAATACCACCTGCTCGAAGGGGGATGTATGGTCATTGCGCATCAGGTAGTTTATCAGGCCCTTGTCCTGCCTGTATGTCTTGGTTCCCTCTCCATAGCTCACGCGTGCGGACTGCACTATCCTCTGGTCCGATCCAAGATAATCAACAAGACGCACAAAGCCATGGTCGAGCACAGGGTATTCCCTGTCGAGTATCTCCTCAGCCTCCGGTACAATGCAATGCATGATCCCTCCTAAATGAATCCCATGCGGGAAAGCGCCATCGCACAACCTGCGACAGCTGCGGTTTCGGTCCTGAGTATACGGCATCCAAGAAGCATAGGGGAATACCCGCTCCCGATGAAAAGCCGGCGCTCACGCTCTGACCAGCCGCGCTCAGGCCCTATTGCCAGCACGCAGCTCCTGCCCCGGAGATCAGCCTGTGAAAGCGGCACGGCCCCCACTGCATTATCGAGGAGGATGAGCTCATCTCCCTCAGCAATGGAGATCGCAGCCTCCGCACTATCCACGATCGAGACGGAGCTGACTCCTGTGAAGCCCGACTGCATCGCACCGTCAAGCAGTATGCCCTCATACTCCCTGTCGCGGTAAAGCGATGCCGACAGATAGCTCTTCTCCCCCAGATCAGATACCGGAAGGATGATCCTGCCGACCCCAAGCGATACGGCTTCCCTCAGGATGCGGCGCATGCAGATAGGGCGCACCTGGGCGACTATCAGCGTCAGCGGATAGAGCGCGGATCCATCACGCTCTGCCGTGAATGATATCCTGATTCCATCATCGCCGGACGAGAGTATCGTGCAATGCCCCATCATGGAACCGGGAATCCCCGCACGGAAGGAATCGCCTTCCCCCATATGGAGGACCTTCCTTATATGCCTTGCCCTCTCATCCGATGAAGGGATGAAATCCTCGCCTTCCCCTATAAGCACTATGTTCACGTCAATCCCTTCCGAAGAGATGCGCGAAGTATCTGATGCCTTCGAATGATGGCGATGATATATCCTCCGCCCTCATCCTCCATGACCAGTTCGATGTTCCGCACGTCGATGGGATATTCATCCTCGCCTCCGCACCGAGTCCCAGGATATCCTGCATCGGGAAGATGGCATACATCGCAGGGGATCCCATCAGAGCCCTTATCATCCGCCAGACAACCTCATCATCGCTGCACTCGAAATAGCGGCGGACATAATCCTTCATGCCATCATCAAGCTCTTCGTACCATCCCCTGGATGTATTGTTGTCGTGGGTGCCGGTATAGGCAACCGAGAGCTTCTCGAGATTATGGGGAAGATAGGCATTGCCTGTCTGCCAGTCGCCGTTATCGAAGGCGAATGCGAACTGGAGGATCTTCATCCCCGGGAACCCGTTGTCCTCCCTGAGCTTATCGACTTCAGGCGTTATGACACCAAGGTCCTCCGCTATTATCGGGAGGTCATCGCCAAGCGCGCGGCGCAGGGCATCGAAAAGCTCCTGCCCGGGGCTCTTCACCCATTTGCCGTTGACTGCGGTACGCTCTCCTCTAGGGACCTCCCAGCATGCCTCGAAGCCGCGGAAATGATCGACACGTACGATATCGAAGAGACGGAGATTCTCACGGAAGCGGTCTATCCACCACCTGAAGCCTGTCGCCTGATGCTCAGGCCATCTGTAGAGAGGATTCCCCCAGAGCTGCCCATCCGCGGAGAAGGCATCAGGAGGGACTCCGGAGGAAGCTTCCTGCTGCCCATCCTCATCTATCTTCAGCAGCTTCCGCTCTGCCCATGCATCGGATGAATCGCCGGCGACGAAGATCGGTATGTCACCTATGAGCGATACACCCTTACCATTGGCATAGGCCTTGAGTTCCATGAACTGCTGGCGGAAGAAGTACTGCATCACGCAGTAGATATCGATCTCATGGGCAAGGCTCTGCCGCTTCTCCTCCAGGGCCTTCTCCTCCCTGTTCCTCAGCTCCTTCGGCCAGGAGAGGAACCATCTTGAATCATTGTATTCATCAGAGAGCGCCTGGAAGAGCGCATAGTCCTCTAGCCACCATCCGTTCTCGGCCCGGAAGGCCTCGTAATCCTTCCTGTCCTGTCCCCTGGATGAGAGGAGGCTCTCAGCCGCGCGGCGAAGAAGCGGCATCTTCAGCTTCCGTGCTTCGCCATAGTCGACACGGACGGAAGGAATCGCCTTGCTCATCACATCCTCGATATCCAGATATCCATCAAGATAGAGGCGGCGTGGAGAGATCATGAGCTCATTGCCGGCGAATGCCGAACGTGCCGCATACGGGCTGTCTCCGAATCCCGTAGGCCCCACTGGAAGCATCTGCCACAGGGATATGGAAGCATCCGAGAGCGAATCAACGAATCTGTAGGCATTGTCCCCGAGATCGCCGATACCGTAATCCGAAGGAAGGGATGTTATGTGAAGCAGCACACCTGCTTTCCTCTTTCTGTCAGCCATACCGTGAGTATAACCGGTAGGGCTGCGGAAAGAAAGCCATCTGCAGGGTTCCAGGCAGCCCGGATCCGCTGCGGAAGCAGCCTCTTCGACAGGAGCTTCCTAATGCAATGCAGTACAGAAAGATAATGCAAACCGCCGGTTTCGATGGTACAATCTGCCTATGAGCAGCACAGATAACGCAGTCTTCAGTATCGGTGACCCTGTAGTGTATCCTCTTCAGGGCGTCGGATGCATACTAGGCCGCGAGAAGCGGAGGGAAAAGGAGTACTACCGTGTCCAGATCACGGCCTCCGACATGGATGTGCTGTTGCCTGTAGATAATGCCTCGGCACTCGGACTGAGGCATCTTGCCACCGCAACCGAAGCCAGGAAAGCCATCTCCTCCCTCTCGGAGAAGAGGGAGAGCAGGGCAATGGACTGGAAGCAGCGCCTGCTTATGAACCAGGAGCTGATGAAGGAAGGCTCCCTGCTTGCGGTTGCCAAGGTCGTCAATTCGCTCTACAGGAGATCGAAGGTGAAGGAGCTTCCGGTGCAGGAACGCAAGCTGTACGACAATGCGCTTGCCATTCTTGTCGACGAGTCCTCCTCTGTGCTAGGAATAGGCACGGAGGAAATGAAGAAGAAGATCTTCGCCAGGCTTGAGAAATGAGCATACCACCATTTGCCGCTGTGATAACCGCAGCGGGAGCATCATCAAGGTTCTCCGGCAAGGAGAGCGTGAAGAAGGAATATCTGTCGATAGATGGGCATACCGTCCTCTACAGGGCTGTGCGCCCGTTCTTCGATGTCCCATCGCTTGCAGCCGTCATAGTCACATGCCCGGAGGAATCCGAGGATGAGACGGTCGTCGCGCTTGAGGATCTTGCTGATATCGCGAGCATACCGTTCCTGATAGTCCCGGGAAGCGTGACGCGCAAGGAATCCGTGAAAGCCGCTCTCGAGAGCCTGAGGAAGCTCCAGGTCCCGTTCGACTATATCGCTGTGCATGATGGAGCAAGGCCATATGCCACTCCCCAGCTGATAATCAGCACGCTTGCAGCCGCTACGGTAGCGGGGGGTGCCGTGCCAGCGCTGCGTGTGACGGATGCCGTCAAGCGGCTCGGAAAGGATGGGCTCCTGGCGGAGAATGTCGACCGCGCCCCCCTCATAACCGTGCAGACACCGCAGATATTCCGCCGTACAGAGCTTCTCGATGCATATGACAGGTATCAGGGAATGGAAGCTGATGACGATGCGGCGGTATTCATCGCAGCCGGATACAGCTGCACTGTATCAAGAGGCAGCGTGGACAACAGGAAGATCACCTACCTTTCGGATATCCCGGATGCGGAAGCGCAGATAGATGAATACATCAAGGCCCGTGATGAGGGCAGGAAGAGCGCCGCTGCTGTCCGCAGGATGCGGGAGCTCATGCAGGAAGGAAGAGGGAATGAGAGCGGGGATAGGGAGTGATATACATCGCCTCATCTCCGGGCGCAAGCTCATCATAGGCGGAGTGACGATACCCTGTGACAAAGGAGAAGAGGCCCATTCCGATGGCGATGTGCTTCTTCATGCCATCATCGATGCAGTGCTAGGTGCTTCTGCCCATGGGGATATCGGGACCATGTTCCCTGATTCATCCAAGGATACGGAGGGCATGGACAGCCTCAGGATGCTCCGCATCGCGCTCGGAAGGACAGGTGCGAGGATCATCAGCATAGACAGCACCGTCCACCTTGAGCAGCCGAAGCTCCAGGGCTATATCAGGGCAATGCGTGAGAATATAGCGGCAGCGGCAGCGCTGCCGGTGGAGGCGGTATCTGTGAAGGCCAAGACAGCAGAGGGCCTTGGACCTGTCGGGGAAGGAGCAGCCATCGCTGCAGAGGCGATTGTGCTCATAGAGTCCTGAGCCATTCAGCCACTGGCAGAACGCTTCGGGGATCGAAGAAGTCGGACCTGCCTCCATAGGTTCCGAGGATCATGCGATCCTCATCCGTCATCTCCCTGCCTGCCTTGATCCACAGCCTGAGCATCCACATCATCGCGCGATGCCGTGGAGAGAGGAGGCTGTAATCGAGGATGCCACGGAGTGAGTATATGCGCATCCTGGAGTGCATATCCTGCGGGACTATCCGCCGTATATCATCGGCGATCTTCTCCGCATTTCCGCTTATCGCTGGATCCGCGATTCCGACGGAAGCAACAGCAAAGGGGACTGATGGAGGAAGACGCCGGCAGAAAAGGGACAGCCCGCACACGGTTCCTGCATACAGGCTGCCGAAATGGACAGCCGCGGAGGTGATGCTGAAATCAGCCTCCCTCACATCGGAGGAAGGCGTGCCCATGATGCGCCCAAGCTCCTCCGCATAGCGCTGCGAGGAGCCATAGAAACCTGAATATGAAATCGTCAGTCCCATACCGCTGAAAAGGGGGATCCTTTCAGATCCCCTCTGGATTTCATTTCGATATCAGCATCGTCTTCGGATCGAGATTGACCTTCATCGGCTTCGGCACATTCGCATGATGCGCCCTGACGACTGTCATCACGACCTTGTCGATCTTATCGTCATAGCGGAGCGCCACAAGCACGTCGATGAGATCGAAGTACTTCACGAGTGAATTCGGGACACCGAACTCATCATAGACAACATCGGGGCGGACCGGAGATACTGAGAACCACACCTCGATATTCATCTTCTTCGCGAATTCCTTGATCTTTATGATGTCCTCCTCGTCTGCCATCGTGAGCTTGTAGCCATCGAAGAGGATGCAGTCTGCCTTGAACGATCCCTGGTTGATGAGCGATTCAAGCGAGGCAAGCACCTTCTCCACAGGAACCTGCTCCTGAGAGAAGTTCATCACTACGCGGTTCGCGAGGATGGAGTTGTAGACCATCGCTGCATCGTCAAGGGACTGCAGCTCCGAAATCTCCCTGAAGACCTCCTTATACCAGTTTATGACATGCTCAACGTTGCCGGAGAAGGAAACGTGGATCACGCTCTCACCTTTGAAAAGCTTGTCGGTAGCAAGATGGACAAGACATGCGGTCTTGCCTATTCCATGCCTTGAAACGATGACACCCAGGTTTCCGCGTCCGAGTCCGCCGTTGATTGCCTCCTCGAAGACGCGAAGCGGGCTTACACTGTTAAGTTCCTTGATATCCATAAATCTGCACCTCCATTGTTGATATGATTGTATCATGCGGCAGAAGGAAACACACGAATAATTTGAGCGATTCTGAACATAGCCGCAATTCTTTGCACATAATGGGGAAGAAGGGCAGAAAAGAAGAATCCCCGGAAAGTGCATTCCCGGGGACTCCATGCATAGGGGGCGCTGGATTACTTCGACGCTTCCTTCTTCTTCTCCTGATAAGCCTTCTTCAGCTCATCGGATACCGACTGCGGCACGCGTCCGTACTTCTCGACTTCCATCGTGAACTCTGCCTTGCCCTGCGTGAGGGAGCGAAGGACGGTGGAATAGCCGAACATCTCCGAAAGCGGTACCTCTGCGATGACCTGGCACTGGTTGTTGTCCTCTGTCGAGGATACGATCATGCCCCTCCTCTGATTGATCGATCCGAAGATGTTGCCCTGGAACTCGGAAGGTCCATTGACCTCAACCTTCATGATCGGCTCGAGGATGACAGGCTTCGCCTTCTCGAAAGCCTCCCTGAACGCGCCGATAGCGGCAGTCTGGAATGCCATATCGGAGGAATCGACAGGATGCCACTGTCCGTCATTGACGACGACACGTACGCCGATGACAGGGAAGCCGACCTGCGTACCCTTCTTCATGGCACTCTGGAAGCCCTTGTCGCAGGATGGGATGTACTCAGTCGGGATGGCCCCGCCCTTGACTTCGTTGACGAACTCGTAATCCTTTGCAGGCTCATCGGGATCCGTCTGAACAGTAGGTTCGATATAGCCGGCGACACGGGCATACTGGCCGGAACCGCCCGTCTGCTTCTTGTGCGTATAGTTGAACTCCGCCTTCTGGCTGATGGCTTCCCTGTACGCTACCTCGGGCTTGCCGACCTCGACCTCTGCATGGTACTCCCTCTTCATCCTCTCGATGTAGACATCGAGATGGAGCTCGCCCATTCCCCTGATGATCGTCTGGTTGGACTCAGGGTCGACATATGTCTGGAATGTCGGGTCCTCCTTCGTGAAGCGGTTGAGGGCCTTTGCCATATTGTCAGCAGCCTTCTTGTCGACAGGCTTGATGGCAAGGGAGATGACCGGATTCGGAACGAACATGCTCGTCATCGAGTAGTTCAGCGAAGGATCGCAGAATGTATCGCCTGAAGCGCAGTCGATTCCGAAGAGCGCTGCGATCTCGCCGCACCCTGCCTCGGAGATATCCTCCATCGTGGAAGCATGCATCTTCACGAGCCTTCCGACGTTGAACTTCTTCTTGGTCCTTGTATTGAGGAGCGTATCGCCCTTCTTGATCTTGCCCTGGTAGATCCTGATGTACGTGAGCTGTCCGAACTGTCCATCCTCAAGCTTGAATGCGAGGATGACAGGCTTTGCATCCTCCTTGGACTCAAGGACGACTTCCTTCTCGTTGTCATCGAGGTCAAGGGCCTTGTTCTCGACTTCAGCAGGATTCGGAAGATAATCGATGACACCGTCAAGAAGCGGCTGTATGCCCTTGTTCTTGTATGCAGAGCCCATGAATACTGGGCAGAGCTGGAGACCGATGGTCCCCTTCCTGACAGCTGCCTTGATCAGCTCTGGAGTGACGCTGTCCTCAAGGATAGCCTCCATGAGCTCATCGGAGAACATCGACGCAGCATCGAGAAGCTCCTCGCGCCTTGCCTTGGCCTCCTCCATGAGCTCCTCAGGGATCTCCTCGATCCTCTCCTGAAGCCCGTCAGAGCCGGCATCGAAATAATAGGCCTTCATCTCAACCAGATCGACCACGCCCTGGAGCCTGTCCTCAAGCCCGATGGGGATCTGCATAAGGACTGCATTGAGGCCGAGCTTCTCGACAAGCTGGTCCTTGACCCTGTAGGGGTTCGCACCTGTTCTGTCGCACTTGTTGACGAATGCGATGCGGGGTACATGGTATCTCTTCATCTGGCGGTCAACGGTGATTGACTGGGACTGGACACCGCCGACTGAGCAGAGAACGAGTATGGCGCCATCAAGGACACGGAGGGAACGCTCAACCTCGATAGTGAAGTCAACGTGTCCCGGGGTATCGATGATGTTGACCTCATGGCCCTTCCACTCTACGTTCGTAGCGGCGGATGCGATGGTGATTCCCCTCTCCCTCTCGAGCTCCATGGAATCCATTGTTGCTCCGACTCCATCCTTTCCGCGAACCTCATGGATTGCGTGGATCTTGTTGCAGAAGTAGAGGATACGCTCGGAAAGCGTCGTCTTGCCGGAGTCGATGTGGGCACTGATTCCGATATTCCTCATGCCCAGTAAGTCATGTGCCATAATCTATTAACCTCTCAAAAGAATTTCAGCTAATGACGGCCCGTAAGCCACCAGATTGGCATAATATTGATTTTCCGGGCTTTATGCAATATCCATATGCAAAATGCGTGTTAAGCATTCCCTTGCCTTATAAAGAAAAGAAGGCAGAGGCCTATGAAAATGCCGGAGGAATGCGCCGGAAGGGGATACGAAGAGGACAAACTGGAAAGATGATGCTAACATCAATGCATGGCTACTGTATTCGAGATGATAATCAACGGGGATATCCCCTCCACGCGTCTATATGAGGATGATGAGTGCATCGTGATCCTCGATATCAACCCTGTCCAGAAGGGGCATGCGCTCGTCATATCGCGCAAGTGCTATCCGACATTCACCGATGTCCCGATGGAGACCCTGTCGCATATGATGGAGATCGCCAGGAAGGTCGATATGAAGCAGAGGGAAGCGCTGCATGCCGAAGGAACCAACATCATGATCAACAACAGCCCGGCATCAGGCCAGGAAGTCCCGCATCTCCATATCCATGTGATACCGAGATATGCAGGAGACGGAAAGACCCCTGCAATGAGCAAAGGCACATACGGCGAAGGCGAAGCAGCCGAATACGGGAAGCTGCTGCATCTATGAGACGACTGCCCTCCATCCTCCTGCTGCTTCTCCTGCTTGCCTCCTGCGCGACATACACCGTGCAGAACGGCTATGATGCGATAACGCTGCCTCCTCCGCCATCAGGACAGCCAGCGACGAAGCTCTCGGAGATCCAGGAGGAGAATGCCAGGAAATCCGCGGAAGCGGTAGAGAATGCGAAGAAGGAAGCTGAGCATCGGGCCCTTATGCGGCGCGATGCGGCCGTGAACGGATATCCCGATGATCTTTCCGCCCTCACCCTCCCCCATGTCTATACGCCGCTGAAGACGGATGCGACAAAGGCAGACGGGCTTGTCACGGCAAGCATCCTCGTGCTTCCGCTTGGATACGAGGCGATGACCGCAGAGGATGCAGAGCGGATCCTTGCCTCGGTCAGCGATGTCGAGGCGGATTTCGCAGTCCTCACAGGATCGCTGGAGAACCAGGTGCTCGGCGCAAGGACAGCAGGATGGGATGCAGTGACGATGGCAGGCGGCACGATCCTGCACCGTCCGCTTCTGAAGGAAGCGAAGGAACACTCAGCCTCATTCTTCCTCTCCACTACACGCGACCTGGAGATAGCCCCCCTCGGCTTCGAGGATGCGATGCCCTCCGATGCCTCGGGAATCCCGGCATGGCTTGAAGGCATAGGGGAAAGCGGGGAAAGCGAAGCGGCGGCGGTACTGGCCGCAGCAGAAGGCATGGAGGACAGGGAAAGGGTTATCGTCCTCTCATCATCGTCCCCTTCCAGCGAGGACTGGAGCGATCTCACGCCATTCAGCTACAGGACGGATGCGGACTTCGCAGTATCCGATGCATTGTCCTCTGCCGGCTGGCTCGATGCATACAGGAGGACCCACTACACTGCGGAGACAGACGGCGGCATAACACGCAGGAACGGAAGCATCTACGAACGTCTCGATTTCATCTATACGCAGTCGCTTATACCTCTTGATGCGATAAGCTTCCCCGTTGCAGGGCTTACGGACAGGACAGGGGCATTCGCTGTTCTTGCCACATTGCTCATTCCCTGATTATCTTCCGTGCAGGAAAGAATGGAATAAGGAGATCTGAACATGGCAGTGGAGATAACAAAGGAAAACTTCGAAAGCGAAGTGCTCAAGGCAGACAAGCCTGTGCTTCTCGACTTCTGGGCCTCTTGGTGCGGGCCGTGCAGGATGCAGTCAAGGATACTCGAGGCTTCCGCAGAAGCCCTCTCGGCAGCCAGGATATGCAAGTGCAATGTCGATGAGAATCCCGATCTGGCGGCACAGTTCGATGTGCAGGCGATCCCGACGCTCCTGGTATTCCGCGGCGGAGAGGTTGCCGACCGTGCCACAGGAGTGCGCGACGAAGCCGCGCTGAAGAGGATGCTCGGGATCTGATGGCCGTATCCACGCGGTCAGCAGGGCTGCCATTCAGGCCAGCCCTGTTTTTCATTGCGGGATCACCGGGAAAGGAGAAGGATGATGAAGGCAGCGGCATTCGGTGAGATACTCTGGGATGAATTCGGCAGGAGCAGGACGCTCGGCGGCGCACCGCTGAATGCGGCAGGGCACATAAGGCGCCTCGGAGGGGAGGCACTGGTCATAAGCGCCCTGGGCTGCGATGAGCTGGGAGATGAGGCTATGGAAGCCGTGCATGAACTCGGGATCGATGACAGCTTCATACTCCGCACGCCGGAATACGGAACCGGAAGGGCGATCGTCACGCTTTCCGGAGGGATTCCATCCTACAGCTTCACATACCCATCCGCCTGGGATATGATCTCGTTCCCGGAAGATACGATGGAGAAGCTGCTGTCGGACAGCTTCGATGTCCTCATCTACGGCACCCTCGCCCAGCGGAGCGAGGTATCGCATAGGACGCTGGAGAGGATACTCGGCAGCATAGATGCGAAGGAACGCTTCCTCGACGTGAATCTCCGCCTCAGCTTCCACACTCCTGAGATCATACGCAGCTCGCTTTCGCACGCAACGATACTGAAGATGAATGATGAGGAAAGGCCTGCTGTGCTATCAGCCGCAGGCTGCAGGTCGGAGAGGGAGCTCTTCGATAAGCATCCCGATCTCTCCATAGCCATAGTCACATGCGGCAAGGAAGGCACCTGGTGCTTCACTGCCGAAGGCGGGAGCTTCCATGCGGAACCGGCCGAAGTACCGGTCGTCGACACCGTCGGGGCCGGCGACAGCCTCTCTGCGGCATTCCTATTCTTCCATGCATCCGGTCTTGATGCAGAAGGGGCGCTGGCCAAGGCAAGCATGCTTGCGGACTATGTCGTCCAGCACCGCGGCGCGATCCCTGAATACAGCGAGGCTCTCAGGAAGAAGCTCTTCATGTGACAGAAGGAAGGCCGCTGCGTGCAGCGGCCCGGTAATCGCAGGACGACGGATCACATCATCAGCTTGTCGAGATCGATCTCCGCCATGATCGCAGGCATCGAGCAGCCCCAGGATTCAAGCACCTGCGGATGCACCTCGCCGAATATGCCGGCGATCTCCCCCTTATATACGATATATGCACAGCGGCCGGGGATGAACCTCGGATCCTCCTTCACTTCGGAAAGGGAGTATTCCTTCCTGAGGAAGTACATCAGCGTATTCATATAGGATGCGGCATCGTTGTATCCGATGGCGGCATCGGAGGAGAAGAATCCAAGGCTGTCCTTGGTCCTCGTGCCGCTGTTGTCAGCTGCATCCTTCACTGTCACCTTTCCGATCTCGAAGATGCTGTGAGGATAGACCGCATGGCCCGACACCGACTCGCTCTCGAGAAGGCAAGGAAGCACGGAAGGCCTTATGACCTCATAGTTCTCGCTCATCGGATTCGCGATGAACACAGCCTCATCGCCTGTGAGATGCATGTTGTCGATATACTCCCTCTTCGAACCGAGGTAGTTGTACATCATCTCCTGGAAGCCGAGGCCTACGAGTATGCCCTTGACCTTCCTCGAGAACTCCTCGACTGGAGAGAGGCGGCCGATGGTGAAGTCATGGGGCATCACGGGCTCAAAGTTCATCAGGCCATGCCCGATCATGACATCCTCGACGAGATCGACGCCATGGAGGAAGTCATTGCGGTACTCAGGGACATCCGCGTATACCATGCCTCCATCCTCGATGGCATAGACGCCCATCCTCTTCAGGGCAGCGATGCAGTCATCCCCTGTGAGGTCCTCGCCCAGCTTGCCATGTATGAGGTCAAGCGATGCAGCTATAGGCTTCTGGAAATAGTACGGCACCGTTATCTCGCGTCCGTACGGCGTATCCTTGGCGAAGCGGCACTTCACGGGAAGTATCTCAAAGCCCATATCGGCCATATCGCAGCTGAGTATGGAAACCGTGAGCAGAAGATCGTCGAGGATCGGGCCCGAGACCTCGATGAAGAACTCCGAGTCACCTACCTCGACGGCTCCGATGCGCGCGCTGTTTATCACAGGCGGGAATGAAAGGGTATCGCCGTTGTCATCGTAGAGATACGGGAAGCGGGGGAATGACGATACGATATGGCCATACTCCCTGCCCTTCGGGTGCTTCTCGCATATCTCGCGCAGCGACAGCTCCTCGGTCATCCCGAGCGGAACGAACTTCGTCGCATCCGGATCGACTGCCGCATAATGCACAGGATACTTTATGAGCTCTGAGCGGTAGATGCCCATTGCGATCGTCCTGCGCTTGCGTCCGAAGTTGGTGCAGAGCTTCTCCTGGCTCTGTATCAGGTTCACAAGAAGCTCGTCATCGACCTCCTTGCCGCGTGCGGCGAAGCCTATCGAGTAATCGCGGATGCCGATCGCGCTCTCATCATCTATGACAATGCGGCCGTCGGAAGGTCTCTCATCATCCTTTGTGGAGAAGAAATCATAATACGGGATCTCGCCCGTCATATAGCACTTCAGAGCCCTTGCCACACCGGCTGCGGACCAGAGATCCGGACGGTTCGTGTCATTGAGCTCGATCTTCAGTATATGGTTCTCCGTATCATGGCCATCGAGCTCAGCCTTCGCGACCGGGAAGATATCCACAAGCTCCTCATCGCTCATCCTCTGCCCAAGCAGGGAATAGAATATATTCTCAGGTACTTCGATCTTAGGCATTTCAGTTTCCTCTCCTTGTCCTTACATTCTCGATATCGGGAGTGAAGAGCTCCCTGAGATCGTTCAGCCCCAGATGCATAAGGGCCATCCTGTCTATTCCCAGCCCCCAGGCAAGGACAGGCACATCTATGCCGAGAGGTTCCGTCACTTCCGGCCGGAATATCCCGGAACCGCCGAGCTCGAACCAGCCGAGCACCGGATGCTTGATATGGACCTCGATCGAAGGCTCCGTGAACGGGAAGTAGCCGGGAACGTACTTCACCTCCTCGGCTCCGGCGATCTCCTCAGCGAACATCTTCAGGAGGCCCAGCAGGTTCTTCAGGTTGACATCCTTGCCAAGCACTATGCCTTCTGTCTGGTAGAAATCAGCGCCATGGGTGGCATCGACCTGATCATACCTGAAGCAGCGGACGACTCCGAAGTACTTGCCCGGAACCTTCGCCTTGGTGAGCTGATGCGCGGAGAGCACCGTCCCCTGGCTCCTGAGCACCTGGCGTCTGGTGAACTCATGGTCGAAGGAATATCCCCAGCCCCTGGAGCCGGTCTTCCATCCGTTCTCATGCGTAGCGGAGACCTGGCTCAGCCATGGCTCCTCTATCTCCCTGCAGTGCACGGGATCCTTGACATAGTAGACATCGTGTATATCGCGTGCGGAATGGAACTGCGGCATGAAGAGGGCATCGCCGTTCCAGAACTCGTTCTCCACGAGCGGACCGTCGAACTCCTCGAACCCGAGGGATATGAGCTTGTCCTTGACCCACTGCAGATACTCCGAATACGCATTGCGCCTTCCGGGTATCAGGCGGGAAGTCGGTGCATTTATGCCATAGGGGCGGAATGTACCGCTCTTCCATGCTCCGGACTGGATCATGGCAGGAGTGAGCACACCGAGCTCCTCCCCTGTTATATTGGCCTCGAGCAGCGCTTTCCTGGCCGCCTCTCCCTCTGCTGTGAGATGGTATACCACATCCTCCCTCTCGACGATGCGGAACGGGGATGATGATGCACCCCTCTTCTTGGCAAGCGCGGCTATGGCCTTCCTCTCATCGCCGGAAAGCGAAGCCTCATCCAGGCTTCCTCCTTCTGCGGCGGCCTTATCGAGGAGCGAACGCTGGATAATGACCTCGGAGGGAAGGGAGCCAGAGACGGCCTCAGCCTTCCTCTCGCTGTTGAGGCATAGTGTGCCCTTCGAGGAAAGAAGCCCGAATGCGGATCCTACGTCGCTCTTCTCCAGGGACAGCGCCTCTGCGATCTCAGGCATCGTATGCGCTCCGTTCTCGCGGAGGAAGGCGAATATCCTCTCAGGGGCCATCCCGTCTTCCTTCTGGGACCTGCCGACGTCCGTCAGCTCATAGATCGTCCTCTTAGCTCTCGATGACTCCTCAATGCAGCCTTTTGCCGAAAGCCATGAGAATGCCTGGTTGCACTGCCCTACCTTATATCCTAGCTCGCCTACGATGCGCTCCGCTGTTATATCCTCACCCGGAGAGACATGGCGGAGGAGCTTGACCTCAAGCGGATGCAGATTCTTCACGTCGATATCCATAATCAACAACTCCTTGGGAAATACACGGTGATTATATTGATTAACAGGGAAAAATCAAAGACCGGGCATCAGCGAAAGGGCTTCTTTCCTTATCCTCTGCCCGCCTGGCAGCACCGATGATTCCAATGTACGCGAGAACGGTACGGGGGACTGCAGCGCGGAGACTATCCTGACGCTCCCCGGCCTGTACCCATCCATCGCCGCGATGATCCTCATCACTGCATCCGCGACGCTTCCCCCGAGCGGGGCATCCTCGACGATGAGGGCCCGGCCTATGCGGCTGTAGCATGTCCTGATCGATTCCTCATCCAGCGGCGAGATCGTAGCGAGATCGAGGAATGTCACGCGCTCAGAGAGATCATCCAGCCATGAGCGGGCCTCGCTGAACGCCCTTGAATAGCCTATCACAAGAAGATCGCTGCCGCAGCCATGGATTATCGCACGCCCGAGCGGAAGATAGGCATTGCTGTCCCCGATATCCCCTTCCTCGCCGTAAAGCCCCTTGTGCTCCAGGAACAGGACAGGGTTGTTCTCCCTGTTCGCGCTCTTGAGGAGCGCCTTCGCCGAATATGGATCCGAGGGAGCTGCGACTATAAGCCCGGGGACGGAGAGGAACATCGTCTCCAGGCACTGCGAATGCTGTGCGCCATGCCCCGTGCCGCCGCCTATCGGGGTGCGGCAGATCATCGGGCATGAAATCTGGCCGCCCGACATGAAGTAGGTCTTCGCAGCATGGTTTATGATGGCATCCGAGGCGAGCGTGAGGAAATCCCCGTACATTATCTCGACGATGGGATGCAGCCCTGTCATAGCAGCCCCTGCAGCCATTCCTGTGAATGCCTCCTCGGAGACAGGGGTTTCCATCACCCTGCCGGGGAACTTCGCGGCAAGCCCTTCGGTCACGCCGAAGCAGCCGCCGTACTTCCCTATGTCCTCACCCATCAGGAATGCCCTGGAATCCTCCATGAGTATCTCCGAGAGCGCCTCATTCAGGGCTTCCCTGTATGTACCCCTGTGGAATGAGGCGGAAGAGGAGTCCTGCACAGCCGAAGGTGCGTATACATAGCTCATCATCTCATCCATGGAGAGCGTATCGCCGCGCGATGCCTCAGCCGTGGCCAGCGCCTCCGACACCTCGCTGTTCACCTGCCTTGCAGTCTCGATGAGGAGCTCCTCCGTATACGATCCGCTTTCCAGGAGGAAACCTGCAAAGCGCCTGATGGGATCCTTCCTCTCCCACCCGGCCTCTTCCTCCCTGGTCCGGTAGACAAGCCTGTCGCTCCTGCTGTGCCCGCACATCCTGTATGTATCGGCCTCGATGAAATACGGGCGATGCTCTGACAGGATATGCTCCCTGGCACGCTTCACTGCAGTGACGACTGCGATGATATCATTCCCGTCGACCTTCTCAGAACCGATCAGGAAGCCATCGGCCCTCCTGTATATGCCATCTGCGGCAATCATCCTCTCTGCGGGTGCGGACATTCCGTAATGATTGTTCTCAAGGAAGAAAAGCAGCGGAAGGTCCCAGATCGAGGCGATGTTCATCATCTCATAGAGGGTTCCCCTGCTTGATGCACCGTCCCCGAATATGGCCACGGCGATATTCCTGCGCCCCATTGCCTTCAGGGAAAGGGCAGCGCCTCCGGCAAGGCTTATGCCCGATCCGACGACCGCTGAGGATCCCAGGTTCGATACGGACGTATCAGTCATGTGCATCGAACCGCCGAGGCCTCGGCATATGCCGTTCCGCGAGCCGAGCATCTCCGAGAATATCCTGTCCAGCTTCGT
Source organism: uncultured Spirochaetaceae bacterium (assembly GCA_944392935.1). Taxonomy (GTDB): domain Bacteria; phylum Spirochaetota; class Spirochaetia; order Sphaerochaetales; family Sphaerochaetaceae; genus Ornithospirochaeta. The sequence continues at coordinate 16,122 of CALXYI010000014.1, forward strand.
GCCGCCTGCGGCATTGTAGCCGTGGCATCTGTGCGTGGGGACGATCCAGTCTCCCGGGGACAGCGCGGCGCAGAGCCCGGCATGGCAGGCCTCCTGCCCTATCGAGAGATGGTACGAACCGTATATCTCCCCCTTGCTGCCGAGACGCTCTATCCCGCGCTCGAGGAATCTTGAGCGGAGCATCGATGAGAATAACCGAAGATAATCCATAGGATCTCCTGAGGCTCAGGGAATGTATACACCTTCTATGCGGCCGACGAACATCCTGTGCCAGTCTCCCTGAGGATATAGAGGGAGTATCCTCTCGTCAATCATGGAGGATCGATCGATGAGAGTCTCGGACATCTTCTGGCAGACGAAGACCAGGTTGGCTTCGGCGAATGCCACAGATCCGCCAAGACCGATCGGAGTTATCCCGGCCCCTGCGGCCTTGTCTGCCGTACGGCCTGAGTTGGCACCGCAGAACTCAAGCGCCTTCGCATGCTCCGGAGGAAAGAACGAAAGCGTGAATCTAGGATACCTCTCCATGAACGAAAGCGTATACCTTGAGCCCCTGACGAAGACAGTCGCAACAGGTGCCTCCCAGAGATACCCGAGAGTGCCCCAGCCTGCAGTCATCGTATTCCAGTCGGATATGCTCCCTGCGGTAAGCAGGAATGAGTCGCGCCCGATCACGGTGAACGGATTGAGCTCCAGCTGTTCGAAACCTATTTCCTGCATCTCCCCTCCTCCTTTCCAAGCGGCAGCCTATGGTATTATACCAGCCGGTGCGGCAGTATGGAAGGAAAAGAGGGAGGACAGGCGGTATACTTACCACGGTTCTTCTGATAGAATGTCTTCCGTCCTGATTCGATTCTATTCAAGGGAGAAAGCTATGAACACAGTCAAGCCACCTCTTTCGGATGATCTGGCTCGTGTCCTCATTGATGAGGATTCGATTTCCAAGCGTGTCTCTGAGCTTGCGGATGAGATAAACGCTAAGTACAGGAATATAGAGGAACCCCTTATCCTCGTAGGAGTGCTGAAGGGGTCCTTTATTTTCATGGCTGATCTGGTACGCCGTCTCACGATTCCCCACGTCGTTGACTTCATCGCAATATCCTCCTACGGGAAGAAAGGTACGGAGAGAGGAGAGGTAAGGCTGCTGATGGATACGCGTGAGAATCTCGCTGGCCACCATGTCCTGATAGTCGAGGACATCCTCGACAGCGGCTCGACGCTGAGCTATCTGATCAGGACATTCGGCGCAAGGGGTACGAAGTCCGTGGAGACAGCGGTATTCCTCGACAAGCCGGCACGCCACGTCATCCCGGTCGATATCCAGTTCAGGGGATTCGAGATACCGGATGTATGGGTTGTCGGATATGGCCTTGACTACAAGGAAAGGCATCGCACGCTTCCTTACATCGCAGAGATGATTCCGGAGAAATAGGAGAAGACATGATAGATAAGTTCTACGTCAGCTACAACACGGTGCACAAGCTGATCAAGAAGCTTGCCGGCAAGATCCAGGACTCAGGATTCGATCCTGATGTGATCGTGGCGATCGGATCGGGCGGATTCATCCCCGCGCGTATCATAAAGACCTTCATCAACCGCCCGATCTATGCCGTCGGGATATCATACTACGGCATGGACCACAAGCATCGCGACCATCCGACGAAGATCCAGTGGATCGATGAGGTCCAGGAGCAGCTGAGGGGCAAGAACGTCCTCCTGATAGATGAGGTCGATGACACAAGGGCCACCCTGGGCTACTGCGTAGGGGAGCTCCTGTCATACCAGCCCAAGGAAATCGCGGTGCTGGTGCTGCATAACAAGCTGAAGAAGAAGGATGTGGAGTTCCCTCCTGAGATAAGGAGATACTACCCCGCTATGGAGATCGAGGACATGTGGATCAAGTATCCATGGGATGCCGAGGACATCGACGACCATACGGAGAAGGAAAAGGAAATGATGCTTGAGCTCAAGCGCCAGGGCAAGGAGTTTATCTTATGACAAAGTACAATGTAAGCGCAGTCGTAGGCGTCCAGTGGGGCGATGAGGGAAAGGGACGTGTCGTCGATTATCTTGCAGAGGATGCGGAGATCGTCATCCGCTTCCAGGGTGGTGATAACGCCGGCCACACCGTCATAAACGACAAGGGGAAGTTCGGCCTCCATATCCTTCCGAGCGGGATATTCAATCCGGAGACGATGAATATCGTAGGTGCAGGAACAGTCGTCAACTTCGACAGGATGAAGGAGGAGCTCGACAGCATCAGGAAGAATGCAGGGCTCGAGATAGACAACGTATTCATCGATGAGAGAGCGCATATAATAATGCCTTACCACATGGCGCTGGACGGCGCGGAGGAAGGCAAGCGCAGCGACAAGGAGAAGATCGGCACCACCAAGCGCGGCATCGGTCCATGCTACTCCGACAAAGCTGCGAGGATGGGCATAAGGGCAGCCGACATAATGGATCCGGAGAGGCTCGAGGAAAGGCTGCGCCTCATACTTCCCAAGAAGAACAGGGATCTTGAATACTACGGCCTGGAGACGGTGACGCTCGAGGACATGCTCTCGCTCTGCGGAAAGTGGCGGGAGGAGTTCGGACGCCATATCATCGACACCGTCCCTGTGGTGCGCGAGGCTGTGGAGAGCGGCAAGAAGATACTGCTTGAAGGCCAGCTCGGGATCATGAGGGACAACGACTGGGGGATCTACCCCTACACCACTTCATCCAACCCCACCGCGGCAGGCGGATGCAACGGCAGCGCCATACCGCCGCGTGCGATATCCCGCGTGGTCGGTGTTGCAAAGGCATACTCGACATCGGTAGGAGGAGGCCCGTACATGACGGAGCTCTTCGACGAGGATGGCGTGAAGCTCAGGGACATCGGGCATGAGTACGGCGTGACGACAGGACGTCCGAGGCGCTGCGGATGGTTCGATGCAGTGGCAGCGGACTTCGCATGCTACATGAACGGCATCACCGATATAGCGCTGACGAAGCTCGATGTGCTTGATACGTTCCCGCGCATAAAGGTCTGCACAGGCTACATGATCGACGGCGAGTACTACTCATATCTTCCGGAGACAAGGCTCCAGGAGAGGGCGAAGCCCATCTACGAGGAGTTCGAGGGCTGGATGCAGGATACGACCGGCTGCCGCAGGTGGGAGGATCTCCCCGCGAAGGCCCAGGAGTATGTCCTTGCCCTTGAGAGGATGATGAAGACGCACATAACCTATGTGTCCGTAGGTCCAGAGCGCAGCCAGCTGATCATAAGGGAGAGATGAGATAACAGGGAAATAACCGTATCTTATCGCCATCTTGATGACACCAGTCACCAGGATGGATACCATGAAGGCAGAATATCAAGGCTGCCAATGGCATATGGCCGATAGATCGATACAGGAGGAATGCGGGAGAAAGCGTTCCTCCTTTCTCATGCCCGTCCTTTCCGGATATAATAGGAGCATGGAATACAGCCACAGCACATATATCAGCCCGCTGACATGGCGGTACGGCTCGGATGAGATGAAGGGGATATTCTCCGAAGTCCATAAGCGCAGGCTCCTCAGGCGCGTCTGGATAGCGCTCGCAAGGGCGGAATCCAGGGCCGGGCTCGTAACAGAGGACGAGGTTGCTGAGCTTGAGGCGCATAAGGATGATATCGACATAGAGAGGGCAGCAGAGATCGAGAGCTCCATACACCATGATCTGATGGCGGAGATACGGACCTATGCGGAGCAGTGCCCGAAGGCCGGCGGGATCATCCATCTCGGAGCGACCAGCATGGATGCGCTGGACAATGCGGATGCGGTGCGCTTCAAGGAAGCCATGGCACTCATAGCAAGGCGGCTTGATGACCTCATTGACGTCCTCGCAGGGAAAGCCGGGGAATACAAGGCAGTGCCTACCATGGCATTCACGCATATACAGCCTGCGGAGATAACGACCATAGGCTACCGCATAGCGCAGACGCTGCAGGATCTTGCCGAGGACAGGAAGGAGGCTGCTGCCTTCCTATCATCGATCAAGGGCAAGGGAATGAAGGGTGCTGTCGGAACAGGGGCAAGCTACTCGGTGCTTCTCAGGGGAACCGGCGTGTCCTCCATAGAGCTGGAGAAGATGGTGATGGATGAGCTCGGCATCGAGGCCTTCCCCGCCGCTACGCAGACATATACGCGCAAGCAGGATCTGAGGATGATAGCCATCCTCTCCTCGATAGCCGCGACGCTGCATCGCTTCTCCCTGGACCTGCGGATCCTCCAGTCACCTCCGATCGGGGAGTTCTCCGAGCCCTTCGGGAAGAAGCAGGTAGGATCATCGGCGATGCCGTTCAAGCGCAATCCCATAAACTCGGAGAAGATATGCTCCCTGGCGCGCATAGTGGAAAGCGCATATCAGGCAGCATGGGCGAATGCCTCCTCCTCGATACTCGAGCGCACTCTCGATGACAGCGCCAACAGGCGCATCTTCATCCCTGAATCATTCATAGCGCTGGATGAGATGCTCCTCACGGAACTGAAGATCGCCAAGGGGATGAACATCCACAGCACTGCGACAGCGCGCCTCATGGAGAGCTATGGGATATTCGCCTCCACGGAACGCCTGCTGATGGAACTGGGAAGGAAAGGCGCCGACAGGCAGGAGATGCACGAGGTCATAAGGGAGGAATCCCTGAAGGCCTGGGCAGAGGTCCAGGAAGGACGTCCGAATCCCCTGAAGGCGAACCTCATGGGTGATGAGCGCATACTCGCATATCTCCCAGCAGACGAGATAGCGACGCTGCTGGATGCCTCGGATTACACAGGGGATGCTGAAGAGCGCACCGAGATGGTGCTTTCTCAGATAATCAGCAGGCCTGCGCTGAAGAGCGCGAAGTAGATCGCTGTCCTTATGTACCTGATCGCCGTTGCGGGAATCACCTTCCGCAGCGGCATCCTCAAAGCCCCTGCAAGCACGCATATGGTGGAGAACGGGAGGGGCAGGATGCCTGCAAGCACGATGAAGAGCACGCCGTATCTGCGTATGTATGCTCCCCATTTGGCCTCTGCCTTGTCGGTATAGCGCCTGATGAAGGGAATCCTGTGCAGCAGCAGCCCTATCGCATAGCTCGTGATGCCGCCGAGGGCCGAGGCCGTGCCGATGACGGGAATGACGATGGCCGGGTTCATCGCGACAGCTATCGGATAGACGAAATCAGGCGAGATCGGGAGGATCAGGGTATCAACGACATATACGTAGAGGAAGATCCCCCATAGCCCCAGGTTCTCATCGAACCAGTCTACTGCCATGGAATAGTTCTCTCCCCCTATAAGCTTGAGGATGACGATGAAGCATGCGATGAGGAGGATCATGGAGACGAAGCCGGCTGCGACTATCTTCTTCCATCCGAGCTTCTGGTGATGCCCTTCAGCCCTCCTCTCCTTCCCATCCTCCGGTCCGTATTCAATCGGCTGGGTACTGTTCATAAAAGCGGATCTGCCTCCTTGATCAGCTCATCCGCGCTTCCCTCGAACGAGCCTCTGAACATCGTACCTCTCCCCCCGCCTCTGATCCTGAACGAAGGAAGGCCGCTCCTGAAGAGCGCGAAATCCTCCTCACTGCCATGGAGCATGAACCTGTTTCCGGATACGACAAGGACTGTACGCCCCTCATCCTCCGGCACTGCTCCCTCAAAGGCCGAGATATCGATATCTGATGAGAATATAACAGCTTTCCCCTCTTCCGTACTACCCCCGGCTTCCCTGTACTCGCAGGCTGCGAGGCGCGAGAGGATGGAACGCATGCTCCTCCTGAGCGCGGTGCATTCATCCAAGGTGCGCCTTGCCTCTGCCGCAAGGCTGCCTGGCTCTGCGGAGAAGAGGGCGCAGAGAGAGGACACGATAGCGGCATCCTGCCTCCGGGCAGCCACAGCAGACGAAGAGCATTTCCAGATGGTCCTGACATGCGAGCGGATCCTCTCCTGTGCGCAGTATGCGATCTCGCCGATCTCCGCAAGGGATGAGAGATGGACTCCCCCGCATGCAACTGCATCAATGCCATCTATGAATACAACCATCACATCGCCAGCGACCTTTATGGAACGCCTCATATGGAGGGACTCAGCCTCGCCATGGCTCATCTCACGGCGGTATATCCTATGCCCTTCCCTTATGGCCCTGGCAGCAGCATCCTCAACAGAGAGGAGCTTATCCTCATCGATATGGCTGCAGTCCGTCTCGACAGTGAAGAAGGACTCTCCCTGATGAACGGCAACGGTCCCGATTCCATAGAGGGAATGGAGGAGCGCCGAGACAAGATGCTGGGCGCTGTGCTCAGCCATGTAGAAGTACCTGTGCTCCCAGTCCAGCGATATGCGATATGCCGAGCCTATCACGGGCTTGTCCCCGGGGACTATGTGAAGCGGCGTTCCATCCTCGCCCTTCCTGGTATCCACAACGCGGAACGGGCCTATCATCCCCCTGTCGCCGGGCTGTCCTCCGGCCTCCGGATAGAATATGGTCCTGTCGAGCATGACGGCATCGCCATCGATGCCTATGACGGTGGCATCCGCCTCCTTCAGATACGCGTCCTGATAATAAAGCCTTTCTGTCATATCCTGTCGTCTCCTACCATCCTCGCCACAGGCAGCTTCCATCTGAAATGATAGCCAAGCATCCGCAGCAGCGCTGTGAAGATGGCTGTGGAATACATATAGGCATCCTCATCTGCGCCAAGCCCTGACATGATCACGAACAGAAGCCCGCCGAGGATTGATGCGGATGCATAGAAATCGGATGTGAACACCATCGGGATCTCATGAGAGAAGACATCCCGGAGCACCCCGCCGCCGACTGCGCCGAAGACACCGCTCGTTATGACTCCGATGGCACCGAGCCCGATCATCTGCGCCTTGAGGCAGCCGAGGGCGGTGAATACGCCCAGCCCGATAGCATCGAGATACTGTATGATATACCATCGCCCGACAGCCTTGGGGCTTATGACGAAGACGATGATGCCCATCGCTATGCAGACGAATACATAGGCGTTATCGCTGAATACGGCAATCGGGTGGATGTCCAGAAGCACATCGCGGAGCATGCCCCCTCCGCAGCCTACGGTGATGGCGAAAACAATGACACCGAGGAAATCAAGCCTATGCCTGACACCTGTCACTGCTCCGGTGATTGCGAATATGGCAGTACCGAAGATATCGAAAGCGTATACTATCCCGCTGTCCATAACAGCGCTTAGACTATCCGAAAGGGAGAAGAGCGTCCACCGCTAGCCGCAGGTGGGATCATAGGCTATATTCAGAATCATGGGAAAGATAAAAAGCGCATGGGAGATAGCTCTCGAGAAGACAGAGAGCATTGAGGTCGACAAGGAGAAGCTGCAGCATCGGAATGCAGTGGAGAGCATACGGAAGGCTGCAGGAGCATATCTTGCCGCGGATACTGCCGATGCGGAGAAGCTGAAGGCTGATCTCGCCGGATACAGCCCGGCCGAGCTCAGGGAAGGACTGATGATGACAGTGCTTGCCAACATCTCGCTGCCAGCATCGAACAACGCGGAGACTGAGCGGCTGGAGAGGGTCCGCACACTGCTCTCTGCAGCAAGCGGGAACAGCGAGGAGGCGATGGCCCTCATGGATGAGCTCGTGCAGTTCATTGGCCAGTATCCAGCACACCGCAAGGACCTGATGGACAAGATGAAGGAGCAGTACAGGCCGATCCTCGAGGAGAAGTCCGAGAAGCTCTCCAAGCAGTACGGTACGGCTATCCATCTCTCCTTCGAGAATGACAAGGAATTCCTTGAAGCCGCGAACAAGAACCTCGAACGGCTTGAGGCACAGTACCAGGCAACGCTGCAGAATGCGAAGGCTCAGCTCAAGGCCATCGTAGAGGGATGAGAAAGGAGAACAACGATAATCCCATGCTGCAATGATGGCACTCCCCCGGATCTTCAGGATCGACTGCTGATGATTCCAGCTTCTCTCAAGATGCAGGACAAGGATCATATAATGCACTTAGGAGGGAGAATATGAGCAGGGACGATTATGACGACCGGCTGTTGGAAGAGATAAGGACCATCCGGAAAGCGATTCAGAGAGCATCTGAATCTGATAACGAACGCGAACCTGCACAGGAGGAAATCCGAAGGAGAAAGGAAGAGCAGGAGAAAAGGGCGCGGATTGACCGGAGAAGAAAAGCTGCCAGGATAGAACGCAGGAACAAGCAGAAAGAGGAAAGACGGCGCATTAAGGAGGAAAAGCTCAGGAAATGGGGCTGTCAAGAATTCTGTGTAAATGGAATTCTCAATCATAGTTTGACCCTGTCTCCAAAGACGATGGAGAACTGGTTGATGGCAAGTCCCCAGTTGCGGATTGGCTGAGTCCATTTCTGGCTC
>CALXYI010000015.1 GCA_944392935.1 uncultured Spirochaetaceae bacterium
GAGTGTACCCTATTGATAAACCTAAAAGACTCTGATTCGTGTATCAATAGAGTTGTTTCCTGATTCAGAAGTCTATCAGAAATGAAACAGACTCTATTGACAGACTATTTCTCCTTAAGCTATGGTCCCAGGACCAAAAATGGGAGAAAGCATGAAAGTAGCTTATATCAGAGTATCAACGGAAGATCAGAACACAGCCAGACAGGAAGAAGCAATGAAATCTCTGGGCATAGAGAAAGCCTTCATAGAGAAGATTTCAGGGAAGAGCATGGATAGACCTCAGCTGAAGGCTATGCTTGATTATGTAAGGGAAGAAGACACACTTGTAGTCGAATCCTATTCAAGGCTTGCTAGGAACACAAAGGATCTCCTCTCTATCGTTGAGGAGCTTGAGAAGAAAGGTGTAGCTTTCGTCTCTCTCAAAGAGAATATAGACACCTCAACACCTCAGGGGAAACTGATGCTTACTATCTTTGCTGGTCTTGCCCAGTTCGAGAGGGAATGCACTCTTCAGAGGCAGAAGGAAGGAATAGCGATAGCAAAGACTGAGGGTAAGTACAAGGGAAGGAAGCCTGTAGCTATCCCTGACAACTGGAATGAAGTTGTAGCCCTTTGGAGGACAGGAGAGATAACGGCAAAGGTTGCTCAGAAGAAGCTTGGGATGACTTCAGCTACTTTCTATAGGAAGCTAAAAGAGCTTTAGGAATCCTTGTTATACCCAGCTTTTCCTTATGATGGAAAAGCAAATTCAATCTCCTCCTATTTAGTATAAGAGGAGAAGACTATGGAAGAAATAAAGTCTTGTGTTATTCCAAACAAATTTTGGTTCAATCTGAAAGAAGCCTGTGAATTGAAAGGTCTGAATTATAAGACCGCAGGAAACAACAGAAGATTCCAACCTAATGGAGGCATCAGAGAAGGAAAGATCGGAGGGCGGAATGCATGGAAAAGGGAAACAATCATCAAATGGCTAGAACAAACAGATGATGAGTTAATGAGTGATTGAACCATGTGGCAGAGTATCAATATGCTCTGCCTTATTTTTTATTCGTTTTGCTTAATTTGTTTATCTACATGAGGATACAATGAATATTGCTTTCAACTGACTGGGCCTCTTATCAGGCCTGCTATGGGGTGGATAGCAGGGGAAAGCTGGGGAAATCAAAAGAAACAACCTTCCTTATAACTCCTTGAATATGCTATATTTAGGAGCAAGGAAGGTTGATTTTGACCAAAACCAGAGGCCTAAATTTTGCCCAGAGGGGGACTCGAACCCCCACCCTTTTTACAGACTAGTACCTGAAACTAGCGCGTCTACCAGTTCCGCCATCTGGGCTTTTCACAGGGCGTATGATATATGGCTTTCGGCGGAAAATCAAGTGCGGCCGTGTTCAGGCCGCATCGTATCAGATCAGGCCGAAGCGCTCTGCTATGCCAGTCATGCCAAGGAGACGGAAGACTTCTGTCTTCAGATCCACGAACACCATGATGGCGGTATCCAGGATGAGCGACTTAAGATCAGGCTCTCCCTGTACATATGCTGTGTCTGCCGCATCATGCGTGTCATCCCCGGGGATGTATTCAGTGAAGTTCCAGTCTGAGGTGCGGAATGTGCTCTCGATGGCCTCTTCCTCATCGTCTGGCAGTGCCGGATAGAAATCCAGCCCAGTGATCTCCTCGACATCATCGATGCTCATCGCATAGCTCTGGAGGGATCTGTCCGAGCCTTCGTTCGGAAGCACGAAGCCGATTGCCTTGATATCCGGATCGGTATAGTCGAGGACGGTCTTGTAGAATCGCTTTGGAATGGCTACGCCATTGTCTCCTATCGTCTCGTACGGGCCATCCGTGAGGACAGGGCCTGTAACGACGTACACCTTCCCGTTGTCGTATGCCATGGTCCTCACCACAGCCTCCAGATCAGCCCAGATGCCTCGGTTGAATGAAGGCTCCTGCGGTGCCATGTTCGACATGTAGAACGTATCGCTCATCGCCTGTTCTGACCACTTGAAATCCGCAGCCGGTGCCATATGCCCCCTGTCGTAGCCGGATCCCCTGTAGTCATCAAGGGAGGCGGATCCTGTACTCACTGCAGGATCGCTCCTGAAGCTGTCCTCCCTCTCTCCGCCGCCAAGGACCTCATCCTTCGTCAGCTCGTAGGCAACGTATGATGGCAGTTCATACTCCTCATTGTATGAGAGGGTATAGCCTGTATGCCTCACTATCTGCTCGCCGTCGATCGGGGCGGGAAGCTCCAGGCCTGCTATCTCGCCGGATGCTGTCAGTGTGCCGGTCTCATCCTGGCCCAGGGTGATGCAGCAGAGCACGATGAATGCCGCTGCAAGGAGCAGAAGGATGATGAGGAGCCTGAGAAGGCGCCTTTTCTTCTTTTTCTTCGCTGTCATATCTCCTCCGGCCTGCATCCCCGGCAGGTATGAGGGATATCAGCCGATGCCATTATAGCGCTTATCCGCTCTCTTCCTGAAGGCAAAAGGAGGAAGGACCTGTCCTGATCGCAGCGAGTGCAGGTATATGATCAGGAAGATCGCAAGCATGCACGCAATCGATGCTGCATCCGCGCTGTTCCCGCTGTCGATGAAGAAGGAGGCCGTCGGAAGAGGGGATGAGGTATAGTTCACTGCTGCGGCAATATAGATGTTGTTCGCTGCATGCATTGCCACAGGTGCCTCGAATCCATCGGTTGCGATGGCAAGGAACGCAGCCGCGGCTCCCCAGAGGAAGTAGTAGAGCAGGGGCAGAAGGGCGTTGCCGGCAGCTTCCACCTCTGGATTCAGAAGATGCGGGAAGGTGAACAGAAGCCCTGTGAGGATCACGGGAGGAATGGATTCAAGCGCTGTACGCGGCAGCTTCCATCCGTATGCTATCCGCATCGGAAGGGCACGGAACAGGATCTCCTCCGCTGTCGTCTGGATCGGTGTGATCAATAGCACGAGAAGGAGGAACAGCAGCTTATTCCGTACCGGAACTGGATTCCAGGCTATCGTATCGAGCGATAAGAGGGATATGATGATCATCGCAAGCAGATATATTGCAGCGCATTCCGCGGCATAGCCGGCCCTGAAGCCGTGGCTTTTCCCCGCAATCGCTTCAGGGATGCCTGTACCCAGAAGGCGGAAAGCAAGCGCGAATGACAGCATCATGAGCATGTACGGGATGTTCAGGGCGATGTACGCAGCAGCATTCCCTCCATCCGAAAAGGCATGGAGCAGCGCGCCTGCTGCCAGCGGCCCTATCAGAAGCCACGCAATGAGTGCGGCAAGAAGCGATATGATGCCGCCTGCTGCGCTGAAGCTGCCGCTCTTCCGTTCCATGCCGACAGAGTAGCATGTATAATCATCCTATGACCAGCTACAGCGATCTCCTTGATGCCCTTGATGAAGGCTTTGCCCTTGTTCTCCCTACGGAGGAGAGCGCGCGGTCAGTTGCCTCAGACTATGTCCTCAGACGCGGCAGGGGACTCCTGTCGTCGTCATGCATCGCCTTTGACAGATTCGCCTCATCATTCCTCAGCGGCATCGAAGGGCGAAGAGCTGCAGGGGAGGCAGAGAGGTTCATCTTCTCCCTTTACGCAGCCGATGCCCTTTTCGGAAAGCTCGGATACCTTGCGCCTTCGGATTATCCCGAGATGAAGAGCAGGCTTCCAGCCTTCTTCCGCTTCTTGCTGCCGATGCTCGATGAGGCTGCAGCGATTCCCAAGAAGAGCAGGAAGGCCGCAGGGGATTTCCGGGCCCTCTTCGATGAATATATGCGCTTCATGGATGATTCCGGACTCTATGAGAGCGCTTTCCTCTCCCCAGCCGTGCCTCAATCCCTCGGCAGGCGCTCCATCCTCGTGATGCCCTCCGTCTTCAGCAAGGAGGCGAAGGTCGCCGCGGCATCTGCCGGGAGCGGCGATATCTCGATTGCGGATGATGTAGCTGCTCCGATACCCGCTCTTTCCGTCTTCCGGTATGAGAAGGAGGAGATAAGGGCGCTCTTCATCTCGATCCGGGAGCTTGTGGAGTCGGGGGAGACGCTGGACACGATCGCCATCTCCGTACCGGCCCTCGACAGGCTGCGGCCGTATCTGGACGAGGAGGCATACCTCGCAGGCATCCCTCTGGATTATGCCTCAGGGGTTTCCCCGATAAGCTCAGCGCCGGGACGCTTCCTCTCGGGGCTTTCGGATATCCACTCATCCGGCTATTCCCTCGACAGCCTCAGGGAGTTCATGCTCTCCCCAGCCACCCCGTTCAGGGACAGAAGGGCGCTCCGCCGCTTCATCGCAGCTGCCGTGGCATCTTCCGTGACATCCGCCCCGTCAAGGAGGGATGACCGCTACATGCGCCTTCCGCAGGCATGCGGCACGGAGCACTACCGGCTGCTCAGGCTTTCCCTCGACAGGCTCATGGAGGAGAAGGATCCGGACAGGATACTCCCTCTTCTCCATGCAATCACATCGGGGCTCCTTGAGGAAGGCGAGTTCACTGGCAATGCCGATGATGCCGCGCTTTATTCATTCTCGCTGGATGCCCTTTCCTCGTTCCTCCGCGCAGCATCGGATGCCGCTTCCCACGGCTATGCTGTGCGGCGTCCGCTCTTCCCTGCGTTCATAGAGTATCTGTCATCCATCAGATACGTTCCGAAGAAGCGTAAAGAGGGTGTGCGGGTATACCCATTCACCCAGGATGCCGCAGTGCCTTGCAGGCATCGCTTCATCATAGCGCTCAATGAAGGGGAAAGCTCCCGTATCGTGAAGGAAGCCTCCTCCATATCCGATTACGAGCTTGCGGCGGAACGTGAGGAGAAGAACATAACGCTTCCGCTTCTCTCGCTATATTCCGCAATGACTTCCGATCTCCGTATCTCAGCGTCATACGATACATATGGAGGAGCTGCGCTTCCGCTTGCGTCCCTTCTGCCTTCCAGCCGCATGGCCTCGTGCGGGGACGATCCCTGGATCGCAGAGACAGGAAGGCAGACTGTCAGCCGCATCCTGCCGCTTCAGCTTCTCAGCTATGAGAGGGCCTCGGCTGCCGCGTTCAGGGAAAGGAAGAAGGCTGATGATATGACAGCAGGGAGGAAAGGCGCAGAGCGTGCGCTTCCCGTGCATCTCTCGTACACCTCATTCAATGCCTATGCGCGCTGTCCGTATCTCTATGCGCTCCAGTATGCGTTCGGCTTCAGGGAGATGCCGCAATATGAGCCTGCTGCAATGGATCACCTGGAGATCGGATCCAGGCTGCACAGCATCCTCGAGCGGTATTACCGCACAGGATGCGCATCTCCATGCGACGATGTCCCAAGGCTCTTCGAGGAGGAGATGGATCTCTGGCGCTCAGGCAGGCGCTTCGATGGCGGGGGGATATCCGATATGCCGTCCTCCGCATCACGCCCGACGGAATTCCTCATCGCGTATCTCAGGAAAAGGTATCTGGGACGTCTTGTCGATGCTGTGAGGCGGATGGATGAGATCTCCCGTCCCCTGCCTGATGGCATAGAGCGGGGGTTCTCGATCGGGTTCCCCGATTCCGGATTCACGCTCGAGGGGAGGGTGGACAGGATAGCCGAGGCGCGTGACGGCTCCTCGCTCATCCTCTTCGATTACAAGAAGGGCAGGCGGTTTCCGAAGGATGAGGTCGGGGAGAGGAGCTTCCAGTTCCATATCTACCGCCTGCTGATAGACGCAGGATATGGCGGCGGGAAGAGCGCGGAAGAGGCGTATTTCATATCGCTTCTGGATGGTGTCTTCACATCTGCCGCCGAGGCTCCGAGCACAGAGGTTCTCCAGATGATGCTTTCCGATACGGCACGCTCGATTGCCTCCGGGGACTGGCATGCACTGCCATCGGATCAGAACTGCCAGAGGTGTGCCATGCGCGGCATCTGCCGCAGGAGGTTCAGCGTAAGATGACAGCGGAAAGGCTTCTTGAGATAGCGGGAAGGACGGCATCCGAAGAGCAGATGGCCGCGATAATGTCCGATAAGGCCACCCTCGTATCAGCTGGCGCAGGCTCGGGCAAGACAACGGTCCTGTCCCTCCGCTTCGCACGGCTTGTCGCAGATGGCAGGGCGCATGCGGATGAGATCCTCACACTCACATTCACGAAGAAGGCGGCTGCGGAGATGTATGAGAGGATATACTCGATCCTCTCCATGGCCGCTGGGGAGGATCCCCGGATGGCTGATGAGCTGATGAACCATTTCCCGCGGGCCAGGATCTCGACGATGGACTCGTTCTGGAGCGAGATAGCGAGAACGGATTCGATGCGCTATGGCATCACACGGGACTTCACCTCTCTCGATGGTGACGGAATAGAGGACATGGTGAAGGATGCCTTCGAGATGCTTCAGGCAGATGATAGCCTGCAGCCTGGGTTCATGGCGCTTTCAGAGCTGTATACCACGGAACAGATACTATCATTCCTGGTGCGCATCGCCCGAGATGAGACCGATATCCTCACATCGTTCAGCGCGGAGGAGAATATGGGGTCGTACCGTGCGTTCATCTCGCTTCTCGAGGAGGAGCGGTGCAGCGAGGGAATGGCCGGCCATATCATATCGACGCTTCTTTCGCTCGATGCGGAGAATCCGGGGAACGGTCAGCATGATGAGATCCTGCGCAGCGTGGATATGCTCCGCAGCGGCGAGCTGGATTGCCTGCCGTCCTTCTCCCTCAACCGCCTCAGGAAGAAGGCTGACAGGCCGCTTTCCGATTTCATAAAGGATGAATACAGGCCGTTCATATCCTCGCTGCAGGCGCTTTCCGCTCTCAGGCGGAGTACTGACAGGGCCGAGGCGGTGTCGCAGCTGCTTGAGCGTTTCGTGGCTGCGATACAGCGTCTCAAGAGACAGCAGGGCGCGCTCACATTCCGCGATACGGAATCGCTCTGCCGGAGCATCCTCATCTCGAACCATGATGTGAGGGAATACTACCGCCGGCGGTTCAGGTACATCATGGTCGACGAGTTCCAGGACAACAACACCGGGCAGAAGGAGCTTCTGTACCTTCTGTCCGAGCGTGATGGCGTCTTCTCCAGCGGCATTCCCGCAGCGGGGGATCTCGATCCTGGCAAGCTCTTCTTCGTCGGTGACGACAAGCAGTCCATCTACTATTTCCGCGGTGCAGATGTCTCCGTGTTCCGTTCCCTTGCGGATGATGTGGCCTCAATGGGCGGGAACGTGCTGCCGCTCTCTGCGAACTACCGATCCGAGCCTGCGATAATAGACCATGTGAACAGCGTGTTCGATGCTGTATTCAGCTCTGCGCTGGACGAGGAAGGAATGGAGAGGGAGCGCTTCATCCAGCGCTTCACATCGATTCCATATGCATCATTCGGAGCGGATCCGGGACGGATGGAGGCCCGTGCCCCGTACGCAGGCCTTGTGCCGAGGATAGAGCTCTGCATGCTGCCGAAGGATGCTCCTCAGGACGGGGAGTGGGCATCCAGGCCTGATTCCGAAGCGCTCTTCATCGCAGATCGCATAGCCAGGATGACGGAGAGCGATGACTATCTGATACCGGATGGCAATGGCGGCCTCAGGCGTCCATCCTTCAGCGATATAGCAGTGCTGCTGAGGACTGCGATGAGCCAGATGCCGATAGAAAAGGCATTCCGTGCCAGAAGCATTCCGTATGTCGTCTCCGAGAGCTCTTCAGCTACCCTGGAAGGCCTTGCCTGGGATATCTATGCATTCCTCCAGCTCCTGATATACCCGGAGGACAGGGCTGCCTATATGGCTGTTCTCCGCTCCCCGCTTGCAAGGATCTCCGATGATGGGCTTCTCTTCATCGCCTCCATGGAGGATGGTGAGGAGGCATTTGCCGAGGAGCCGTCTTTCCAGTCGGAGGATGACTCCCTGTCATACGATGCAATACGCGATCTCTATTCCTCCCTCAGATCAGAGGCGGGCAGGAGCAGCATCGCATCGATCCTTGACAGGCTCTTCTACGAAAGCGGATATCATGCATATCTGCAGAGCTCTCCCTATCTCTCTGCCTATGAGGAGCATTTCAGCTACCTGTGGGCATCTGCCTCCCTCTTCGATTCGAAAGGCAAGGGGCTTCCTTCCTTCCTCTCATATCTCAGGCCGCTTATCGGGCACCCCGAGAAGCTTGAGGATGCCACTGTGCAGCATCTTGGGGCCGGCGGTGTGCAGATCATGACCATACACAGATCCAAGGGGCTCCAGTTCCCTATAGTCATCATCGCCGATGCAGATCATGGAATGGGGAATATGAGAGCGCAGGACAAGCTGATATCCGTCAGGGGCTCACACCCTGTGATACTCCCCGATCTTACGGAGCCGGGGGAGGAGAATGCCCTTCTGAAGGAGATGAACGATTACGGAAGGAGGCGGGAGGAGGCAGAGCTGAGGAGGGTGCTCTATGTGGCCATGACGCGTGCTGCCGATCACCTTGTGCTCACTGCCCAGGAGCGGAGGATCAAGTCAGGACCATCGCTTCTCTCGATCTATTCCGAAGCTGCTGATATCCGGATGGCGGAGGAGATCGGGTATGCCCCTGCGCATGCGGTATTCGGCGGAGAGAGGGAGAAGGGAGGCTTCGATTGGTACAGCACACCGCTTGCGGCAGAGCCGCGCTACAGCGTGAGGCGCATCGGGGTAAGGGATTCATCCCATAGTGAGGCGGAATACCAGCCGGATCATCCGGCGATACGCCTTCCCGATCTTCCCACTGACAGGATAACGGAGAAGCATTCGATCCAGCAGGATACAGGAAGCGCTGTGCATGCAGCTCTTGAGGCCCTTGTCTCCGGCACGGAACCCAGCTTCCAGCTGCCTTCATCGCTTCCTGATCCTGAAAGGGAAGAGCTAGAGGAGGCTGTGATGGATACAGCCCGCAGCTTCCTTTCCTCCCGGTTCTATCTTGAGGCAGTGAAGGGCAGGAGGACAGAGACGGAAGTGAGGTTCTATTATCCGTCGGATGGCATTGTCCTGGAGGGATCGGCCGATCTCCTTGTGTTCTATCCGGATCATATCCTCGTTGTGGACTACAAGACCGACCGCTTCATGGATGAGATGAGGCACAGGGCCCAGATAGCAGCCTATGCCTCTGCCATCGGTGATCTCTATGGGATGGAATGCCTCGCCACGCTCCTCTATGTCAGGGGATGGAGGCGAGGTGAGGTGATAGACCGGGATGGCAATCCTGTCAGAGAGCCCTGAGCGCCTTCACCATCCTCTCAAGGGCATTGAGGATCCTGTCGCGTGATGTCCCGTAGTTGAAGCGCACGAACTTCTTCCAGCTCGGGCCGAACCATGTTCCGTCGTTCATCGCTACGGAGGCATTGACGCCGAAGAAGCGTGAGAGCACGCCGCCGCCTTCACCTCCGCTGTACTTCCCGGGATCGGAGAGCACTTCCTTCTCGATCCTGTCATAGAATGCCGAGCAGTCTATGAACCCTACGAACGAAGCGCCGCATTCGGACATCCTCAGCTCAGGGCATGCTGCTGCAAGGTATTCCCTTATGGCCTTCACGTTCTCCCCGAGATACCTGCAGAGATCCCTGTTGTACTCGAAGCCCTTCGTATATGCCGCATATGCGAGCTCCCCTGCGGTGATGGCTGTCTCATTCAGCCAGAGCGCAGCCTCAGCATCACGGAATGCCTTCTCCATGCCAGGATCCGAAAGGACCGCGAATGCGCAGTGCTCGCCTGCGATGTTGAAGGTCTTCGATGGTGCGAAGAGCGTGATGCATTTCGCTTCTATGCGCTCGTTGGCAAGCCCCATGGGTATGTGCTTCGCGCCCGGATGGACAAGATCGGAGTGTATCTCGTCGGAGATCAGTGGGATGTCCCTCTCCTTCGCTGTCTGCAGCACGAACTCCAGCTCCTCGCGCGGGAAGACGATCCCTGATGGATTCTGCGGTGAGCAGAAGACTATCATGTCCGCCTCCGCGGCATCGCGGGTGAATCTCTCCCTGTCAAGGAAGAAGCGCCCGCCGCTGTATCCGAGGTCATGCTCTATAAGGAGGCGTCCGTTGCGTTCCGGAATCTGCCTGAATGGCCTGTACATAGGGGATGGCACGAGGATCTTCGCGCCTTTCTCCGTGAAGAGGTTCATGGCCAGCGCAAGCCCGTGCAGGAGTCCCTGGCAGAAGATTATGCGCTCATCCGGCACTATCCATCCATGCTTCATCCTCAGCCATGCCGAGACTGCCGATGTATCCTTTGGGGACGATGGATAGCCGTAGATTCCGAGCCCGGCAAGCGTCCTTGCCGCTTCCTGTATGTGGGGCTCCGGGAAGAAATCCATGTCAGCGACCCAGAATGGCTCTGCATCGGGGTTCGCAGAGATATTCTCTATGGCTTCCCTGTTCCATTTGATGCTGTTGGTGTTGCGTCTGTCCGCAGCGATGCTGAAATCCATGATTTACCTCCGTCTTAGCTCATCGGTGGAAACGAATCCTCTGTACTGTCCGGCGGCGCCTTTATAATCTATAGCATTCTCCGGGCATCTGTGGTAGCAGGCGAAGCAGGAAATGCACTCCCCGGAGAAGGCTGCCTGCCCGTTCCTCATCGAAATATTCCCCATAGGGCATACAGAGACGCATGTCCCGCATCCGGTGCAGCGCTGCGAGACCGTGAGCCCTCTCTGCGGAGCGGGCCTGCCTGCCTTCGCTGAGAAGTGCCTTATGAGCCTCCAGCCCGGTCCTTTATGCGGAAGACGGATCCTCTCTGCTGCAATGTCGCTGGCAATCGCCATGAGCTTCCCATCGGCTTCCTTCCTCATGATCTCCGCCTTCTCGATAGGCACTGCCTTCTTCTGCAGGGGAAGGTATGCATCGGGCATCCTCACCGAGGCTGCATAGGAGAGCGCGATGCCGGCATCCTGCAGCGACCTGTCCGCATCGGCAAGGGCATAGAGCGGCATGCCGCCATGCGTTGCGATGATGAAGACATATCCAAGCGATGAATTGTCACGCTCTGCGAGGCATTCGGATATGAATCTCCTTACGGGGCAGGGCAGTCCTCCCATGTATACGGGGAAGACGATCCCAAGGCGTTCAGTATCCTCCGGAACCGGGCATTCCCCATCCAGGATCCTGTCGATGAAGAGGATTTCCGCATCCGGGATCGACTTCGCCGCATAGAGGCTGTTGCCTGTGGCGCTGTATAGAGCGATGGTGGTCCTCATGCGGTGAATTCCCCTGTCTTCATGTCGCGGATGATGGCGCAGACATCCTCTGCATCCTCATCTGAGATGTTCAGGGAGAGCACTATGCGGGCCATATCCCCTTCCCGGAGGATGAGCACTCCGCGGCGGCGGAATGCCTCGATGATTCCCTCCACAGGGTGCTGGGAGCGGAAGAATATCATGTTGGTGGAGGATATCACGATATCTGCCCAGCCTGCCTCCTCAAGCGCTCTGGAGATCATCTGCCTGTGCCTGTGGTCATCCTTCAGCCTCCCTATGTTGTGCTCAAGGGCATAGATGCCTGCTGCTGCCAGTATCCCTATCTGCCTCATTCCGCCTCCCAGGAGCTTGCGGCATCTCTTCGCCTCCTTTATGAAGCCATGGGTGGATGAGAGCACCGAGAATGCGGGGCAGCCCAGTCCCTTCGAGAGGCAGAACGTGATGTCATCGGAGGCTGCTGCGTATTCCCGTACCGGTATCCCCGTCTCGACAGAGGCGTTGAATATGCGGGCACCATCCAGATGCACCCAGAGCCCATGCTCCTCGGCTGTCTTCTTGATCTCCTGCATCACTAGAAGGGGATAGATCAGGCCTGATGTCGTGTTCTCCACTTCTATCATCGCCGTCTCGGACATGTCGTAGGCATAGCCATGGATGCTCTTCCTGACATCATCCGGGGCCATTATCCCGTTGTCTGACGGGACTATCACGGGAAGCGTGCCCGAGAGCGAGACAACGGCACCTATCTCATGCTGCACTATATGCGAGGAGGCGGCACAGAGCACTTCCTTGCCCCTGCCTCCCTTTATCATGTGCGGTATGAGATTCCCCATGCATCCCGAGGAGACTATCAGCGACTCCTCCTTGCCTGTGATCTCCGCAGCGATCTCCTGCAGCTTCACCGCAGTGGGATCCTCACCGTAGACATCATCTCCTGTCTCTGCCAGGTACATCGCCTTCCTCATCTCCTGCGAAGGCTGTGTGAAAGTATCAGATCTGAGATCGTACATAGCTACCTCCTCAAGCTGCTGAAAAGGGTGAAGAATGTCGGAAAGGTCACATCAGCAGCTCTTTCATCATCTATCACTATCGCGCTTTCCGCTTTGCAGGATGCCACGGCAAGCGCCATTATTATCCTGTGGTCCCCATAGCCTTTGGCATTTCCTCCTCCGATCCTGCCCCGGCCGTGGATCACGAGGCCATCCGGCTCTTCCTCCGACTCGACGCCGAGAGCGGCAAGGGAGGCGTGCATGCATGCGATCCTGTCCGTCTCCTTTATCCTTGCCTGGGGCACATTGGCCAGATGGGTGTCACCGTGGGCCGCGGCCGCAGTGATTGCAAGGACCGGAAGGGTGTCGGGGATGGCGTTGAGATCGAATGTCCCGCCTCTGAGCTTCTCCGGTCCCGTGACTGTGACTGCATTGCCGTTCCATTCAATGCTGCATCCCATTTCCCGGAGGATGTCCAGTATGGCCTTGTCTCCCTGCCTGTCGTTCCTGTCCAGCCCCGTGACCGTTATCGAGGTGCCGGCTATGGCAGCTGCGGCGAAGAAGAACGAGGCAGAGGAATAATCCCCTCCGATGTATTCATCGAACGGCCTGTATGACTGGCCTCCGCGGATTTCCGAGTGCATGCAATCAGGGGAGAGCGTGAAGTCGATGCCCTCCTTCTCCAGCCAGCCGGATGTGAGGGAGACATATGGCTTCTCGTAGAGCAGGGTGCAGTCGATCACCGTATTCCCTGAGGCCATAGGGGCGGCAAGGAGCAATCCTGAGAGATACTGGCTTGTCCTGCATTCTATCGCCGCATGCCCGCCTTTGAGGGGACCCGTGACCGTTGCCGGCGGGAATCCTCCATTGTCCTCGACCCTGGCGCCAAGTGCCCTCAGGGCTTCTGCCAGAGGTCCGAGAGGCCTCTTCCTGAGCTGCTCGTCCCCGGTTATCGTCACAGGCACTGGGAGCGTCGCTGCCATCGGAAGCAGCAGGTACTCCGTAGTGCCGCTGTTGCCGGCATCCACCGTCACTGCCTCTGCAGGCGGGAATGACGATGAATCCACATATGCCTCCGCATTCCCGTAGCTGAATGCCACCGAGACGCCCATCGCGCGAAGCGCATTGACGCATGAGAGGGTATCTGCCGAGATAAGAGGATGACGTATGATCGATTTCCCCTTTGCGAAAGCGGCTATCAGGAGAGCCCTGATCGTCTGGCTCTTCGAAGCTGGTATCTCAACGGTTCCGCTCGGGGATGATGGTTCTAGCCTTATCATATCCCGGATTGTATCCATCGCCGCCGGAGTGGGCAATAATCATGAGCCATTCCCGATACGTCTCCGCCCTATGCCATCAGGGATTCCCAGGCCTGAACCGAAGCCCTTTCCCGCCTGATAGCTCCATGCATCGCCTCCCGATGCCCTCTTCCTCCTCACGGATATCCTCGAATCCGGGAAGATGAGCTTCTGCACCAGGCGCATATTCTCGCTCTGGATGGCTGCCAGGGCCTTGTCCGTATCCCCGTCCGCAGTGCTTCTCGAGAGCGCTGATACAGCTCCCTGCATGAAGCTGTCCTTCGAGATATGCATTCCTTCCGCCCTCAGCCTGCCGATCTCGCTTTCCGTGGATGAGACAAGATAGTCGTAGAGGTATATTGCCGTCTCCACCTGCTCCAGGCTGCCGTATGCGACAGCTTCCTTGGTACCGTCGGCGCTATGCGAGGTGACGACATATGCCCCTGCCGTATCGGAGACATAGGAAAGGAGCATCCGCACCGAGAACGGGAAGCGCCGTGCCTGGTACAGCGTCACCATGTATATCCTCTCGTCCTTTCCTTCATCCATGGATATGCCATCCTTCGCCATCAGCTCCTTTGCCTTCCTTATCGCCTCGGAAGCCTCGTTCTCGAAAGGGGAGGAGGAGAGGGCAAGGAGCTTCCGTATCCTCTCCTTCCGCTCCTCCCTTCCTGCGATGCCTGCCTTTATCCTGCTCTTCTCGAAGCCCGGATCGAGGCCCAGGATGGAGCAGCATTCCCTGAATGCCGGACTGTGGCCCGAGAGATGCCCGTGGATGGCATGGTCCAGCGCATGGGCAAGCTCATGGAGAAGCACATTCCTCAGCGTGGTCTCATCGGCTTCATCGGCCATTTCCTCGGAGATGACTATCAGGCGCGATGAGGCGTAGAAGCAGCCTAGCCTCCCTTTCTCCAGCGCCGGTGCGACGCACACTGCACTGAAGAGCGGAGCGGTTATGATGCCCTGTTTCATGAGCTCCCTTTCCTTCTCCCTGCCGAAAGCCTCCAGTATGGCTTCCTGCCTGTCGATAGCGCTGCTCCTGACCCTGATTGTCCTGTCCATAGATCCGAATATACAGCAGCCATGATGG
Organism: uncultured Spirochaetaceae bacterium; assembly: GCA_944392935.1. Lineage (GTDB taxonomy): Bacteria > Spirochaetota > Spirochaetia > Sphaerochaetales > Sphaerochaetaceae > Ornithospirochaeta. The sequence goes on from CALXYI010000015.1 coordinate 14,539, forward strand.
CGTGGAAAAGGGCTGCTCCGCTATCCGGGAACAGCCCTGTATGCTCTCTGATGGATGTATCAGGATGATACCTTCAGCATTGGCGTGATCGAGAATCCATCCGCTCCTACGCCCGTCTCGGAGATATCGCTTCCGGCATCGGAGAGGTATGGACCTTCGCTGTACTGGAGATTGAGCTGGAATGCCGCGCCTGCGATCTCGTATCCGATATTGCCGCCGACGTAATGCTCCTCTCCCCACTTCTCCACATCGCCTGTTCCTGTATAGATGTCGAGGATGAGCCCTTCAAGGGCGTTGAGGTCGAGTCCGAAGTGGAGGCGGCTGATGTTCTCCTCGAGATAGGCATTGTTCTCATTGGCATATTCGGCATATGCCTGCAGAAGATCGAATCCGCCATAGACCTGGGCTGCCAGGATGTTTGTCTTCACGTCCTCTCCATAGCAGTACTTGTCAGCGATCCCTACGCCGATGTTCCAGTCCAGTCCGAGCAGCTCGCCGATGTTGACGTCAGCGGCACCGCCCACAACGCCATCCATCTTCTCTCCCGCATATCCGTCCTTGGAGAAGAGAAGGCTGTCAGGGGAGCCTCCGTCCCCGACAAGCGCCCAGTCCACGGACACAGCCAGGCCGGAAATCGGCTTCGTCATAGCGGATACGATGAAATCACCCTTCGTACCGTTCCCTATCTTATCGGTGGATCCTGCATCCGATGAAAGGGCTGGGGCTCCTCCGAACTGCACCTGCAGGAGATCGCCATAGCCTACGATGGCATTGGCCCAGAGACCCGGTGCATTCGTCCTGATCCTGTCGTAGTTCAGCCCGGACTTGTTGGTATATGCCCGGAGCCCGATGATCCTGTCATTTGCGAGGTGCTGCAGCTTTGCATTCCAGTCGGTATCCGCACCTGCGATGAGCTTGGCAAGATCGACGGAGATGCTTCCCATCATGCGTTCGGCAAGGCCATGCATCGAGGATCCATTGAGTATGACTTCCCCGCTGAGATCGATTGCCCAGATACCGCTGTCATCGGCTATCCCGATATTGAGCTCAGTCTGGTTCGTATCGATGTTGTCCTGTCCGAATACCCAGTTCTTCCATGTGTCGCTGTCTTTGTCGTAATTGAATACGTAGCCAGTGACGAAATCACCGGAGAGATTGACAGCAGCTGCCGCTTGTACCCGTATCCTTCGAAGTACGCCTGAAGACAGCCTCGACACGGAGCATCAGCTCCTTTGGGCTGGATGGCTTTGTCAGATAGTCATCGCATCCGAGCTCGAAGCTGAGTATCATATCGCTTTCGCTCCTATGGCTTTCGTCACTATCACGGAACATGGATACTTGGAGCGTACGAAGCGCAGATATGAAAGGCCATCGCCATTCGGGAATGGCAGATCCAGGACAAGCATGTTCGGGATAGTCGTCTCAATGGCTTCGGCGAGTTCCGGCAGTGTGCCGAATCCCGAGGCTGAGAAATCTTCCATGCAGAGGGAATGCGTAAGGCGCAGCCGCGTTTCCTCTTCGCAATCTGCTATATGCGCTACCATACGATGGTGTATGCATTACGGGTTGCCTCGTGTCAATGCCTTGCAAGTAATTCCTTATATAAAAAATAGATAATGAAATTATCCACAGTGATTTGCATATTTTCTGCATATGAAATGCAGATATATTGCACCTTCCGTTGCCTCTGTGCCCTGATGCATGGATAATGCACCATGTTATATGGAGGATATGATGGTGGATACGCTTGTTGTGTTCTTCTCCCGGAGCGGGGAGAACTATGAAGTCGGCTGCGTGGAGAAGGGCAGCGGCAGGATCATAGCTGATTCAGCTTCAGCCATGCTCGGCTCTCCGGAGTATGAGATCGTGCGCAGTTCGGATTACCCTGCATCATACGAGGAGTGCAGCAGGGAAGCGGAGAAGGAGAGGATGGAGAATGCACGCCCTGCGCTGCGCTTTGCCATGCCTTCCATGGATGGCGTAAGGAATGTCATCCTTGTCTATCCGAACTGGTGGGGAGACCTGCCGATGCCGGTTTATTCATTCCTCGATGCCGCCGGTATGGACGGCAGGCGGATATATCCCATATGCACCCATGAGGGGAACGGGATCGGCATGACCGACAGATGCCTGAAGCAGGCTTATCCCGGGGCAGAGGTCATGAGAGGGCTCGCTCTCCGTGGAACGGTTGTGCAGGGGAAGCCGGATGAGGCTGAGGCCGCTCTGAGGAAATACCTGTCGGATTCAGGATTCGCTCTCTGAGGCGAAGCATGCGGCGCTGTGTCCGGGGGAGACCTCGGACAGCACAGGCCGCCGCTTTCTGCATTCCGCCCTGGCTTCCATGCATCTGGGAAGGAGAGGGCATGACTGGCTGCGCTCTGGCATCCTGTCTGTGCGGAGCAGCATCCTCCCGCCATTTCCCGGAAGCGCTGCGATAAGCGCTTCCGTATATGGATGGGCGGGGTGCTGAAGGATCTCGTCCGTCCTGCCTTCCTCCAGCGTCTTTCCTCTGTAGAGGATCATCAGCCTGTCGGCGATCCTCTCAAGAAGCGACAGGTCATGGGAGACCACGACGAGCGAGGTTCCCTCATCCTTTAGGCTTCTCATCAGCGAGATGATGCCGGAGGCGGTAGATGCATCGAGAGAGGCTGTCATCTCATCAGCAAGCAGGACAGCAGGATGCGGCATAAGCGCCCGGGCTATGACAGCCCTCTGCCTTTCCCCCGCGGAAAGCTCCATGGGATGCCGTGAGGCGAGAGCGGTGGATAGCCCCGTCCTCTCCATCATCCCCAGAGCCTCCATGCGTGCTTCCTTCCTCTCCTTTCCCTTTATCAGCAGCGGCTCTTCTATGAGGCTTATGACAGATGAAAGCGGATCGAGCGATGAATATGTGTCCTGCCGGATCATCTGCACAGGGTATCCCAGGGCCTTCATGGCCTTCCATCCGCCTCCGGTGATATCCACGCCCTGCAGTATGACGCGTCCGGATGATGGCTTCTGGAAGCCTGCAAGACACCTGAGTGCCGTAGTCTTGCCGCTTCCCGATTCCCCTGCGATGCCAAGCGCCATGCCGCGGCTGAGGGCGAATGAGAGATCATCAAGGGCTGCTGACCCCTTCCTGCCGTACCGCACTCCCAGATGCTCAGCCTGAAGGATTTCCTTATCCATCGCTGCCTCCTGCCCCTGCTGCCGCAAGGAGGCTCTTTGTGTATGGGTGGATGGGACTGCTGAAGAGCCTTTCCGTTTCCTGCGTCTCGCATATGGTACCGCCATGCAGGATCGCTATGCGATCCGCCTGCTGCCGCAGCACGCCAAGATCATGGCTGATAAGGATCACGGATAGCCCGCATTCATCCTTCATCCTTCCGATCAGCGCAAGCAGCTCTGCCTGCATTATCGTATCCAGCGCTGTTGTGGGTTCATCCGCTATCAGGATCTCCGGATGGCATGAAAGCGCTATGGCTATCGAGGCACGCTGCTTCATCCCTCCCGACATCTCATGGGGATACATCTCCATGCATCTTCCGGGGAGGCCTGTGCGCTCCATCATCTCCCTGGCTGCCGCTTCCGCTTCTGCCCTGGAGGTGTCCAGCGCTCTCGAGATCATGAGCGAGGCCGTCCTGCCGATCCGCATGAAAGGGCTGAATGATGCATCGGGATCCTGGGAGACCATGGCCATGCATCGTCCGCGTATCCTCCTCATTTCCTTCCCGGGAAGGGCAAGGATGTTCCTTCCGCCGTATATCACCTCGCCTTCAGCCTTCCTCAGGCCAAGGATGGAAAGGGCCGCCGTTGTCTTACCGCTTCCGGATTCCCCTGCGATTCCGAGCGTCTCCCCCCTGTAGAGCAGGAAAGAGACGGAGCGCAGGCGGCTGTCTCCTCCTTCCGGTGATCTCAGATTCCTTACCTCTAGCACAGGGGATCTTTCCATATATGCATTATGGGGCCTCCATGCGAGGTTGTTGCAATAGGCTCTGCTATGCAATACGATGCCTTCCGTGAAACGGATCTACATCGAGAGCCTTGGCTGTGCCAAGAACCAGGTTGATTCAGAGATCCTGCTTTCCTATGCGCTCGAGAATGGCTATGAACGCACCCGGGATGCTGCGGAAGCGGATGTCATCGTCGTGAATACATGCGGCTTCATAGAGAGCGCGAAGGAGGAATCCGTGAATACCTTCTTCTCCCTCCGCTCACTCAATCCCGATGCCAGGATCATCCTGGCAGGCTGCCTTGCGGAGCGCTATGGGAGCGAGATGGAGCTGGATGAGGCTGATGCTATCTTCGGCAACAGGGATCTCTCGCTCTTTCCTGAAGTGCTTGAGGGCCGGAAGAGGCTCCTGATTCCCGGGGATTATCCTGATCCGGACAGGGAGAGGGATGACAGGAAGGTCCTCCTCGGATACCCGGGCAGCGCGTATCTCAAGATAAGCGAAGGCTGTGACCACCGCTGCTCGTACTGCGCGATCCCGCTGATAAGAGGACCTCTCAGATCGAGGCCGATGGATAAGGTGATCGCCGAAGCGGAGAGGCTTATATCCTCCGGCGTCTATGAGATCAACATCGTAGCCCAGGATCTGGGGGCATATGGCACCGATAACGGAGGCCCATCGCGCTTCACGGAGCTCATGGACAGGCTCTCATCGCTTCCTGGGGACTACGTGCTGCGTATGCTGTACATCCATCCCGACACGTTCCCGGAGGGACTCATAGAGCTTGCTGCAGAGAGGAAGAGGATCCTCCCATACTTCGATATCCCATTCCAGCATGCGGATCCTGCCGTGCTCCGTGCCATGAGGCGCACAGGCTCTCCTGGGATATATCTCTCGCTGATCGGACGCATACGCTCCGCGCTCCCCGATGCCGTAATACGGACGACGCTGATGCTCGGCTTCCCGGGAGAGGACAGGGCGGCCTTCGATACGCTCCTTGATTTCACATCCCGGGCCCGCTTCGACTGGATGGGCTCGTTCCTCTATTCCCGCGAGGAGGATACCCCCGCATATGACATTCGTGATGAGAAGGATCATATGAAGGCCCATAAGGCAGCAGCGCGCTGGCAGAAGGAGCTCGAGGCAGTGCAGGAGAGGATCACAGGTGAGCAGCTGGGGAAGTTCGTTGGACACGAGTACACTGCCCTGATAGAGGAGCCTGTCGAGGGAGAGGATCTCGCGATAGGGCGCATCTACTCCCAGGCGCCGGATGTGGATGGGCTTACGGTAATAATGGGCCGCGGGATGAAGAGCGGTGACAGGGTGCGCGTAGGCATAACGCGAGTGAGGGGGATCGACCTCGAAGGAGTGAGGATTGACTGACCTCGATTCGCTGAATCCGGAACAGAGGGAAGCCGTGCTCGACTTCGACCATAATCTCCTTCTGCTTGCATGCGCCGGTTCCGGCAAGACACGTACGATAACCTCGAAGATAGCATATGCTGTGGAGAGCGGCCTTATGCAGCCTTATCAGATACTTGCCGTCACGTTCACGAACAGGGCAGCCGGCGAGATGAGGGAGAGGGTGCAGGCGATGCTTCCCGGCCGCGATCTCTCGGGGCTTGAGATGCGCACATTCCATTCCTTCGGAGCATACATCCTCCGCCGCTATGGCACCCGCGTCGGGCTTTCTCCCGATTTCTGCATCTACGATGATGACGATTCCCTCTCTCTGCTCTCCTCCGTCACGGCTTATGACAGGCGTGAGCTGAGGGAGATAATGAAGGCGATCTCAAAGGCAAAGGACAAAGGGCTGTCATATGCATCCCCCGGCATAGCAGGGATACTGCCTGATTATGATTTCCCGACCCTGTTCCGGAAGTACGAGGAGGCGCTTGAGGCATCCGGCAATGCCGACTTCGCCGATCTGATATCCAAGCCCACGGAGCTTCTGCTCTCAGACAGGGAAGCAGGTGAGGCGATCAGGCAGCGCTTCAGGATGATACTCGTCGATGAGTACCAGGATTCCAACAGGATGCAGTTCGAGTTCCTCCGCGCCCTCAAGGGGGAAGGAGCCCAGCTCGTGGCAGTAGGCGATGATGACCAGTCCATCTATTCATTCCGCGGTGCTGAGATAGAGAACATACTCACATTCGCATCGTCGTTCGAGAATGTGAGGGAGATAAAGCTGGAGAAGAACTACAGGTCGACATCCCAGATACTCAGTGCCGCCGGTGCCCTCATCTCCCATAACAAGGCCCGCCATAAGAAGGATCTCGTGAGCGCTGAAGGCCTTGATGGCTCCAGGCCTGCCGTACTGTTCTCCATGACAGGGAAGGCCGAGGCCGAGAGGATCGGCTCCCTGATACAGAATACAGGGGACTATGACAATACTGCGGTGCTGTACCGCACGAACGCGCAGTCGCAGGCATTCGAGCAGGTCTTCACCGACAGGAAGATACCATACAAGGTGATCGGCGCCCTCCGGTTCTATGACCGCGAGGAGATAAAGGATGCACTATCTTTGCTGTATCTCCTGATGAACCATCGTGATGCAGTGAGCTTCAGGAGGATAGTGAACAAGCCCGCAAGGGGGCTGGGAGAGGCAAGGATCGCCCGGATCGTATCGCTCGGCAGCGATCTCCATGATGCTCTTGCAGCCTTTGTCGATACCTCATCCGGTGCAGCGGCTACGAATGCACGCATATTCCTCACCGCATGGGACAATGCAGAGCGTGCCCTCGATGAGGATGGGAACCTCGGGGATATGCTCCGCCGTGCCCTTGAGGAGACGCAGCTCCTTGATCTCTATAACAGCGAGCCTGACAGGGCCGTGAGGAAGACGAAGACGGAGAACCTCGGAGAGCTTGTCAATGTTCTGGGCGAGGCAGGGACGGGGCGTGCGGCCCTCTCTGCATTCCTCGAGAAGCTCACGCTCGATACGACTGTGCTCGGCGATCATGACCCGCGCGATGAGCGGGGCGTGACGCTCATGACGATGCATAACACGAAAGGCCTTGAGTTCGACCGCGTATTCGTAGTCGGACTGGAGGATGAGGTGATCCCGGGCCGCAGTACCGAGAGCGATATGGAGACGGAGGAGGAGAGGCGCATAATGTATGTTGCGATGACGCGCGCACGGAAGACGCTTTATCTCTCCTTCGCTGCCCAGCGCTCCATGTGGGGCCGGGGGGAATACCATTCGCCATCGCGCTTCCTGCAGGAGATACCGCGTCCTCTTCTGGCAGGGGATGCTGCGTATCTTTCCATCGGCGCGCATCGTGCGGAGAGCCCTTCATCCTGCGTCGGCTCCTCGTTCGCTCCGAAGAGGAGGACGGAGGTTTCCTCCCGTCCTTCATGGAGCGAGGGTATCGTCATCAGGAAGAAAGGCGAGGAGAAGCGGAAGGAGAGCTTTGTGACGTTCAGCCCCGGAGACCGTGTCAGGAGCGTGAACTACGGGATAGGCACAGTGCGAAGCATCGAAGTCAAGAACGGGCGCCGCATCCTCCAGATCGACTTCAATGACAGGATGGCAAAGTTCATCGAAGCATACGCGGCTCTTGAGAAGGTCGATTGATACAGGGCCGTGTGGATTGCGATCGGGCTGGTGCCTGCCTTCATTACTGCCATGTGCGGGAGGGTATCCACTCTGTTGCATGGACTCTCATGAAGGGGCCGGATGTCTTTACACGGCAATGCGTTTTCCGATACAATGCTATTCCGTGCGTGAAAGCGCACGCTCTCGCATGAGCGGAGAAGGCAGGATATCCTTCCCGCAGCTGCAGCACGAAGGAGCCGAAGAGCGATCTTCACGAATACTTCCTTTCCCCGGGAACTCCATTGTCTGCATCGGCGGCCAGGATTCGGTGACCTGCTTTCGAGCGTTGCGTCCCTCTATGGAGCCTTGCTCCGGAAAGGGAGAGGATGATTCCTTAGAGATATAAGGATTAAGGTTGAGTTTATGAAGACTATTTTCATCAAACCGCAGTCGATCGAGAGGAAGTGGTATCTCATCGACGCAGAGGGAAAGAGCCTTGGAAGGGTAGCAGCAGCTGCTGCATCCATCATCAAGGGCAAGAACAAGGCTGAATACGTTCCTCACCAGGAAGTGGGTGACTACGTGATCATCATCAACGCAGCCAAGGCAAAAGTCACCGGCAACAAGATGGAAGATAAGATGTATTATCGCCACTCCATGTATCCAGGCGGACTCAAGGCAGAGCCTTATGGCAAGATGGTCGTGCGCAAGCCGACCTACCCGATGGAGCACGCCGTGAAGGGCATGCTTCCCAACAACAGGCTTGGACGCAAGCTCTTCAACAACATGAAGATCTATGCAGGATCCGAGCATCCGCATACTGCACAGCAGCCGACTGCTGTTGAAATCTAAGGAGAGGTGTGATTATGGCCAAGAAAGAAGAGAACAAGACAATCAACCTCGGTCATGGCGTCGGCCGCCGCAAGACTTCCGTTGCAAGGGTATACCTGAGGGACGGCAATGGCCAGGTTAAGGTTAATGGCAAGAATGTCGAGGAGTACTTCGTTGATGCAATCAATGCAGCCAAGGTGGTGCAGCCTTTCGATGTGACCGAGACGGCAGGCAAGTATGATGTGGTCATCACGGTGTGCGGTGGCGGCATCTGCTCACAGGCAGAGGCCTGCAGGCACGGGCTCTCAAGGGCTCTTGTCGACTGCGACGAGGCATTCCGCCCGGCTCTCCATGCTGCTGGCTTCATGACCAGGGACCCGAGGATGGTCGAGAGGAAGAAGTACGGACAGAGAGGCGCAAGAAGGCGCTTCCAGTTCTCGAAGAGATAATCATCCCTTCGTCTGCGATGGCCGGTCTCCATGGATCGGCCATTGTTTTTCACTTCATATCCCCGATATCTACCCGATATCGTCATGGAACACCACTAGTCTCTCCTGTGTGATAAGGAGGAATATCATGAGGAAAGCAATAGCATTCGCTTCCATGTTCCTTGTCTTCGGATCCACGCTCATGGCAGCAGTGGATGCAGCAGCAGATGATCTCGGCATTGGCAGCATCACGGGCGATTCGTCATTCGGTGGGATCAATCTCAGTGTTGGCACAGGATCTGTGTCTGTAGAGCCAGCTTCCATGCCTGCCGTCGCTGCAGATGGCACAGCGTATTCCAATGTGCTCGTGCTCTCGGGAGACAGCTCGCTCTCCTTCGACGGGAAGGCCGGTGAGAAGATGACGCTGATGGCAGCGGTCCCATCGGATGGCACCCCATTCGGGATCCTCATCGAATCAGATGGCTCTTCGGAGACCATAGGCGGTGAATCAGCAGATGGTGCCACAGTCTGTGTGGAGTACACTCTGCCGTCCGATGGTGCTTATAGCCTGAGTGCGCCTTCAGGGAACGCGGGAATCTACCAGATCACAGTGGAATGACATCAGAGGCCAGGCAGGATGGCATATGCCGCTCATTCCGGGCGAGTGCCCCCGCGGAGATGCTCCATACCCTGAGGGTGAGCGGCAGCGGAGGCTGGAAGCGCTTCTTCCTGCCTTCCTTTTCATGTACACTCATGCCATGGATGCTTATGAAAGGGCTCTGAAGCTTCTGTCGATGAGGGAGCATACTGAGAAGGAGATACGCTCTAAGCTGTCCGCAAAGGGCTATGCTGCGGATGATGTCGATGATGCTGTCTCCAGGCTCATAGCAGAGGGAAGCCTTTCCGAGAGACGCTTTGCCGAGGCCTTCGTGCGCTCAAGGCTGAGGAGAAGCCCTGAAGGGAGAAGCATCCTCCGCATGAGGCTCCGGGAGAAGGGGAGTCCTGCGGAGGCAGCTGATGCAGCTCTCTCTGAGGCATGGGAGCGCGGTGATCATCTCAAGCCCCTGGCAGCACTCTGCCATGATCTGGTACGGAAGAAAGGCGAGGAGGGAGCCAGGGCCGCCCTCCTCAGGAAGGGATTCCGCGAGAGCGAGATACGCGAGGCTCTCTCACTCCTTGATGGCGATATCGGTGAAGGAGAATGACTCCACATCGAAAAGCCCGCAGTCGGTGAGCTTGAGAGCAGGGATGACTGGGAGTGCCATGAAGCAGAGCGTCATGAAAGGATCTATATCCTTCGATATCCCCAGCTCCTTCCCTGCAGTCATGTGCATGCTTTCCAGGCAGGAAGTGACTTCCTGTAGCGGGAGGTCGGTCATGAGCCCGGCTATCTCCAGCCGATGCGTTCCCAGCTCTTCTCCATCCCTGAACATAGTGATTCCGCCGCCGATCGAGATGAGCTTTCCCACAGCAGCAGCCATATCATCATCGTTGTCTCCGATGACGATTATGTTATGCGAGTCATGGGCTATGGATGTCGCGACTGCGCCATGCTTCATGCCATATCCCCTTATGAGCGCAGCTGCCGCATTCCCGGTGCCATGATGGCGCTCTATCACGGCAAGCTTCAGGATATCCGCGTTCTCATCATGGATCCATTCGCCACTCTCGCTGCGCCTTATCCATGCCTCTCCCTTTCCGGTGACAACCCCTCCCGGGATGATGTCGATCACCCTGACATGATCCGAACCTGGCCGGAGAGACAGCTTATCCTTCGAGAAGCCCTTCACATCCATCCTTCCTGATACTCCGACAGGCTCTGTATGGGGAGCCTTCATCAGTATCCTGCCGCCTTCTGCGGCTTTCCGGCCGAGTATGAACACCTCCTCAGGCCTGATTCCATCGGAGATGGAGGAGGCGAGGAAGAAGTCCGCCCTGCGTCCGGGGGCTATCGCACCTCGATCGCTGAGGCCATAGCACACGGATGCATTGAGAGTCGCCATCGCTATCGCCGCAAGGGGATCGAGGCCATGCTGGATCGCGAGCGAGACTCCATAATTGACATGGCCTTCCTGGACTATGGTCTGAGGCTGCCTGTCATCGGTGCAGAAGAGGATGCGGGAGGAATTGCCTTCATCGACGCCCGGAAGAAGCTGGAGCACGTTGCGGCATGCTGTTCCCTGACGGAGCATCACATACATTCCACGCCTTACCTTCTCCCTCAGCTCCTCTGGTGTCTCGCACTCATGATCCGTCGTGATTCCCGCACCTGCATAGGCATCCAGCCCCATCCCGAGGATGGAAGGAGCGTGCCCATCTATCTTCTTACCCGTCCTGTAGGCCTCCTCGAGCTTCGCCATAACCGCCTCATCGTGCGATGCCACTCCTGGGTAGTTCATCATCTCCCCGAGCCCGAGTATCCTTGCATTCCCTATGTATTCTGCTATCTCCTTCGCTTCCAGCACCGCACCTGCATGCTCGAAAGGCGTTGCCGGGACGCATGAGGGGAACATGAAGAAGACCGACAGCGGGATGGAGGCCGAGGCCTTTAGCATGTATTCCATGCCATCCAGTCCCGTGACGTTCAGTATCTCATGGGGATCCGCGATCACCGTAGTCGTTCCGCATGGTACGACTGCATCCGAGAACTGGGAAGGCGAGAGATGCGATGATTCTATATGGCAATGGGCATCTATGAAGCCGGGAATCATGTACCGTCCTCCGGCATCCATCTCCTCCAGTGCCTTCCTCTCTCCTCCGAATCCTGCAATCAGGCCATCGATGATGTATACATCGCTCCTGAATACCTTCCTGCTGAATGTATCCACAACCGATGCGTTCCTTACTGCCATGTCGCATGGGATCCTGCCCATTGCGGCATCTATGAGCCTTGAAGCCTGCATGCTGTCCATATATGCCTCCGCATACTAGTGTAATGCAACAGGCTGTGATTGCAAGGAAAGGAAGGAGGCCGCATTGCCGCGGCCTCCTCTGTGTCAGATCATGTCATCCAGCTGCTGCAGCTTGCGCATATCGTATGCGTGGAGCTGGTTCGTCAGCGTATCTGGATCATCATACTTCTTCTCCCTGTGCTTGTTCAGCAGCAGATAGAGGGTAGGAGAGAGCAGGAGCGTAAGGAATGCTCCCGTTATGATGCCGCCGGTGAACGTGACAGCCAGCGGCTGCATCATCTCGGATCCCTCCCCGGGGAAGAATGCCATAGGTATCATTCCGAGGATCGTGGTGAGCGTTGTCATCAGGATAGGCCTCAGACGTCCATAGGCAGCCTGGAGGCAAGCCTGCTTCACAGGCACCTTCTGGTCGACAAGGCGGTTGATGCAGTCCACGAGGACGATACCGTTGTTGACGACGGTGCCGATGAGGGCGATGATGCCGACGATTGAGAAGAGCGAGAACTGCTGTCCCATCGCGACATGGATCCAGATCACTCCGATAAGGAGCAGCGGGATCGTCGCGAAGATGATAAGAGGATCCATCAGCGACTCGAACTGGGCTGCCATGACAGCGTATACCAGGAAGAGCGCAAGGGCGATTATCATCACGAGCGTCGGCAGGTATTCCGCGAACATCGACATCTCTCCTGTCTGCTCGAGCGTCACGCCCTCAGGCAGTACGAGATGCTCTGCAAGCACCTTATCCACAGCTGCCTGCACCTCATTCGCCGCATATCCTTCCCTTATATCCGCAGTGACGTGGTTGATGCGCTCCTTGTTCTCCCTCATGATCATCATCGGCGCGAAGCCTTCCTCAAGCTCGGCAACCGTATCGAGGCGGACCGATCCGCCGGTTGAGAGAGGAATCTGCAGGGCCTCGATATCAGCGATGCTCTGGAGCTGGTCCTCATCGATCCTGACGATGAGATCATATGTCTCATCGGCTGAGAATGTGGATATCTCCGTTGCCGTGAGGCCTGTGATCGCAGCCTGTACGGCGGTCGTCAGGTCACTCATCGTGATGCCGAGGTCGTTCGCCTTCTCCTGATCGATCACGATCGAGTACTTTGGCGCGCCGTTCTCGATATCGGACTGGAGGTTCTCGACCTGCGGGACATAGGTGTTGAGGATATCCATTATCTCATTGGAAGTCTGGAGGGCGAGGTCGGTATCATTGGAATGTATCGATACCTCGATTCCGGAGCCGGACATGCGCCTTGAGTTGGAGAATATCCAGTCAGCGGCAGGATCGGCGGTAAGGAACGGACGGAGCATGTCCTGCACCTCCGATACGGAGTACTTCTGCTCCGTGATCGGCGGGAGCTCTATCTCTATCGTTCCCGTGTTGCTGGTGCTTACATTCGTGTATATGCTCTCGTAGCTGTCCTCGGGGAGCGTATCCATCACCTTCCTCTGCATGTCGAAGACATAGGTCTTCGTCACATCCTGCGTGGTTCCCGGATCGAGCGTGAGCTCAAGCGTGACGGCATCGTCGGTGGTCATCTCCGGGATGAGCGAGATGCCGAGGTCGCCGAACTTGATGAACGATACGATCAGCAGCAGCACGAGAAGCATGATCAGGAGGAATTTCCTTCCGAGGAAGTAGTTGAGCACCTTCACGTATGCATTCCTCATATGCATCTCGCCGTTCTCCATCGCATCATCGATCCTCCGCAGGAATCCGATCCTCAGGGGCTTCTGCGTCCTTGTGTTTATCTTCAGGATCGAGCCGCAGAGTGCCGGAACGAGCGTGACGGCAACGAAGAGCGAGGAGAAGAGGGAGATGCAGACCGTGATGACGAGATCCTGGAACATGACGCCGATGGCACCGATGTCATACTTGTAGATCAGGATAGGCACGAATACGCAGATCGTGGTCAGCGTGGAAGCGCAGATGGCTGTGAACATGTTCCTGCTTCCGAGTATGGCCGCGATGGCGCTCCTCTCTCCGCGCTGGCGGAATGTGTATGTATTCTCGAGGATGATGATCGAGGCATCGACCGTCATTCCTATTCCGAGGATGAGGCCCGACATGCTCATCGCGTTGACGGACATGCCGGTGACCGACATCAGCATGAGCGTGATGAGGATGCAGATCGGCATCGAGAGCGAGATGATGATCGTGGTCTTTATCCCCCGGAGGAAGACGAAGATGATGGCAGCTGCGAGGATGACGCCCTGGACTGCCGAATTGACGACCTCATTCATCGTGTCGGTGATCATCTCAGTGGAATCCCTCTGGATCGTCAGCGAGAGTCCCGGCGGGAGCTCGGCCTGGATATCGGGAAGGGCTTCCCTTATTGCCTTGGCCACCGTAGTCTCGTTGCTGTCGGATTCGTTGGAGATGTTTATCGAGATGATCTCACGGCCATCCAGATATGAGAGGCGTCTCGTGTTCGCTGTGCCTTCCTCGACTTCTGCGATGTCCTGGAGATATATCGGGGTGCC
>CALXYI010000016.1 GCA_944392935.1 uncultured Spirochaetaceae bacterium
GCTCACGAGCCTTCTTGTTAACATGCGGCGACCTGAGGACAGTATATTTGTTGATACGAGTCGGGAGAGGTACTGGGCCCGAAACCTTAGCGCCCGCCTTCACAACTGTCTGAACGATAGCCCTGGAGCTCTGCTCCACAAGCTCAACGTCAAATCCTCTCAACTTAACCCGGATTCTTTCATTTGCCATTTTCTTAAAAATCTCCAAAAATCATCAGCCTGCCGGGCGGACCCGGCAGACTTGCAGAATCACTCTACGATCTCGGTTACCTGACCGGAAGCAACTGTCCTGCCGCCCTCGCGGATAGCGAAGCGGAGACCCTTGTCCATAGCAACCGGGTGGATCAGCTCGACGTTGATAGTCGTGTGATCGCCAGGCATCACCATCTCCTTTCCTTCCGGAAGGTGGACAGTGCCGGTGATGTCAGTTGTCCTGAAATAGAACTGCGGCCTGTATCCATCGAAGAACGGGGAGTGCCTGCCGCCCTCTTCCTTGGAAAGCACGTATACAGTGCCTGTGAACTTCTGGTGCGGAGTGATTGAGTTCGGCTTCGCAAGGACCTGTCCACGGACGACTTCCTTCTTGTCGACACCGCGGAGGAGAGCTCCGATGTTGTCGCCTGCCTGGCCTTCGTCAAGGATCTTGTTGAACATCTCGACACCTGTGACAACCGTGTTCTGGGTCGGCTTGATACCGACGATCTGGACAGGATCATTCACATGCACGACACCGCGCTCTACCCTGCCTGTGACAACTGTCCCACGGCCGGAGATCGAGAAGATATCCTCGATAGGCATGAGGAACGGCTGGTCGACAGCTCTCTCCGGAAGCGGGATGTAGCTATCCATGGCATCAAGGAGATCGTCGATGCACTTCACGGCCTCAGGATTGTCCGGCTGTGTCATTGCGAGGTATGCGGAACCCCTGACGACAGGAGCGTTGGCACCGTCGAAGCCGTACTCAGTGAGGAGATCCCTCATCTCTTCCTCTACGAGGTCGATGAGCTCAGGATCGTCAACCTGATCGCACTTATTGATGAATACGATGATCGCAGGTACACCTACCTGGCGAGCGAGGAGGAGGTGCTCCCTTGTCTGGGCCATAGCACCATCCGTAGCAGCTACTACGATGATAGCGCCATCCATCTGTGCAGCACCTGTGATCATGTTCTTGATGTAGTCAGCGTGGCCCGGGCAGTCTACGTGTGCATAGTGCCTGTTCTTCGACTGATACTCAACATGCCTTGTGTTGATGGTGATACCACGAGCCTTCTCTTCCGGTGCATTATCAATTGCATCGTAAGCAAGGGCCTTGTCACCGAACAGCTTAGCACAATGCATCGTGATTGCAGCTGTAAGGGTGGTCTTGCCGTGATCGACGTGACCGATCGTACCTACGTTTACATGTGGCTTCGTTCTTTCGAATTTCTCCTTAGCCATCAGTTCCTCCTTGTGGCATGAGCCACAAAAACAAAGATATCCAATAAAGGCCCATGCCTTTATATCTGCGAGACACGCTGAATGCCAAGGATGAGAAAGGGTCCAGAGGTCGACGGGACTCACCCGGCGACAATGGTCATATCTGTCATAAAGACCGTTCCGGAACCACCTTATCGCCGCTGGCAATCGGTTTGGCTCTTCGTCAGACCATACCATGAAGGCACAGTCAGACACCTTGACTACATTACATGAACGCAAAATCTTTGTCAACCGATTCCCAATTTATTCAGAGAAAAGGAATTACACCCCCGCCTTCAGACCTTGCGCACAAGCCACCTGCCAAGGGCAACGCCACGCCGCACGGCCATATCCTCCCGTTCAGGCACGTATCCCATCCTGCGGAAGAAGGGAAGAGCCGTATAGGAGGAATATGCCCAGCATGGGGCCTTGCACTCCCTCTCGAGCGTGCGGAGGATGAGGCTGCCGATGCCCCTGCCCTGCAGATGCGCAGCGGTGAACAGCATATCGATGCATCCGGAAGAGGTGTCCGCGGAGCCGAATCCCGCGAGAACGGAGCCTTCGGCCGCGAGGACAGCGAAGCTTCCAGAAAGGCGCTTGCAGAAAGAGGCCGGATCGATATCATCGGGAGCCCATGCCGCAAGCTCATCGGGAGCGCAATCGCAGCGGCATGACGAATGCACGGCATCATGGAACAATGCCGCTATATCCGGATCGAATGCACTGCTGTACCTGATGAGGCGCACCCTTGCCCAACCTCCCTCACCCGTGTATCTTACTGCGAGGAGGGACAGATGAGAACCATCAGCTACAGAACGCACGGAACATGCTCCAGGGAGATCGTATTCGACCTGGATGACGGAGGCTGCATCCACAACCTCGCATTCAGAGGCGGCTGCAGCGGCAACCTGCAGGGCATAGGCAGGCTCTGCGAGGGAATGAAGGCCGAGGATGCGATAGAGCGCACGAAGGGGATAAGATGCGGCTTCAGGCCGACCTCGTGCCCCGACCAGCTGTCGAAGGCGCTGGAGGAAGCCCTTTCCTCAGATTAGATCATCATATGTTTATCCCGCGGGCGGTGAGGAATGCCACGAAATCATTGAATATATCGATATCGGCAATCACTTCCTCGCCATCCATCGCAAGGCCTTGGCACGATGTGAGCGCAATGAAATCGGGAACGGTTATCACCTCGTCGCGCTCTGTCTTCTCGAAGAGATACGGGATGCTTCCCTCCCGGAAGCTCTCGTTCCCGTTCCGCCTTTCCCAGTCGACAATGGCGGCCACGGTGGATTTCTGGGAAAGCCATCCCTCGATCTCGCGCATCGGGGTCCTTATGAAGCGCCTGCAGTAGGCCGTAAGGGAATAGTAGTCATCGTAATCGGGAATCATCTCTCCTCCTCCCGGAAATGATAGCATAAGGGAATCATGGAGAGAAGGAAGAACCCTCCGCACAGGGGAGGGCTCTCATCATTGAAGGCTGCTGACTACCAGCGGAAATCGCTGAATGCCTTGTTTGCATCTGCCATCCTGTGGACATCTTCCTTCTTCTTGAAGGCTGCGCCGGTGGAGTTATATGCATCCATCAGCTCATCAGCAAGCTTATCGCTCATGCTCTTGCCGTTGCGTGCACGGGCTGCAGCGATGATCCAGCGCATCGCAAGCGCCTCCCTTCTCTCTTCCCTGATCTCGACAGGTACCTGATAGGTTGCGCCGCCGACCCTCCTGGACTTGACCTCGACAACAGGCTTCACGTTATCGACAGCCTTGCTGAAGACATCGAGCGCATTCTCGCCGCTCTTCTCCGCGATCGTATCCATGGCTGTATAGAGGATGCGGGTGGAGATGCTCTTCTTTCCATGGAGCATCATGCGGCAGATGAATTTCTCGACAACCGTGCTGTGGTAAATCGCATCAGGAGTGACCTTCCTGACCGGAGTCTTCTCTCTTGACATATCTTCCTCCTATCAGGCCTTTGGCTTCTTCGCGCCGTACTTGGAGCGGCTGCGCTTGCGGTCTGCGACACCGAGGGTATCCTTGGTACCGCGGATGATGTGATACCTTACACCCGGGAGGTCCTTGACCCTTCCGCCCCTGATGAGCACGACTGAGTGCTCCTGGAGGTTGTGGCCGATACCAGGGATGTATGCGGTTACTTCGATTCCATTCGAAAGGCGCACACGTGCGACTTTCCTGAGAGCGGAGTTAGGCTTCTTGGGGGTTACTGTCATAACCCTTGTGCATACTCCCCTCTTCTGGGGGCAGCCCTGCAGAGCCGGAGACTTAGTCTTCGACTTGGAGGATTCCCTGCCCTTCCTTATAAGCTGATTGATAGTAGGCATCTTTCGATACGCTCCTTTGATTTGATCCGCTCGCTCACAGATGAGGGACCTATGCCGCTCAAGCGGCACATCTATTTGAAGACGATGGTCAGCATGAGAACTGCCGCGAAGACCCCGGAGGGGCGCCGACAGGCGCCTTACTCCTCAAACGGACCTTCGTCCATACCGGCAGTTTCTCCCACCGTCCTCATATCACCGATCTCCTCTGCATCGAAATCCTCGAATACGGTCTCGGCCTTCTGCTCCTTCCTGACCCTATCGACTTCCTTCTGCAGCTCGAGAAGCTTCTCATCCTCATCGAGATGGACATTCCTGTAGTGCTTCATACCTGTACCGGCAGGAATGAGATGCCCGATGATGACATTCTCCTTGAGGCCTCTCAGCTCATCTTTCTTACCAGCAATGGCTGCATTGGTCAAGACCTTGGTGGTCGAGAGGAACGAAGCCGCGGAAATGAACGAATCGACGGAGAGCGCCGCTTCGGAGACACCCTGCAGGACAGGGCGTGCGATAGCCGGTGTCTTGCCCTGCTTCTTCATCTCGGCGTTCACGCGGTCGAAGTAGTTCTTGTCGACGCGCTGCTGCTTGACGAACTGCGTATCGCCGGCCCTGAGGATCTCGACCTTCCTGAGCATCTGGCGGATTATGATTCCCAGATGCTTCTCGTTGATCTCGACACCCTGCATCCTGTAGACCTTCTGGATCTCGTTGACGAGGAATGAGAGCACTGCGTTCTCGCCGAGCACATCAAGCACTTCCCTCGATGTCACAGGCTCGTCGCAGAGAGGCTCGCCCGCCTTGACCTCATCGCCCTCGCGGACGAGGAGGATCGCATCCTTGGTATATACCTTATGCGGATGCAACGCTCCGAAGGCATCGCGGATCGTGACTGTGGTCGTCGATCCGTTCGCAGTCCCAGCCTGGACCTCCGTCACCGTACCGGTCACTCGGGCAAGGATTATCGGGTTGACCTTATTGGAGGAAGCGACCTTCCCGTGGCGTGCCTCGAAGAGGGAGTCGACCTGCGGAAGACCTCCGGCGATATCCTTCGTCGTCGTGCTGTCCTTGGAGACCTTCGCGATTATATCACCGGCCTCAACGCGTTCCCCGCGTTCCTTGATGACCATGTATGCACCGCCCGGGATCTGATAGAAGTTGAGCTCCCCGGAATCGGTGCGCACCACGACAGCAGGGCGGAATGCACCGAGCTGCGCGCTAGGCACGACAAGGATCTCGGAATCCCCGGCCTCGTTGTATGTGCGCCTGAATGACTTATCCTCGACGAAGTCGTTCATCTCCTCAACCACGCCGCTTTCCTCTGCGATGATGGGTTCGGAGAACGGATCGAACGTGATGATCGCGGCATCCTCAGGCACGACCTGGCCTTCAGAGACCATGAGCTCGGAACCTGCAGGCACCTGGTAATCAGCCTCCGGGCCTACTACGAACGTGCGGATCCCTCCGGAAAGGGATGATGGATCCTGTATCTGCAGGAGCCTTCCGTTCTCTGCCGCTGCGATCTCCTCTCCTCCCCTCCTGTAGAAAGGATAGCCCTTTCCGACAGCTTCGCCATTCTGCACGAGAAGCTCATCGAACTGACCCGTGATCTCCTCGAATACGCGGCTCAGCGTTATATGGCCCTTCCTCGGGAAGAGGCGCTGCCCGCTGCTGTTGCTGATGATCAGTCCCTTCAGGGCACGGATGATCGTCGGATAGCTGAATGCGAGCTTGTTCTCCTTGGTGGATGTGGAAGCTGTTCCGCCGACATGGAATGTACGCATCGTAAGCTGCGTTCCGGGCTGTCCGATGGACTGGGCTGCGATGATTCCGACAGCTTCGCCTATCTCGACAGGGCGGTTCGTGGCAAGGTTGCGTCCATAGCACTTGCGGCATACGCCATGCTCGGCCTCGCAGGTGAGGACGGTGCGGAGGAGGACCTTCTCGACACCGGCTTCCTCGATTGCCGCCGCTGTCTCATCGGAAATCTCCTCGTTCGCCTTGGCAAGCACCACAGGAGCGCCGTTCCCGTCCTTGAGGAACGGATGGAGGACATCCTCCACGGGGCATGATCCGGTGATCCTCGAGGCAAGCGTCTCGATGACTGCATCGCCGTCCTTCACTGCCGACACCCAGATTCCGTTGATCGTATGGCAATCCTCGATCGAGACGACCACATCCTGGGCGACATCGACGAGCTTACGTGTAAGGTAGCCTGCCTTGGCTGTCTTGAGCGCCGTATCGGTAAGACCCTTCCTCGCGCCATTGGACGAGATGAAGAACTCCATGATCGAGAGGCCTTCCTTGAAGTTCGACTTGATCGGAAGCTCGATGATCTTGCCGTTTGACTTGGCCATGAGGCCGCGCATGCCGCCGAGCTGCCTGATCTGGTTCTTGGAACCCCTAGCGCCGGATTCAACCATCAGATAGAGCGGATTGAATCCATGCTGGCTCTTCCTCAGATCCTCCATGAGCCTGTCAGTCAGGGCCTCGTTGGTCTCTGTCCATACTTCGATGACACGGTTGTATCTCTCTTCCTGAGTGATCTGCCCATCATGATACTGCTTGAAGACGACCGACTGCTTCTCATTCGCCTCCTCGATAAGCTCAGGCTTCTCCTCAGGGACGACCATATCCGAAAGCCCGATCGTGGCGCCGAAGAGCGTCGCGTACTTGAATCCGAGGTCCTTCACAGAATCGAGGAGCTCGACAGCCACCGATGGCTTGCGGTTCCTGATCGTCTCGCCTATGACCTTCCTCAGCTGCTTGTCGCCAAGGCAGTAGTTCTGATATGGGATGCCCTCCGGTATCGCCGCATTGAAGATGATGCGTCCCGGAGTCGTCGCATACCAGCTCCTTCCGTCGGAAGTCTGGCTGCTGCCCTTCTCGTCGACTATGACAAGCCCCTTCTTGAAGCGGTAATAGATCTTCTCATTGTAGGAGACCGAATATGCATCGATTGCCGCCTCTATCTCAGCGACAGTCTCGAACCTCTTCACCTTCCTGTCCGGATCGAGATCGGTCATCTCCTTCGTAAGGTAGAAGATGCCGAGGACCATGTCCTGCGACGGGAATGCGATAGGCTTGCCGTTCGCCGGATCCAGGAGGTTCGTGGTGGAGAGCATGAGCGTCCAGCATTCGAGCTGGGCAGCCTGCGTAAGAGGCACATGGATAGCCATCTGGTCACCATCGAAGTCAGCATTGAATGCATGGCATACGAGCGGATGGAGCTTGAGTGCCTTCCCCTCTACGAGCACCGGCTCGAAAGCCTGGATGCCGAGACGATGGAGAGTCGGGGCCCTGTTGAGCATGACGGGATGCTCCTTCACGACCTCATCAAGCACGGACCATACCTCAGGAGCCTCCTGCTCGACAAGAAGCTTCGCACGCTTGACGTTCTGGGCGATCTCCTTCTGCTCGAGCTTGCGCATGATGAACGGCTTGAAGAGCTCGAGAGCCATCTTCGAAGGCACTCCGCACTGATGCATCCTCAGCTCCGGGCCTACGACGATAACGGAGCGTCCCGAGTAGTCGACGCGCTTGCCGAGGAGGTTCTGCCTGAACCTTCCCTGCTTGCCCTTGAGCACATCGGAGAGCGACTTGAGGTCGCGCTTGCTGCTTCCCTTCGTCGGATTCGGCGTCTTCGAGTTGTCGAAGAGGGAATCGACAGCTTCCTGCAGCATCCTCTTCTCGTTGCGGATGATGATATCAGGAGCCTGGATGGCGATGAGCCTGTCCAGACGGTTGTTCCTGTTTATGACACGCCTGTACAGCTCATTGAGATCGGTTGTCGCGAAGCGTCCGCCATCGAGCTGCACCATCGGGCGGAGATCAGGCGGGATCACGGGGATGACCTTGAGGAGCATCCATTCAGGCCTGTTCCCTGACGAGAGGAACTCCTCGCAGTAGCGGATACGGGAGAGAAGCTTGTTATCGATCTTGTTGTTCGCCTCCTCCTTCTGCGAAAGCTGGGCCCTGAGCTCTTCAGAAAGCGTCTTGAGGTCGAGATCCTTAAGCAGATCGTAGATGGCCTCAGCGCCCATGCCTGCCTTGAATGTATCGCCATACTTGTCGACAGCCATGTAGTACTCATCCTCGCTCAGCACCTGATACTTCCTCAGATCGGTATCCTGACCGGGATCCGTGACCACGTATTTCTCATATGAGAGTATCTCCATGAGCTCCGATCTCTTTATGTCGAGAAGATAGCTCATGATCGATGGCGTCGAGCGGTAGAACCAGATGTGGGCTACCGGAGCGGCAAGGGTGATATGGCCGATGCGCTCGCGGCGGACCTTCGTATCCGTGACCTCCACACCGCAGCGGTCGCAGACGACGCCCTTGTATCTGTTGGACTTGAACTTGCCGCAGCAGCACTCCCAGGCCTTGGTTGTGCCGAAGATCCTCTCGCAGAAGAGGCCATCCTTCTCCGGGCGGAGAGAACGGTAGTTGATGGTCTCAGGCTTCTTAACCTCGCCATAAGACCAAGCGAGAATCTGCTCCGGCGAAGCAAGCTTTATCCTTATAGAGCTGAAATCCTGTATTTCCTTCATTCCGTCTTTCCTCCTAGAAAGCGCCTTTCTCTTTCTTCGCGATCAGTTCCTCGTCGCGCTCAGTGAGCGGCACCTGCCTGCCGTTCTCATCGAATACGGAGATATCGAGGGCAAGACCCCTTATCTCCTGGACAAGCACGTTGAATGCCTCCGGCATGGAAACAGTCTGCGCAGGCTCGCCCTTGACGATTGACTCATAGATCTGGACCCTTCCCTTCATATCATCGGACTTGATGGTCAGGAGCTCCTGAAGCGTATTGGCAGCGCCATATGCCTCGAATGCCCAGACTTCCATCTCTCCGAGCCTCTGCCCTCCGAACATGGCCTTGCCTCCGAGAGGCTGCTGCGTGACGAGCGAATAAGGACCTGTCGAACGGGCATGCATCTTGTCATCGACGAGGTGATGCAGCTTGAGATAGTAGATATAGCCGCAGAAGACATCGTTCACGAACGGAATGCCTGTGCGTCCGTCATAGAGCTTCGTCTTGCTGTTCCTGGGAAGCCCTGCCTCCTCCATCTCATGCTCTATCTGCTCCATCGTGGCGGACTGGAAGACCGGTGTCTTGTACCACTTGTCGTTCTTCACTGCAGCCCATCCGAGCTCTGTCTCCATCAGCTGTCCGATGTTCATACGGGACGGAACGCCGAGCGGATTGAGGCAGACATCAAGCGGAGTGCCATCCTCCATGTACGGCATATCCTCCTCGGGGAGCACCCTCGATACAACGCCCTTGTTACCATGGCGCCCTGCCATCTTGTCGCCCTGCTTCAGCTTGCGCTTGGTAGCGATGAGCACCTTGATCGTCTCATCGACTCCGGGCTGGAGCTCATCCTTGTCGCTCTTCTTCAGGCGCTGTATATCGATGACCGTCCCCTCTGTCCCATGGGGCACCTTGAGGGAGGAATCACGGACCTCCTTGGCCTTCTCGCCGAAGATGGAATTGAGGAGCTTGACCTCCGGAGTGGTATCGGCCTCGCTCTTCGGAGTCACCTTCCCGACAAGTATGCTGCCAGGATGCACATAGGTGCCGATGCAGACTATGCCTTCGGAATCGAGATGCTCAAGCAGCTTGTCGCTCGTGTTGGGGATATCCCTCGTCAGCTTCTCCGGCCCGAGCTTCGTCTCCCTGACATCTATGGAGAATTCCTTGATATGGATCGATGTATAGATATCCTCCCTGACGACACGTTCCGAGATGAGAACGGCATCCTCGTAGTTGTAGCCGTTCCATGGAACGAATCCGACAAGGATGTTGCGGCCGAGGGCAAGCTCGCCGTTCTGCGTCGCAGGACCATCCGCAAGGACATCGCCTGCCTCGACCCTGTCACCTACGTTGACTATCGGCTTCTGGTTCAGGCAGGAATCCTGGTTCGTCCTCTCGAACTTGTGCACCTCATAGCTGTCAACCTCGCCTTCGATCTCCGGATTGTCGGGGATGACCCTGATCTCGGTCGATGAAGCATAGGATACAGTGCCTGACCGCCTTGCCTTGATGAGGACGCCTGAGTCATAGGCCGTCCTCTGCTCCATGCCGGTACCGACCCTTGGAGCCTCGGGGAATACGAGAGGCACTGCCTGGCGCTGCATGTTCGATCCCATGAGCGCGCGGTTGGCGTCATCATGCTCGAGGAACGGGATGAGCGATGTAGCCACGGATACGACCTGGCGCGGGGATACATCCATCCAGCTTATCTGGTCAGGAGTCGCGACGCCGTAGTCGCCATAATGCCTTACCGCGATCTCCTTCTCGAGGAAGCGGCCTTCACTGTCTATCCTTGCATTGCCCTGGGCTATGTAGTACTTCTCCTCGTCATTGGCATCGAGATAGTGCACCTCATCGGTGACGATGCCGTCCACGACCTTCCTGTACGGTGTCTCGATGAAGCCGTACTCATTGATGCGCGCATAGTTCGCGAGGGAGAGTATAAGACCGATGTTGGAGCCTTCGGGAGTCTCGATCGGGCATATCCTTCCGTAGTGCGTGTAATGGACATCGCGCACCTCATAGATAGCGCGCGCAGACGATCTGGAGAGACCGCCCTTCGGTCCGAGGGCGGATACGCGCCTCTTGTGCGTGAGCTCTGCAAGCGGATTGATCTGATCCATGAACTGCGAGAGCTGCGATGAACCGAAGAATTCCTTTATCGCGCCTACGATGGGCTTGATGGAGATGACTTCCTGCGGCTTGACGGAGTCGTCCGTCATGTTCATCTTCTCGCGTGCGGTCTTCGCCATGCGGTTGAACGCCTCTGAAAGAGCGATCACGAGAAGCTCGCCGACGGTCCTCACCCTCCTGTTCCCGAGCGCATCGATATCATCTTCCTTGATGACGCCGTTGCAGAACTGCACGAGGAAGCTGACGGTGTTTATCACATCATCGGTCGTGAGGGCTGTCTCCGTGATGTACTTCGAGTCATCCATGCCATAGAACTTCTTGTTGAGCTTGTGGCGCCCGATGTCCTCGAGCTCGAAACCCCTCCCATGGAGGAAGAAATCCTGGAAATAGCTGATGACCCTCTTCGGCTCGGGGAATGTCTTGAGATTCTGCGGAAGCGAGTTCTTGCAGGCCTCGACGATCTGGCCGATGTACTCGTTCTGGAACTCCTCCGAATCCTCCTGCCTGTAGTCCGGGCAGAGTATGCGCTCACGGCGGAGCGTCTTCAGCACGGCCAGCGCCGGGGCATCGATATCACGCGCAGAGGTATCGACGACATCAACGGATGCAAAACCGCGGCTCCTGAGATCCTCAAGCTCCACGACTCCGAGCTCATCGCCGGCAAGATACCTCAGCTCACCGTCCTCTGTCCTGATGTCCCTGTACGAGAAGTACCGAACATCCTCAGAGAGGCTTTCGGAGATATCGACGGTCTTCTTCTGGTAGAACGCCTCGACGATCCTGTCCCTCGTATCGATTCCGAGGACACGGAGGAAGAATGTCACGAGGAACGGCTTCTTGCCGAAGCTGACCTGGATGATGTTGTTGACCTTCTTCCTCTCGGCTGCGCTTGAGGACTCCCCCTTCTTCGTATCGACCTTCTCGTTCTTCCTAGTCAGGACGAATTCGAGCTTGGTTCCGGAATATGGATAGAGGGTTCCGTAATACAGCGATGATGCATCGTTCTTCTTGCCTTCCTTGAAGACAACGCCGGGAGAGCGGACGATCTGCGAAACGATTACGCGCTCCGCGCCGTTGATGATGAAAGTACCACGATCCGTCATCAAAGGGAAATCGCCGAAGAAGATATCCTTCTCCTTGATCTCGCCATTCTTCGTCTCGAGAGCCACGCTAGCCCTGACGGGAACACCATAGGTCCTGCCCTTCTTCTTGCACTCCGACTCCGTGTATTTGATGCCGTCCATATCGACGGTATAGCCATTGTATTCGACCCTCATATCCTCGTTGGGGGAGACGATGGGGAATGTCTGGCGGAATACGGATTCAAGACCGATGGAAGGATCTGGGGCCTCGCCCTTCATCAGCTTGTCAAGCTGAAGGAACTTGCTGAATGACTCGGTCTGGATCCCGATAAGATTCGGAAGCTCGCATACTTCCGGGAGCTCTGAGCCGATGTCAACTCTCTTAATGGCTTTGCCTTTGCTGGGCATCATTGTACCTCCATAGCACACTGAATCGCTTTTTCTCACTATTGTTTACAGACACCTAAGCCATCGGGCAGGCCCGATGGCATAATCCCAGGCCTGGAGCGGCCTGGGCATACTGAATATAGGCAGTGTTATTTGACCTCGATAACACATCCAGCAGCTGTAAGCTTCTCCTTCATGGAGTTAGCCTCTTCCTTGCTGACGCCTTCCTTGAGGTTACCGCCGTTCTCGCAGAGGTCCTTTGCCTCCTTGAGGCCGAGACCCGTGACAGCCCTTACTTCCTTGATGCATGCGATCTTCTTTGCTGCATCAACGCTCTTGAGGACGACTGTGAACTCAGTCTGCTCCTCCTCTGCAGGGGCATCGCCAGCAGCAGCTGCACCAGGAGCTGCGACAGCAGCGGCAGCCGCAACAACACCGAACTTCTCCTCCATCATCTTGATGAGGTCCGCAACATCCATAACGCTCATCTGAGCGATGGATTCAAGGATTTCTTCCTTTGTAGCCATATTATCTTCTCCTTATGATATTTCCACGGTCTAGCAGGTTACTTGAAGACTAGGACCGTATCAGTTCTCCTCAGCGGCAGGAGCTTCAGCAGCGGGTGCTTCCTCAGCAGGGGCAGCAGCCTCAGCCGCACCGCCCTTCGACTCGACATAGGCGAGAAGAGTAGCGGCAAGCTTCTGCACAGGTGCCTTCATCGTACCCATGAGGGAAGCGATGAGCTCGAGCTTGGTCGGGAGCTTCGAGAGTGCCTCAACTTCCTCGGCTGTCATGAACTTCCCGTCAAGGAGCGCTCCCTTGACCTGGATGCTCACGCCATCCTTGTTCGCATTGAACAGAACCTTGGCAACCGTATTGGCCGTATCGCCCTTGATGAGCGCGACAGCTGTCGGTCCCTTCATCTGCTCCTCGGCTCCCGTGCGATCGAGATCCTTGAGAGCGATCTTGGCATAGCGGTTCTTGACAACACGATAAGCAGCCTCATCCTTCCTCAGGGACTTCCTGATGTCGGTGATCTGCTCGACTGTCATGCCTCTGTAATCAGTGAAGATGAATCCGGAGTAGTCCTTGAACTCATCCTTCAGAGCAGCGACAGCATCAACCTTAGCCGGGGTTACACGTGTCTTGTAATTCTCCATGTCATCCATCCTTATACTGCAGCGGCGTCAGCCATGTCTCTGTAATTCACGCGGACACCCGGTCCCATCGTCGTGGAGAGGGATACGGATACCACGAAATCACCCTTCGCATCGGAAGGCTTCTTCCTCAGGATCTCAACGAGCGTTGCCTTTGCGTTCTCGGCGACCTTCGCAGGATCCATGTCGACCTTGCCTACTGCCATGTGGACGACACCCGTCTTGTCAGAGCGGAACTCAACGCGGCCCCTTCCGAGCTCCTCGAGAGCTTCCTTGATATCGTTCGTGACGGTGTGTGTCTTCGGATTGGGCATGAGGCCCCTTCTTCCGAGGATCGGTCCGAGGCGGCCTACGTCCTTCATCATGTCAGGAGTGGCGACAGCGATGTCGAAATCCATCCAGCCACCCTTGATCCTGTCGATGAGATCAGTATCGCCGACATAGGCAGCGCCGGCTGCCTTTGCCTCCTCGGCCTTCTCGCCCTTGGCGAAGACGAGGATCTTCTTCTGAGCCATGAACTGGTTCGGAAGGACAACCGTATCCCTGACTGACTGGCTCTTCTTGAGAGCAAGCGCGACAGAGAGCTCGACAGTCTCGTTGAAGGAAGCGAATGCAATGCTCTTCACAAGCTCCGCTGCCTCCTGGATCGTATATTCCTTGGACCTGTCGATCTTCTTGACAGCTTCCTGGTATTTCTTTCCTCTTCTCATCTTACTTCTCCACCTCTACACCCATCGAACGGGCAGTGCCGGCGATGATCCTCTTCGCAGCCTCAAGATCGTTCGCGTTGAGATCCTCGAGCTTTGTCTTGGCGATTTCCGTAAGCTGTGCATCAGTGATCTTGCCGACCTTGACCTTGTTTGGCTGGCCGGAAGCTGTCTGAAGGCCGAGAGCCTTCTTGATGAGAACAGCTGCTGGAGGTGTCTTGAGGATAAAAGAGAAGCTCTTATCCTGATAGACTGTGATGATAACCGGAAGGATGAGTCCAGGTTCATAGCCCTTTGTCTTGTCATTGAACTGCTGGACGAACTGCGGGGCACTGACTCCATGGGGACCAAGTGCCGGTCCGATAGGCGGTGCCGGTGTGGCCTTCTGAGCGGGGCACTGCAGCTTGATTACGGCAGTAACCTTCTTCTTTGCCATTTTCTTCTCCTTATGCATCCTGGGCCTGGTCTGAGCTGACCGATAGCACGGGGCCCGATGCTGGTATTAACGCTCTTCAACGAAGAGCTCCCAACTCAGCCGAAGCTGAGAGAGATAACATGATCAATGTGAAAAACCAGGTTCCGGCTATACCAGAACCTTCTCGACCTGCGTGAAATCGACCTCGACAGGAGTTGACCTGCCGAAGATCTGGACAGAGAGGCGGAGCCTCCCCTTCGCAGCATCGATCTCGTCAATCGTTCCGTTGAAGGAGGCGAACGGCCCTGAAATGACCTTGACCTCCTCGCCCTTCTCGAAATCCTGCTTCGGGCGGAACACCTTCTCCTCCGGCATCTCGCCTGTGCGGCGGAGTATATCCGTATGCTCGCGCTGGGTGAGAGGCTTCGGCGGGTTCCTGCCCGTCTTATCAGCTGTAAGGAATCCGGTGACGCCCGGGATCCTCGCGATTCTGGCTGTTATGGTCCTCCATGTGTCGTCAGGCAGGTCAAGCTCGACAAGGATATAGCCTGGAAGGACCTTCTTGAGCTCGATCTTCTTCTCGCCTTTCTCCGTCACGACAGGAACCTGCTCCATCGGAACGCTCACACCGGTGCAGCAGGCGGCGAAATCGGCATCATTCGAGCGGAACTTGTTGATCGTCCTCTCGATCTTCTGCTCATAGCCTGAATATGTATGTACGACGTACCAGCCCCTAGCCATCGTCTCTCCTAGAAAATGAAGTCAAGGCAGAGCCCGAGAACGGTATCCACCAGACCAAGCGCGATGGCGAAGAGAATCGTTGAGACAATGACGACCCATGTGGAATTGAGGACTTCCGCCCTTGTGGGCCAGGAAACCTTCTTCATCTCGAGCCAGCATTCCTTGAAATATCTTCCGATCTTCTTCATTCTATCTTCCCTAAACGCTCGGGGTGCCAGCAGGCCAGGTAGGATTCGAACCTACAACACCCGGTTTTGGAGACCAGTGCTCTAGCCGTTGGAGCTACTGACCTGCTCGCACCCCGATACGGAGTCCTTTCCCTTATTTGATCTTCGTCTCGCGATGAAGAGTGTGCTTGTGCTCGAACGGGCAATACTTCATAAGCTCGAGCTTATTCGGCGTATTGCGGCGGTTCTTCTCGGTCGTGTAGTTCTTCTGCTTGCATTCAGTGCACTGAAGAGCGATCTTCTCTACAGGTCCTTTCTTCTTTGAACTAGCCATTATGTATCTCCTCGGACTTGCCGTTTTTATTCGTTTCGGAAGCGTGTGAAGGGACAGTCATCCCTCCATGAGAGCCTACCGTCGGTTCATATTAGCCAAAGAGCAACCCGTAGTCAATAGCAGCGGGGAAAAAACCGGAGCCGCATCCGCAATCACCTGGAGTGCTTCCTGTACAGGCCGGCTATGATCGCGATACCCTCCTCCGTGAGAGCATCATCTCCGGAATAATTGAGGCGGAGGCACCTGTCATAGTGCTCATGGGGGTATCCCTCCCCTCTCCTCTGCTCCTCGCTTCCGAAGAAGAAGTACTCGCCGGGGACCGTTATCACGCCCTCCTTCATCAGGATGGAATAGAACTCCATCGTCGGGATCGTGAGCGATGGCAGGTATATCCAGCAGAAGATCGACCCCTCGATGCGGTGAAGATGGTATTCAGTGCCTTCGAAATGCTTCCTGATCATAGCCTCCGCACGTTCCGCCTTCGCCTTATAGAAGGGCCTCACGACATCCTCAGCCAGCCTCGTGAGCTCGCCGGTGCGGAGAAGATCCTCGGTAAGCACAGGCCCCATCGAGCCGGTCGCGAGAGCCGCGATGGCATTGATGCTGCCGACTGCCTTCGCGATATCCCTCCGCGCGATGACGATGCCGGTGCGTATCGATGGCAGCCCTATCTTGGAAAGGCTCATGGAGAGGATTATGTCCTCATTCCATACGGGCTCTGCATCGTCGGTGAAGACGATATCAGGGAAAGGAAGGCCGTATGCATTGTCCACGATCAGCGGGATGGAATGCTCACGGGCAAGGGATGCAAGCTTCCTGATCTCATCATCGGTAAGCACGTTGCCGCTCGGGTTGGTGGGCCGGGAGACGGCCATGGCTCCGACTTCGGGATGCGCCCCGAGGTAGGCCGACACCGCATCCATATCAAGGAAGTACTTGAACGTGCGGTCATCGTAATAGACGCACTTCGACGGAATGCTGGCGAATGAATCCTTCTCGATCCCCTGATCCGCATATCCTATATATTCAGGCATCAGGGGGAAGAGGATCGTCTGCTTCCTCCTTCCGGTCTGCCCGGAGAAGAGATTGAATATATAGAACATCGCGCTCTGGCTTCCGTTCGCGAGGGCGATGTTCTCCGCCGTTATATCCCAGCCATACCTGCTACGGAAGAATCCGGCAGCCGTCTCCAGGAAGCCTACCCTTCCCTGCGGCGAATCATAGTGCGCGATGACATCCTCGAACCTGTCCCCGTCGGCAAGGAGCTTCTCCAGCTCCCTGCGGTATACCTTCTCGACATCCTTCACGCGGGCAGGGTTGCCGCCTCCGAGAGGACGGGCCTTCACACCCTCCGGCAGTGGCCTGCCGATATCATCCATAAGCTGGAGGATGCCTGAATGCGAGGATAGCTTGCTTCCGAAATCTGAGAATTCCATAGGCAAGATGATAGGCATATCCCGTTGCAGTGTTAATAGCCGGGGCGCATCCAGGATGCGGCTGCATGCCCTGTTGATTCTACAATCCAAATACTGTATATTGCCCCATGTCATTGTTTGTCATATGCCCTTGTAGCTCAGTCGGTAGAGCGCAACCATGGTAAGGTTGAGGTCCGCGGTTCAAATCCGCGCGGGGGCTCTTAAGGACGGAGCGATCCGTCCTTTTCCATTTATCCAATGGTTCCTCAGCACAGGAAAGCAGAAGAGCATGGCTGCAGACTGCCTCCATCATACCCCATTCCCCGGCTGGAGCCTGCCGATATCCATATGATTATAATCATCATATCATTCAATCCGATATCACAACTATAATGATTGATGCTATATGCGGATTTCATTATGAAGGCCTTCTTGGTCCAATCTTCCGGAAGGCTATATCCACAGCCGCCCATAATCCCTATAATCGGGACATGAGAAAACTCATTGCATTCCTTCTGATGGCAATCGCCATCGTGTCAGCGGCAGCGGCAGCCGATCCCATCGCGATCGATGCGCTGATCCTTCCGAAATTCGAGAACGGCGAGATGAGCGGGGACTTCCCCGGAGAGGCCCAGTACTACCATGAAGCCTATACCGAAGGCGGCGAGGTCTATGATGTGGCCGGCAGCGCGAACAAGCTATACGTCAAGGACGGGATCGCGCTCTTCGTCACGGGCATGGGCAAGGTCAACACGGCAGTCAGCCTCACATCCCTCCTGATGGATGACCGCTTCGACTTCTCCGATGCCTACTTCCTCGGCACAGGCTGCGCAGGTTCATCCACGGAGTACAGCGTGATGGGAGATGTCTTCATCATCACAGCCACGATCGATTACGATCTCGGGCATCATGCGGACCCCAGGGAAATGGCATCAGGCACGGCCGAGACGTGGTTCCATGATTCCGGCTATGATGATGCATCCTATAAGCTCCTCAACCAGGATCTTGCGGAGAAGGTCTATCAGATGACGAAGGACGTGGAGATAGAGACGACGGAGAAGACGGCAGCATTCATGGCTGCGGCATTCGACAGTGCTGAATGGGCCCTGCGCTCCCCGATGGTGCTCAAGGGAACCACGGTCACGGGAGACAACTACTGGAAAGGATACTATGATGAGGCGAATGCCCGCCTGATGACAGAGACATACGGGGCTCCTGATCCGTATGCACTCTCCGAGATGGAGGACAATGCCATCGCAGTCACGCTCGACAGGTTCGGGCTTCTCGACAGGCTCATCATCATCCGCGACAGCGTGAACATGGACGTATTCATGCTGGGAGCCACGCCGGAGAGCCTCTGGGATCCCGCATATGAGGCATCCCTCTCGGATGAGGACAGCGTCGAGGCTGCGGATATCTTCGCAACGGCCATGGAGAACAACTTCAAGGTCGGCAGCGTCGTGATAGACGC
This sequence comes from uncultured Spirochaetaceae bacterium, assembly GCA_944392935.1. Taxonomy (GTDB): domain Bacteria; phylum Spirochaetota; class Spirochaetia; order Sphaerochaetales; family Sphaerochaetaceae; genus Ornithospirochaeta. The sequence goes on from CALXYI010000016.1 coordinate 18,344, forward strand.
GATAAAGACAGGAACCTTCTGATCCTGCATCAGTGATATGATATGAGCATGGCGGGCGTCCTCGGATGCCCGCTTTTTGCATGAGGGAATAAGCACAAGGGGGCAGGCAGCATGTAAATCGGCACGCCTGCGATGCTTTACAGGATGCGGGGATTCCAGCCATCCTGTACGGAAAAATCCTGCCCTCAGCAACAATTAACAGATTCTGAACGCAAATTCCGCTGATTTTTTATTGACAAAATCCTGAAATTTGTCAAAGTCTTATATGAGACTTAACGAACCAGGAGACTGAAATGACAGAACAGGAAGTTTTCAATGCGATTGCGGAGATCGTTGCAGATAGAACAGACTGCAGCGTGGAAGACGTGAAGAGCGAGAGCACATTCCGTGACCTCGGAATCGATTCACTCGACACAGTGGAGGTCCTCATGGAGCTTGAGGACAAGCTCGGGATCTCGATTGAGCTCGACAAGAAGATCGAGACTGTCGGAGACCTCGTTTCCTTCATCCTCAGCAAGGAGAACTGATCAGATGATCGTTACGCCGATCACAGAGATGCTGGGTATAGAGTACCCGGTCTTCCAGGGCGGCATGGCGTGGGTGGCTGATGGCCGCCTTGCCGCCGCCGTTTCGAACGGAGGCGGACTCGGCATAATCGGAGCGGGCAATGCACCTGCGGATTATGTGCGCAAGGAGATCCAGACTGCCAAATCGCTTACGGACAAGCCATTCGGCGTGAACATCATGCTGATGAGCCCCTTTGCGGATGAAGTGGCGCAGGCCGCTGCCGATGAGAAGGTGGCTGTCGTCACGACCGGTGCAGGCAATCCTTCAAAGTACATGGATATGTGGAAGGAAGCTGGAATCAAGGTGATTCCGGTAGTGGCATCGGTCGCGATGGCGAAGCTCATGACAAGGCTCGGAGCCTCCGCGCTGATAGCGGAAGGCGGCGAAAGCGGCGGGCATGTCGGGGAGCTTACGACAATGGTCCTTGTACCGCTCATCGTGGATTCGACCGACCTCCCGGTGATAGCAGCCGGCGGAATCGCTGATGGACGCGGCGTTGCAGCTGCATTCATGCTCGGTGCCGTAGGCGTGCAGATGGGAACGAGGTTCCTCAGCGCAGAGGAATGCAATATCCACCCGGTATACAAGGAGAAGGTGATCAAGGCAGGAGATCTCTGCACGATGGTCACAGGAAAGAAGCTCGGGCATCCGGTCCGCTCGCTCAGGACAGCATTCGCACGCGAATATGCGAAGGCCGAGTTCGGCGGCACCGATGATGAAACGCTTGAGCAGATGGGCGTGGGCTCGCTCAGGAAAGCCGTGCAGGAAGGCGATCTGAAGGACGGATGCTTCCTTGCCGGCCAGATTGCCGCCATGGTCAGCAGGATCCAGCCGGCAGCAGAGATCGTCAGGGAAGTCATGGAAGGCGCAGAGCCTGTGCTCAGAGGAGCTATGAAATGGGTAAGATAGCCTTTGTCTTCGCCGGGCAGGGTGCGCAGTATCCGGGGATGGGAAGCGACCTCCACAGCGGCAGCGCCGCTGCTGCGGCCGTATTCGACTCGCTGGAAGCGCTTCGTCCGGGAACCCTCGCCCTCTGCTTCTCGGGAAGCGAGGATGAGCTGAGGAAGACATCAAACACGCAGCCCTGCATGTACGCTGTCGAAAGCGCCGCGGCAGCAGCTCTTGCTGCCAAGGGGATCAGGGCGGATATGACAGCCGGATTCTCGCTCGGGGAAGTTGCGGCACTGGCATACGCCGGCGCATTCCCCGTAGAGGAGGGATTCAGGATCGTCACGGAACGCGGTGCCCTGATGCAGGCAGCTGCCGAGAGCAGGGAGACTGCGATGGATGCTGTCCTCAAGCTTTCCGATGAGAAGGTGGAGGAGCTGGCATCGCTTTTCGATGAGGTATACCCGGTCAACTACAACTCACCCGGACAGGTGGTCGTATCGGCTGCGGTGGACTCGATGGCTCAGTTCGAGGAGAAGGTGAAGGAAGCCGGCGGAAGGGCAATGAGGCTCAACGTCGCCGGAGGATTCCATTCCCCTTTCATGGCTGGGGCAGCCGAGGAATACAGGAAGAGGCTCGGGAGCTATTCCTTCGCGAAGCCTTCGCTTCCTATCTATGCGAATCTGACGGGATCCATCTACGGAGATGACATTCCTGCATGCATGGCAGATCAGATAAAGTCGCCCGTAAGATGGGTGACCACGGTAAGGAACATGATCGGGGATGGGGCCGATACCTTCATAGAGATAGGTACGGGATCCACCCTCGCAGGACTCATAAAGCGCATCGACAAGTCGGTAAGGACGTACAGCGTCGCGGATACCGCTTCCGTCGAGGCGGTTGCCAAGGAGATCGCAAATGGCTGAAGGAAACAGGACAGCTATAGTAACGGGCGGTTCAAGGGGGATAGGACGTGAGGTCGCGCTCCGCCTTGCCGCTCTCGGATATGATATCGCGATAGTATATGTCGGCGATGAGAACGAAGCCGCGGAGACGGTGGCGGAGTGCCGGAAGGCAGGCGTGAAGGCTGCTGCCTATGTCTGCAACGTAGCCTCTTTCGAGGAGACGAAGGAGACAGTCAGCCAGATCACGGAGGATTTCGGAAGCAATATCGCGGCACTCGTGAACAATGCGGGAATCACCCGCGACGGACTCATAGCGATGATGAGCGAGGAGAACTGGGACAGCGTGATCTCGGTCAACCTCAAGGGCGCATTCAACATGATCCGCCATACCGCCAGGATATTCATCAGGAACAAGGGCGGGAGGATCGTGAACATAAGCTCCGTCTCAGGCCTGATGGGGAATGCCGGGCAGATCAACTACTCGGCTTCCAAGGCAGGTATCGTAGGACTCACGAAGTCCACGGCCCGCGAGCTTGCGGCGAAGGGCGTCACATGCAATGCGGTGGCCCCGGGATTCATCCGCACGGACATGACGAAGAACATCACTGAAGACAACTCAGAGCTTCTCAGGACAATCCCGCTCGGAAGGATGGGAGAAGCCTCTGACGTAGCGGATGCTGTCGTATTCCTCCTCTCCTCCCCCTACATCACAGGCGAGGTCCTGAGGGTGGATGGCGGAATCGCGATGTGAGGGAACCGGTATGGAAAGAAGAGTAGTAGTCACAGGCCTCGGGGCGATAACCCCGATAGGCAACAGCGTCGATGCGGCATGGGACAGCATGATCAATGGCAGATGCGGCATCGGTGAGATAACATATTTCGATACATCTGATTACAAGGCGAAGCTCGATGCCGAGGTCAAGGACTTCAATGCCCGCGACTGGATGGAGAAGTCCGACACGCTCAGATCTGACAGGAATGCCCAGTTCGCAGTGGCATCCGCAGTGCAGGCCGTAGCTGACAGCGGAATCGAGGGGACGCTGGATCCTGCCCGCTTCGCAGTCTACTTCGGAAGCGGGATCGGCGGTATCCAGACATTCACTGCGGAAATGGACAAGCTCCGCTCCCGCGGTCCCGGACGCGTATCCCCCTACTTCGTCCCTATGATGATCGCCAACATGGCTGCAGGGATGATAGCCATACGCTTCAACTGCCAGAATGCTGCCCTTCCTGCAGTGACCGCATGCGCATCCGGCTCGAATGCCATCGGAGAGGCGCTGAGGGCCATCAGGCATGGATACGCGGATGCTGCCATCACAGGAGGCACGGAAGCGGCTATCACGGAACCCGGTGTTGCGGGATTCGTCAACATGCAGGCCCTCACGACAGCCACCGATCCGGCAGCGGCATCGCTTCCGTTCGACAGGCGCCGTGCAGGCTTCGTCATCGGCGAGGGGGCAGGTGCCCTCATCCTCGAGGAATATGAGCATGCAGTGAGGAGAGGTGCGAGGATCTACGCGGAAATCTGCGGATACGGCTCGACATGCGATGCATACCATATCACGGCACCCCGCCCGGATGCAGATGGCGGAAGAAGGGCCATGGTAGAGGCCATGCAGGAGGCAGGATACAGGCCAGGAGAGATCGTCTACATCAATGCGCACGGGACAGGCACGCCCCTCAACGACAAGGGCGAGACGCTTGCCATCAAGGGAGCCCTCGGAGAGGAAGAGGCCCGCAAGGCACTCATAAGCTCCACGAAGTCGATGACAGGACACATGCTCGGAGCGGCAGGAGCCATCGAGGCCATTGCATGCATAAAGGCACTGGATACGGGGATCATCCCGCCGACTATCAATCTGCTGGAGCCCGATCCGGACTGCGACCTCGACTATGTCCCGAACACAGCACGTTCCGTGAAGGCGGATCTCGCGCTTTCCAACTCCCTGGGCTTCGGCGGGCATAATGCATGCCTTGCCTTCAGGAGGATCTGATGAAGGAAGAAGCGATCAGGAAATACGCAGGGCTGATGAAGGAACTCGATCTGGATGCCCTGCAGATCAAGGAAGATGGATATGAGCTCCGCCTCGAGCGCAGCGCAAGGCGCGCTCCCGGCGTGGAGACAGTCTCCATCCCCGCTGCGGCGGAACCGGCAGCAGAGCCGGCGCAGGAGAAGGCAGCGAAGGAAGGAACGATCCTCAAGTCCCCGATGGTAGGTGTCTTCTATGCGGCTCCTGCGGAGAACTCGGATCCGTTCGTAACCGTGGGCAGCAAGGTGAGGAAGGGAGATACGCTCTGCCTCATAGAGGCTATGAAGCTCATGAACGAGATCACGGCAGAGGAAGATGGGGAGATCCTCGAGATCTATGCCATGAACGGCAAGATCGTCGAGTATGGCTCTCCTCTCTTCAGGATAGGAAGGGCATGATGGACAGAGAAGGGATAATGGGGATACTGCCCCACCGCAACAGCATGCTGCTTCTGGATGAGGTCGAGAGGATCGGAGACGAGGCACACGGAAAGTACCATGTGAAAGGCACGGAGTTCTTCCTTGACGGGCACTTCCCCTCAGCACCGATCGTTCCAGGGGTAATCCTCTGCGAGATACTCGCGCAGTCGGCATGCATACTCCTTGACGGAACGATCGGAGAAGGCAGGCTTCCGGTATATGCAGGACTGGATAAGGTGAAATTCAAGGGCCCCGTGCGCCCTGGCGACACATTCGAGACGAAATGCAGGATAACCCGCTCCATGGGTGCCTTCTACTTCGGAGAGGGAGAAGGATATGTAGATGGAAAGCTCTGCATCAAAGCCTCCTTCTCCTTCTGCATCGCGGATAAGGAGAGCGTATGTTCTCCAAGATCCTGATAGCAAACCGCGGAGAGATAGCAGTAAGGGTGATCAGGGCCTGCAAGGAAATGGGCATAAGGACCGTCGCGGTCTATTCCGAGGCGGACAGGGATGCACTGCATACAGCCTTGGCTGATGAGAAGATCTGCATAGGGCCGGCCGCTGCCGCCGAGAGCTATCTCAATGCTGAGCGCATGATAAGCGCCGCACTGGCCACGAAAGCCTCCGCCATACATCCCGGATACGGATTCCTGTCCGAGAATGCGGATTTCGCATCGATGTGCAGGAAGAACGGCATCGCCTTCATCGGTCCCTCCGCTGAGGAGATGGACAGGCTGAGCGACAAGGCGCGCATCAAGCAGATAGCCCAGGAAGCAGGGCTGAACGTGATTCCGGGAACGGATACGCTCGGCTCTGTGGAAGAGGCCCTGGAGGCCGCTGAACGCTTCGGCTACCCCGTCATGCTCAAGGCGAGATCAGGCGGTGGCGGAAGGGGGATAAGGCCCGCATACTCCGCAGAGGAGCTCAGGGAGGCGTATCCGCTCTCCGTTGCTGAGAGCAAGGCCGCATTCGGGGATGGAGGGCTCTATCTCGAGAAATGCATAACGCCTGCGCACCACATAGAGGTGCAGATCCTCGCGGATGAGCATGGGAATGCCGTGGCTCTCGGTGAAAGGGACTGCTCAGTGCAGCGCCATCACCAGAAGCTTCTGGAGGAATCCCCATCGCCGTCGGTGACGAAGGCCATGCGCGACAAGCTGCTCGACAGCGTTGAGCATGCGATAAGGAAGATAGGCTATACGGGGGCAGGTACGCTGGAGTTCCTCCTGGACAATGACGGCAGGTTCTGGTTCATGGAGATGAACGTCCGCCTCCAGGTCGAGCATGGAGTCACGGAGATCCTCACAGGCGTCGATCTCGTCAAATGGCAGATAAGGATCGCAGCGGGTGTCCCGATTCCGTTCAGCCGCAGCGATATCCGCCTGACAGGAGCCGCGATAGAGTGCAGGATAAATGCCCTCACGCCGGGAATGATAAAGACGATCCACGTTCCGGGAGGCCCGTTCGTGCGCTTCGACACATATCTGGAACCGGGTACCTTCGTACCGCCTTACTACGACTCGCTCATCGGCAAGCTCATAGTCTTCACAGCGACGAGGGAGGAGGCTATCAGGAAGATGAAGGCCTATCTCTGCGAGCTTGTGATAGATGGGGTGAAGACGAATATCGAGGAAGAGCTTTCGATAATAGGCGATCCGCGATTCGAATCAGGCCGGTATGATACCGGATTCATGGAAGGAAGGTAATGGCGCTCAGATTCACAAGGAAGCCTGAGAACGAGCTGGAGAAGGAAGGGCGGAGCCTGGAACCGCATGCGGGCGAGACGGAATATGTCTGCCCGAACTGCCACAGGACCCTTCCGGAGACAACGCTCGATGATAACCAGTGGGTATGCTCATGCGGCCATCATTTCCGCATCAGCGCACGCAGGAGGATCCGGATGCTTACGGACGAAGGCTCATTCTCCGAGCTCTTCGCTTCCATCGAGAGCACCGATCCCCTCTCCTTCCCCGGCTATCAGGAGAAGCTTGAGAAGGCAAGGAAGGCAAGCGGCGAGAAGGAATCCGTCGTTACCGGCACAGCCCGGATCGATGGGATGGAAGCTGCCATCTTCGTCATGTCCCCCGAGTTCATGATGGGCTCCATGGGAGCAGCGACAGGAGAGAAGATAACCCTGCTGTTCGAATATGCCACCGAACGCGGCCTTCCAGTAGTGGGATGGACCGTATCCGGAGGTGCCCGCATGCAGGAAGGGCTGATGTCCCTGATGCAGATGGCGAAGACAAGCGGCGCGGTAAAGCGCCATTCGGACAGGGGGCTGCTGTATATCACGGTGCTCACCGATCCCACGACAGGAGGAGTGACGGCAAGCTTCGCGATGGAAGGCGACATAATCGTTGCCGAGCCTGGTGCGACGGTAGGATTCGCCGGGCGCCGCGTCGTGGAGCAGACTACGATGGAATCGCTTCCGAGGGACTTCCAGACATCGGAATTCATCCTCGCGCATGGATTTGCGGACATCATCACCCCCAGGGGGGATGAGAAGAGGATGATCGCGGAGCTCCTGAGGTTCCATGGAGGGCAGGCATGACAGCATATGACAAGGTGAGGACGGCACGCAGCACATCCCGCCCTACCACCCAGGATTACATCGCCTCGATGTTCACAGGCTTCATAGAGCTCCATGGGGACAGGAGATACAGGGATGACGAAGCGATAATCGGCGGGCTTGCATATCTTGGAGACAAGCCGGTTACGGTGATAGGCATCGAGAAGGGGCACGATACGATAGAGCGCATGAGGCGCTCATTCGGAGCTCCTGAGCCGGAAGGATACAGGAAGGCCCTCCGCCTGATGAAGCAGGCTGAGAAGTTCCGCCGCCCCGTCGTGTGCTTCGTGGATACATCAGGTGCATACTGCGGGATCGGCGCAGAGGAACGCGGACAGGGACAGGCAATCGCGGAGAACCTCATGGAGATGATGGCTCTCAGGATACCGACCGTATCCATCCTCATCGGAGAGGGCGGAAGCGGCGGAGCGCTTGCGCTGGCTGTATCCGACAAGGTATGGATGCTTGAGAATGCAGTCTATTCGGTCATCTCCCCTGAAGGATGCGCAAGCATCCTCTACAAGGATGCCTCCGAAGCCCCGAAAGCCGCGGAAAGCCTCCGCCTGACGGCAGAGGATGCACTATCCCTCGGAGTCGCGGAGCGCGTGATCAGCGAGGACGGGATAGGCACCGAGGACTTCTATGGCAGGCTTGCCGAGGAGCTGTACGGTGAGCTTGAGGCCCTTGGGCATGAAACCGATCTTCCCGGGACGAGATACCAGCGCTTCCGGGCATTCGGAAGATAACGATAAGGAAACGAGATGAGCATATACAGAGAATTCTGCACCGAGACCGTTGACGCATCGGGACGGCTTGCGGATATTGATTTCCATTATCCATCCGACTTCAACTTCGGATACGATGTCGTTGACAGGATAGCGGATGAGACCCCGTCGAAGAGGGCCATGGTATGGTGCAATACGGAGAATGAGGAGCACATATTCTCATTCGATGACATAAGGCGCATGAGCAACAGGACGGCAAACGTCCTGAAGGCTGCCGGCATAAAGCGCGGCGACAAGGTGATGGTATGCCTCAAGAGGCACTATGAATACTGGTTCACTGCGGTGGCGCTCCATAAGATAGGCGCCGTCCTGATACCGGTGACGCATATGCTGACGGCAGAGGACTTCATCTACCGCCTGCAGGTATCGGAGGCGAAAGCCATCATCGCCACGCCCCTGAACAAAGTGCCCAAGCACATACTCGAGGCAGTCAAGGGCGGCGATTTCCGCGTCATCCTCTGGACTGTCCAGAAGGATATAGACGGATTCAGGAACCTCACCAGGGAGATAGAGGAAGCACCGGATGAGCTTGCCAGGATAGAGACGAAGGCAACCGACCCGATGGTCATGTACTTCACATCCGGCACCACTGGCTACCCGAAAGGCGTCATCCATGACTTCACCTACCCTCTCGGGCATATCGTCACAGCGGTATACTGGCAGCAGGCAGAGGAAGATGGTCTTCATTTCACCGTCTCCGAGACAGGCTGGGCGAAGGCATCCTGGGGGAAGATCTACGGACAGTGGCTCGCTGGCTGTGCAGTGATGGTATTCGACTTCGACAACTTCGATCCCAGGCAGCTCGCGACAGTGATCAACAAGTACGGAGTGACATCGTTCTGCGCGCCTCCCACCATATACCGCTATCTGGTGAAGAAAGGCGTGCCGGCAATGCCATCGCTCAGGCATACATCGACAGCGGGCGAATACCTCAATCCGGAGATATTCCGCCTCTTCAAGGAGAAGACCGGGCTTGAGCTCCATGAAGGCTACGGGCAGACGGAGTCCACTCTCCTTGCAGGGAACTTCAAGGGGATGCAGGCTGTGGATGGCTCCATGGGAGTGCCCTCGCCACAGTACAGGATAGCGCTGCAGGATGCCGATGGGAGCACCCCGGCTCACGGCGAGGTCGGAGAGATCGTGGTGCTGCCTGATAAGCATGGCAATAAACCCATAGGCATATTCTCAGGATACCTCGGCAACGATGAGCTCTACAGGGAAGCATGGAGAGGCGGCGTATACCATACGGGTGACTCTGCATGGATGGATGAGAACGGATCGCTGTGGTTCAACGGACGCTTCGATGACATCATCAAGAGCGGAGGATTCCGCATAGGCCCCGGGGAGATCGAGAATATACTCATCGCGCACCCCGCCGTGCTTGAATGCTCGGTCATAGGAGTTCCAGATACGCTCCGCGGGCAGGCGATAAAGGCGATCATCGAGCTCAATGACGGCTATGAGCCCGACCATAAGCTGGACAAGGAGATAAAGGATTTCTGCAATTCCCGCCTTGCCGAGTACAAATGGATAAGGACCATCGAGTTCGTCGATTCGATGCCGAAGACCATCAGCGGCAAGATAAGGAAAGCCGAGCAGCGGCAGCAGCAGTGATCCTCGGCCCCGGACAGTACCCGGCCTATGCTCGGGTACTGTTCTGCTTTCTGGAGGCCTTCTCGCGGACAGATTGCCGCCCCGGATGGCTGAATTTGCCTCATTTCCATATTAAGGCCTGCAATACTCTTTGCGTTATTGAATATATTGACGGAAATTATCTATCATAAACCGGATTACTTCATCATCGTGATGGTAAGGAGAAGGCATGGCAGACAAAGCAATCAATACGCGTTACGGACGCGAGACAAAGGATCTGGCCCAGGATTTCGCCGAGCAGCTCAAATACAGCCTCGATGCGGACGTCTATCATACGACACCGGAAGGAAGGTACCAGGCTCTTGCCTATGCGATCCGCGACAGGATCATACATCAGTGGGATCTCTCCCGCAAGACGCAGAGGGCAAAGCAGTCGAAGAGGATATACTATCTATCGCTCGAGTTCCTCATGGGAAGGGCAATGACGAACAACATCATAAACCTCGGGCTCGAGAAGAACGTGCGCGATGCTCTCTCATCGCTCGGCTACACGCTCGAGGAGCTTGTTGACGTGGAGCCGGATGCAGGACTCGGCAACGGAGGGCTTGGACGCCTTGCGGCATGCTTCCTGGATTCCCTGGCGACTCTTGAGTATCCCGCCTACGGATATGGGATAAGATACAACTACGGCATATTCCGCCAGCAGATAAAGAACGGCCAGCAGGTGGAGTTCCCCGACAACTGGCTCAAGGACGGGAACCCATGGGAGATAAAGAGGCCTGACCTCATCTACCCTGTATTCTTCGGAGGTGCCGTACGGCAGATCTACGAGAACGGCAAGGACATCTTCCGCTGGGTTCCGGACGAGATAGTCTACGGAATCGCATACGATACCCCGATCGTCGGATACGGCGGCAAGACAGTGAATACCCTGAGGCTCTGGTCGGCCCAGGCACGCGAGGATTTCTCATTCGAGGACTTCAACTCCGGCGACTATACGGAAGCCGTAAGGGACAGGATCAACGCAGAGACGATCTCCCAGGTGCTCTACCCCAACGACACCCTCTATATGGGCAAGGAGCTCAGGCTCAAGCAGCAGTACTTCTTCGTCACCTGCTCGCTGCAGGATATCATGAGGAGATTCAAGAGGACAGGAGTCTACGACTGGAAGGATTTCCCTGATATGGCGGCAATACAGCTCAACGACACCCATCCGTCGCTGGCAGTGCCTGAGCTGATGCGCCTCCTGATAGACAAGGAAGGACTGGGATGGGATGAGGCATGGGACATAACGGTGAAGACCATGGGCTACACCAACCACACCCTCATGCCGGAGGCTCTGGAGAAGTGGCCGCTTCCGATGCTCGAGAGGATGCTGCCGCGCCACATGCAGATCATCTATGAGATCAACCAGCGCTTCCTCGACCATGCGGTATCATTCTTCCCGATGCAGAATGAGAAGATCGCGAAGGTGTCGATCATAGAGGAATCGGATCCGAAGATGGTCAGGATGGCGAATCTCTCGATCATAGGCTCGCACTCCACCAACGGTGTTGCAGCGCTGCACTCAGAGCTTCTCAAGAAGGACATGTTCCCCGAGTTCAGCATGATCTTCCCGGAGCGCTTCAACAACAAGACGAACGGGATCACCCAGCGCCGCTGGCTCCTGGATGCGAACCCCGCCCTCTCGGCTCTAATCACGGAAGCCATCGGCAGCAAGTGGATCGCTGACTACAGCAGGATCGCTGACCTGAAGCCATTCGCGGATGATCCGGCATTCGTCGAGGAATTCGGACGCGTGAAGGACAAGGCGAAGCAGAATGCCGCTGTATTCCTTGCAAAGGACATGGGCTATGTGCTCGACACAAGCACGCTCATCGATGTGCAGGTGAAGAGGATACATGAATACAAGAGGCAGCTTCTCAATGCGATGAACATCCTGATGATCTATAACAGGATGAAGAACGACAGGAAGTACCTCGATGAGTTCCAGCCCACGACATTCCTCTTCGGAGGCAAGGCTGCCCCCGGCTACGTGAACGCGAAGCTCATCATCAAGTTCATAAACAACGTGGCGAAGGTGATCGCAAGCGACAGCCAGGTACGCAGCAAGCTCAAGGTCTGCTTCATGCCGGACTACCGCGTGACGATGGCAGAGGCTGTCATCCCCGCGACGAACATCTCCGAGCAGATATCCACGGCAGGAACGGAAGCTTCCGGGACAGGCAACATGAAGTTCATGTTCAACGGAGCGCTCACAGTCGGAACGCTTGACGGTGCGAATGTCGAGATCGCCGAGGAAGTCGGAAAGGAGAATATCTTCATCTTCGGCCACACGGAGGAGGAGATCGCAGCCCTTGCAGCCTCTGGATACGATCCGAAGGCATGGGCCGCAAGCGATGCGGAGATAAAGGCAATGATCGATCTCGTCGATTCCGGCTTCTTCTCGATCAACGAGCCCGCGATATTCAATCCCCTCAGGGATTCGATCTTCGGCTATGGCGGTGACAGGTACTATCTCCTTGCGGACCTGAGGATGTACCACGATGTGCATGAGAGCGCAATCAACCTCTATCGCGACAACAGGGCGGAATGGAACAGGAAGGCTGTCATCAACATCGCCTCCTCTGCGAAGTTCTCATCCGACAGGACGATAAAGGAATATGCCGATGAGATCTGGCACATCAAGCCATGCAAGGTGAAGAAGTCCTCAAGCGATACAGTCCTCGAAGATGCAAGGAAATCAGGGAAATAAGGCAGCGCAGGCCTCGGAGAGCCTTCTGGTGATGACGCTCATCACGCTCTCCGGTGGGCTGCAGGATGCATACTCCTTCATGCTCCGCGGCGGCGTATTCGCCAATGCGCAGACAGGCAATATAGTGCTTCTTTCGGAGTCGCTCTTCTCAGGCAATGCGGGAAGGGCGCTTTCATATCTCGTCCCGATCGCTGCATTCGCGGCAGGAAGCTTCGCCGCAGCCGAGATAAGGCATCGCTTCTCCGCAAGCGGCCGGCGCATACACTGGAGGCAGCTGGTGGTTGCCGCGGAGATCGCACTGCTTCTTGCCGTAGGCTTCATCCCGGAGGGATTCCCCTTTGCCGCGAACGCCCTTGTGTCATTCGCCTGCGCGCTTCAGGTCGAGACCTTCAGGAAGGTCCGGGGGCTCTCATATGCGAGCACGATGTGCATAGGGAACCTGCGGAGCTGCATGGAGAGCCTCTCGGCATACAGCCACAGCAGAAGCGGACAGGACATGTCGAAGACGCTCTGCTACGCCGCAGTGATCGCGATATTCGCCCTTGGAGCAGGAATCGGAAGCCTGCTGTCGGCGCATCTCGGGCTGAGGACCATATGGATCTCCGCCCTGCTCCTTGCAGCTGCCTTCTCAGCCATGCTCAGGAGGAGCAAGGAAGAGTGACAGGCTCTCCTCATCCGGCAGCACGAACGTCACAGCCATAGGGAAGTCCGGATGGAGGGATGAGTATATAGAAGCGGCGGATACAGCTATCGAGGATTCAAGGCCTATGGGATAATCCGAAAGCGGCGCAATGGAAATGACATGATATCCGCCGTTCATCGCGCTATCGAAAACCGCCTTGTATGCAGAGGCAAGCCGTTCCTTAGCCCTCTCTCCGCTCCCATAGCGCACACGCTCAGCAGTAAGGACGGCATCAGCATTCCATTTCCGGATGGAGGGGAATGAAGGGAGGGCATCATCCGTGACGATCGCGGCCTCGCTCTCATATGATGAGATATCCTCGGCAACAGCTGTGACCATGCCATCATCCACTGCTGATATCAGCTCCTCGATGAAGCCCTTCTCTATGATTATGTCATCCAGCAGGAGGCCGTCGAGCCCGAGATATTCATCGGTGAATCCCAGGATCATCTCCCTCAGTCCCTTCCTCCGTCCGGAGCCGGAGATATGCGTCACAAGATATGCCTTGCCATGATCCTCTGCAACCATGTCATCCGCGACGACTTCCTTCCCCAGCCATATGCAGCGCGTGAGCGTATAGAAGAGCTCATCGTCGAAATCCGCAGCAGGCTTCTCCTTTATCCTCCGCCTGAGCTCCTCGAGCACGGAGTTGTCCCCTTTCCTTCTCATGACTGCAATCATAGCATCTGTGGTATCATCATGGAATGACCGTGATAGTGCTCGCCGCAGGGCTGTCATCGAGGATGGGATGCAGCAAGCTCCTGCTGCCATACAGGGGGAATCCACTGATTGCATGCACCATAGGGAATATCCTTCCGTATACGGACAGGATCATCGCCGTCACAGGCCATGATGCCGATGCTGTATCGGAAGCAATAAGGGGCCTCCATGTCCGCACGGTATATGCCGGGAATTACATGAAAGGGCAGAAATACAGCCTGCTCTCAGGTGTCGAAGCAGCCGGAGATGATGATTTCGCAGTGCTCCCTGGGGACCTCCCCCTGATAGGAGCTGACGACTTCGCAGGCACGGAGAGGGCATTGGAAGGGCATGAAGCGGCAAGGGCCATGCATTCAGGGATCCCCGGGCATCCTGTGATGTTCCGCAGCAGATGCAGGGATGGCCTCCTGCGGTTCCCTGGCACGATGATGGAATACATGAGGACACTTGACGTGGGCTTCCATAGCGGAAGCATCGGGTGCATCTACGATATAGACACACCCGAACGCTACAGGGATCTGCTGGCCGGAGTCCGGGAAAGCCGGCCTGGCCTTCCCGGATGAGGATCTAGGCAGATACCTTCACCTTGCCGTCCACTGCAGAGAGATGCAGCGTGGCTCCCTCTGCAAGGCTGCCGGAAAGCATCTGGCGCGAGAGCTCATTCTCGACCTCGTTCTGGATGCATCTCCTGATCGGGCGTGCGCCGAATGCAGGATCGAAGCCAGCCTGGGCGATATGCGCCTCGACGCTCTCATCCCACTCCAGATGATAACCGCGCCTCAGAACCCTCTCCTTCAGCGTCTCAAGCTGGAGATGGACGATCTTCCTGATCTCAGCGGCTCCGAGAGGATTGAACATCACGATCTCATCGATCCTGTTGATGAACTCGGGCTTGAACGTATGCCTTATGATCTCCATTACATGCTCCTCCGCGTGCTGCGGATCGGCAAGGATCTCCTGCGAGCCGAGGTTGGATGTCATTATGATGATCGTGTTCGTGAAATCCACGACACGCCCCTGGCCATCGGTCAGGCGTCCATCGTCAAGCACCTGCAGCAGTATGTTGAAGACATCGGGATGCGCCTTCTCGATCTCATCGAAGAGGATGACGGAGTACGGACGCCTCCTCACCACCTCGGTAAGCTGGCCGCCCTGATCATACCCGACATATCCTGGGGGCGCTCCGATGAGCCTGGATACGGAGTACTTCTCCATATACTCGGACATATCTATCCTCGTCAGCGCCTTCTCATCATCGAAGAGGAAGGAGGCAAGCACCTTCGCAAGGAGCGTCTTCCCCACTCCGGTGGGACCTGCGAACAGGAACGACCCCAGAGGCCTGTGCTCATCGCCGATGCCTGCCTTGTTCCTCCTGATGGCATTGGATACAGCCTCGATAGCCTTCTCCTGGCCTATCACGGACTGGGAAAGCGTCTTCTCGAGATTGAGGTACTTCTCCATCTCCGAACCGAGCATCTTAGCAACAGGCACTCCCGTCCATGCGGAGACGACCTTAGCTATATCATCCTCGGTGACCTCCTCACGCAGGAGCCTCCTGCCATCCTTGGTGAAGGAATTGACCTTGGCCTCGGCCTCAGCAATCTCCCTCTGCAGAGCGGGAAGCTGGCCATGCTTTATCATGGCGGCCTTGCTGAGATCGCCCTGGCGCTCGGCATTCTGCTCTTCCTTCCCGAGCTTCTCAAGCTCTTCCTTCTTCTCACGCAGCGCGAGTATGGCTTCCCTCTCATTCTGCCATTCAAGGTGCAGGGCATCATACTTCGCCTGCATCTCGCCCAGTTCGGCACCGATCCTCTCCAGCCGCTCCTTCGAGCCCTGATCCTCCTCGCGTGAGAGCGCCTGCTTCTCGATCGAGAGCTGGAGCATCCTGCGGTGCAGGCTGTCGAGCTCTGCAGGCTGGCTCTCTATCTCCATCTTTATCTGCGATGCCGCCTCATCGACAAGGTCGATGGCCTTATCAGGGAGGAAGCGGTTCGTGAGATACCTGTCGGAGAGCACTGCGGCAGCCACCAGGGCCTCATCCTTGATCCTTACGCCATGGTGAAGCTCGTACTTAGGCTGCAGGCCGCGGAGTATGGATATCGTATCCTCCACCGAAGGTTCCTTGGTATATACCGGCTGGAACCTCCTCTCAAGGGCCTTGTCGGACTCTATGTACTTGCGGTACTCATCAAGCGTCGTGGCACCGATGGCATGGAGCTCTCCGCGGGCAAGGGCGGGCTTTATGAGATTAGAGGCATCCGTCGAACCCTCGGCAGCGCCTGCACCGACTATCGTATGCAGCTCATCGATGAAGAGGATTATCCGCCCCTCGCTCTTGGTGACCTCGTTTATGACGCCCTTCAGCCTCTCCTCGAACTCACCGCGGAACTTCGCTCCGGCGATCAGTGAGCCGAGATCAAGGGATAGAAGGCGCTTGTCGGCAAGGGATTCCGGCACATCGCCCTTCGCGATGCGTTCTGCAAGCCCTTCCACGATAGCGGTCTTTCCGACACCGGGCTCGCCGATGAGGACAGGGTTGTTCTTCGTCCTGCGGCAAAGCACCTGCATCACACGGCGGATCTCCTCCTCCCTGCCGATTACGGGATCGAGCTTATCCTCAGAGGCAAGGCGCGTGAGGTCCTTGCAGTACTTATCCAGCGCCTGGTATCCGCTTTCCGGATCCTGTGATGTTATCCTCTGATTGCCCCGTATCGCCTGAAGCGCCTTCAGGACCTCATCCTTCGTGACCCCGAGCGCTATCAGGGAATCCTTCTCAGGGCATTCATCCGTCAGGAGAGCTATGAGGAAGTGCTCTGCCGATATATACTCATCCTTGAACTCCGATGCGACCTTGTCGCAGGAGCCAAGTATCCTTGCCGCAGATCTCGAGAACGATACCTGGGCATCCCCATAGAGCTTCGGCAGGGATGAGAGTATCCTGTCCATCGACTGGATGACGGCATCCGGCGAGACTCCGAGCTTTTCGAAAAGCGGTCTCAGCACCCCGTCCTTCTGCTCCGTAAGGGCCTTGATGATATGTGCTGGCGTAACCTCGGAATGCTTCTCTGAAGAAGCCTTCTGGGCTGCCTCCTCTATAGCGCTCTGCAGCTTAAGCGTAAACTTATCGAAATTCATATCGTACCTCCAGAGTTCTATATTCCGTACATTTCCTGTACACCGGGAATATAATAACGGAGGCGGGAATCGTTAAGTCAGGCCCGGAGCGTCTCGAGGTAATCGCGGATCTGCTTCATGGAGTCCTCCTTGCGGTATGCGCGGAAGAATGCCACCTGGAAGCAGGCCAGCTCCACCAGATCGAAGATCGTCTCCGAAACGGAAGCCACATCCACATCCCTGATGCGGCCCGCATCGACTCCCTGGCGCAGCAGGCGCTTGAGGAGGATCGACAGCTTCGCCGTGCGATGATGGATGACATCCGCGAAGTCGACGCCTTCCTTCTTCGCCGAGACCATCACAGTCATGAGGTTCATCAGCGCCTGCTCATTGTCCATGGCAGTATCTATGATATCGGAGATGATGCGCGTCATGCGCTCTATCTCATCGCCGCCATGCTCGCTCCATGCTATCAGGGAGTACTTCGCGAAGAGACGCCCCGTGATGAGCTTCACCGCATAGTAGTAGATCTCATCCTTGTTGTGGAAATACTGATAGACCGTAGGACGGGATATCCCAGCCTCCTCCGCTATTATGGAGAGGTTGGAATCGTGGTAGCCCTCGCGCGCGAACACATCAAGCGCTGTCCGGAGAATCGTCTCCTTCCTTTCGTTATGGTCTATCTTCTTAGGCATCGCTATGGAATGATATACCCTTTCAGGGTTTGTTGAAACATCACAGAGTGCAGAATATGCATCTTTCGGCTATCATCGGGAGTATGGCAGAGCTGATGGTGTACATCATAGTCATGTCCATAACACCGGGACCGAATACGATACTCTCCCTTTCCAATGCCGCGGCAGTCGGGCTGAGGAAGGGAGTGAGGCTGAATATCGGGATGCTGATAGGCATAACGGCAGTCACTGCCATATCCTATGCATTCTCCAGCCTCGTCTACGCGCTCCTGCCCTCAGCGGAGCTCTGCCTCAGGATACTTGCATTCATATACCTCATGTACCTTGCATGGAAGACCTACAGGAAAGGAGAGATAGAGAATGACGGGAAGTCCGCCTCATTCCTGGAGGGGCTTCTCCTGCAGCTCGTGAACGTGAAGGTATACCTCCTTGCGCTCACGGCGATATCCACATACATAATCCCGCAGGCAGGAACGCCGGCCGAAGCGATGCTCCTATCTGCGATCATACCCATCACCTGCTTCATCTCCGGGCTTGTCTGGGCTGTCGGAGGCTCGCTGCTCTCTGCCATCTACAGCAGATACCGCCGTCCTGTCTGCCTTGTGCTCGCGCTCTCCCTCGTCTACTGCGCAGTGAGGATCTTCGTATAGCCTGCAAATACAGGAGAATGATAGGGCTTTTCATCAAGCAGTCAGAGGGAATGTGCAGTGAATGTCCGTAAGCAATGAGTTACAATATGTTCATATCTACCCATAGGAGGTCGAGAATATGGAAAAACGGCGAATCATTTTTTTTGGGGGGGTATTATTCCTTGTCCTTATAATGGCTACCGCACTTACGGTATCATGCTCTGATCCGAAGCCATCGATATCAATCAGTGTCCGTGATGAGTTCATCGGGACATTCACAGGTAATGTCAGCGGAACGCCCACAACAGTGCGGATTGAGAAGAATGAGATCTACATCAATGCAGAACCAATCGCTGCAACAATCAATGCCATTGGCGGCGAAATCATCAGCCGGACGGAAAGCAACAGCACGCCCAACTACTACTCGTTCAGCTGCATTGTGCAGAAGAACGGTATTGCAGCGTCCTTTGCGTTCTCAGGAACACTCTCGGCAGACGGCAAGACACTCACAGTGGTTACGCCGAAGATACCGTCGGCAACACTCACAAGACAGAGCTGATGTAGTTCATGGGGGCTATCAGGCCCCCTTATACTTCGTGGCCAGCATTGCACTGCACAGGCTTTCCTGCTTTGCTCTCAGTGCGGATCTTCGTATAGCTTGCACATACGGGGAAACACTGGTAAATTCTCATTCAGGCGCCTGCGTAGCATAATGGATAGTGCATTCCCCTCCGGAGGGAA
>CALXYI010000017.1 GCA_944392935.1 uncultured Spirochaetaceae bacterium
TTCCATGGGTTTCTTCCTTGTTGATGTTGGGTTTTTGCAAGTAAAACATTACAGGAAGAGACCCTTTTCTGTCTTTAGATGCTATTGATCTTGTTCAGGGCATCCCACACCTTTTTGTATAGAGCCACAATATAACCGGTTTCAACAACATCATCGTTTCAGGAACTGAGACAAAGGTTTGGGGAAACGACCTCTATGTTCCTGCCGGCACTGAGATAAGGGGCTACCTGCTTGTGGATCCGCCGGCAGAAGCAACATCAGCAAGAATGTACGATGATGACATCTTTGAAAATGTACTGGACGCTGAGGTTGACGATGATCTTCTCGAGACGGATATATCAGGGCGCAGCAGGAGCGAGGATGATGATCATTTCCATGGCCGCGGTCCAGAGGCCTCCTATGGTCCATATGAGTACCTCGATATCCGCGAGTTGGATGATGACTGGTTCGATGGCTGGGATGATGATTGGGATGACTGATTCCTGAGCATGCTTCATCATGGCGGCTTCCTTTGGCAGGCCGCCATTCCCTGCCATCTGGCTGCCGCATGCCGATATCCATGCCTGCGAAAGAAGAAAGCCGGGGTGCTTGTGCATTCCCGGCCTCCTCATCTCAGATTCCCATCTTCTGCTTGAGCTTAGACCAGGAATCCTTCAGCGTCACTGTCCTGTTGAACACCAGATGCTCAGGACTGCTGTCCTTGCTGTCAGCCATGTAGTAGCCGTTCCTGATGAACTGGAGATAGTCGCCGGGCCTTGCCGAGGCAGCTTCCTCCTCGACGCGTGCATCGTGGAGCACCACGAGCGATTCGGGATTCAGGTCATCGAGGTAGTTGCCTGTGGCAGCTCCCGGATTCTCAGCCTTGAAGAGCTTGTCATACTGCCTTACCTCAGCCTTGATGGACTTCTCGGCGGATACCCAGTGGCTCGTCCCCCTGACCTTCCTTCCATCGGCTGTCGTGCCGCCCTTCGATTCAGGATCATATGTGCAGTGCACTGCGGTGATGCTGCCGTCGCTGTCCTTGTCGACCGATACTGCCGTGATGTAGTAGGCATGCTTCAGCCTTATCTCATTGCCGGGATAGAGCCTGTGGTAGCCCTTGACGGGTACTTCCATGAAATCCTCGCGCTCGATGAAGAGCTCTTTCGTGAATGCGACCTTGTGCGTCCCTGCAGCAGGATCCTCAGGATTGTTCTCCGCATCGAAGTACTCGACCTGCCCCTCAGGGTAGTTGTCGATGATTATCCTCAGCGGATCGAGGACGGCCATCAGCCTCTTCGCCCTCTTGTTGAGATCCTCGCGTACGCAGAATTCCATGAGGGAGTAATCCACCACGGATTCCACCTTCGCGACCCCTACGCGTGATATGAAGTCCTTCATCGCCTCCGGCGAGTATCCTCTCCGCCTTATTCCTGCGATGGTCGGCATCCTCGGATCATCCCATCCTGAGACGAAGCCGTTGTTCACGAGGTAGAGGAGCTTGCGTTTCGACATCAGGAGGTAGTTGATGTTCAGGCGTGCGAACTCGTACTGGTGAGGAGCATGGTCTATGCCATCGATCGAGGTTGCCCAGTCATATGCTGGCCTGTGATCCTCGAATTCAAGTGTGCATATCGAATGAGTTATTCCTTCGATTGCATCCGAAATCGGATGCGTATAATCGTACATCGGATATATGCACCACTTCCTGCCCGTCCTCGGATGCTCGGCGTACTTGATGCGGTAGAGGGCAGGATCGCGCATATTGATGTTAGGGCTTGCCATGTCGATCCTGGCACGGAGCGTGTATTTGCCCTCGGGGAATTCTCCCGCACGCATGCGCATGAAGAGATCGAGGTTCTCCTCGACCGGCCTGTCCCTGTCGGGGGAGTTCTTCCCCGGCTCCGTGAGGGTGCCTCTGTATTCCTTCATCTCCTCGGGAGTGAGGGAGTCCACGTATGCCTTGCCTTCCTTTATGAGGCGCACGGCTATATCGAAGAGCTGGTCATAGTAATCGGAGGCGTAGTATGTCCTCTCGCCCCAGTCGAAGCCGAGCCAGTGTATATCGCTCTTGATCGAATCGATGTATTCCTGCTCTTCCTTCGCCGGATTCGTGTCGTCAAGCCTGAGATGGCATGTGCCGCCATACTTCTCAGCAAGCCCGAAATTGATGCATATAGCCTTGATATGCCCGATGTGGAGATAGCCGTTGGGCTCCGGAGGGAAGCGGGTGACGATCCTGCTGTCTGGGACTCTCCCTGCTCTGAGGTCATCCTCGATTATCTTCTCGATGAAGTTGAGGGGCCTGTCTTCCTTGTTTTCCATGCATGCCTTCCTTCAGACCTTCCATAGGGTCCTTTAGAGATGGATACACTCTATCATAATCGGAGGGCCTTAGAATACCTCGAGATCGACCTCTCCATCGCCATGCGTTGAGATCCCGAATGCAGCAGAGGCGCGGAAGGCTTCCTTCTCGATCGTAAGCAGTGTCTTCCCTCCTGACTGGAAGTGCAGGCAGCTGCCTTTCTTGACGAGCCTCACGCGGTTCCCGGTCTCGGCAGGGAAGCGTTCCCGCACGCCGCCGAAGGACGTGGTGATGCTGCCAGGAAGCATAAGGACGTATTCATCCGGCGTATGCAGCAGCACGAATGTATGCCTGACGGATGTGGTGCATGAGATCTCCATCTCGCCTTCCTCCGGAAGCACGAAGAACACGGAGTGCATCCCCGAGGAGATGAAGGAGAATGAATGAAGGGTGGTCTTCCTGATCTCAGGCTTGTTTATCCAGCTGGCTTTCTTCGTGTTCATGCACGGATTATATCCTGTTGCCCTCCATCGCGCTACAGGTTTAGTCTTATCCCATGATCGCTTCATGTGGTGAGATGGCTGTATCGTTCATCCCCGTTGCGGATGGATGGAAGATGGAATATGCGGGACTTGGCTTCGAGTGGGCGAGGCTGCTGAAGGAGAGGGGATGCGATGTGCTCCTGCCGACGATGCTGCCCCTCGGGAAGACGGGCATGATGATGGCTTCAGAGCTTGATGCGCTCGGCATAGCATATGACCGTGATCTCCGTGCCCCTCTTCAGCCGGCGATCTTCGTGGATGGGGAGTGCTTAATGCGCTCATCCGCCCCTGTCTCCCTCGATGCTGCGAAGCTTTCGTATTCGCTTTCGCTCCATCCGGGGATAGAGGCTGCGGTGGTGTCGCCGGTGCTTCTTTCGTACAATCCCTCTTCCTCTGCAATCCTCGATTCCCTCGCATTCCTCGTGCCGCAGCCGAGGATCGCGATTGATATGTCCGCTCCTGAGG
>CALXYI010000018.1 GCA_944392935.1 uncultured Spirochaetaceae bacterium
GGTGCTTATTCTCAATGCCCCTGCCCCGGCGGGGGCATTCTGCAGGGAAAACGGATAATGGAAAACTACACAGCAGCTATTCCGCGGAAGGGAATGCTCGGCAACAGGCTGAGGACATTCTTCTCCAAGCCGCAGAACGTCATTCTCCTCATGATGGGCATAGTGCTCACGATAAGCACCGTGGCGCCTATCATAGCGATAGTCGGGGATACCATAAAGATACACCCCGGAACGATCGATGAATACCTCTCAGGCAGGAGCCAGGGCTATACCTTGGCGAACTATATCGATCTCTTCACATCCCCGCTGGCGAAAAGGAATCTATGGGAGCCTCTGCTCAACACGGTCTGGCTCTCCGTGGGCTCGTGCGCTGTCGCCATCGTATACGGCGGACTCTTCGCCTTCCTGATAACGCGCACGAACCTGAAATGCAGGAAATACCTCAGTTCGATCTTCATATTCCCATACATAATGCCGCAGTGGACCCTTGCGGTCGTATGGCAGCACATGTTCTCATCCAATGCGGTGACGGGAACATCAAACGGGCTCCTGGCATCAATGGGAATCATAATGCCTGCATGGTGGTGCATCGGGCTCTTCCCGAGCATCGTCGTGCTGGGGCTGCATTACGCGCCGTTCGCATACATCCTGATCGGAGGGATCTTCCGCAATATGGATGCGAACCTCGAGGAAGCGGCAACGATACTTGATACACCTAAGTGGAAGACGATGCTCCGTATCACGATACCGATGATAAAGCCCGCTATCCTGTCCACGATACTCCTGGTATTCGGAGGCGCGATGGGAAGCTATCCCGTACCGCATTACCTGAATCTGACCACGCTCTCGACGAAGTACGTTTCGATGAATGACAAGTACACAGGGGAGGCAAGCATCCTCGCGATCATCATGATGCTCTTCGGCGTCGCTATCATGTTCGTCAACCAGCTGAGCATCAAGAGCAGGAAGAACTACACGACGGTCACTGGCAAATCCGGGCAGATATCCAAGATAAACCTCGGCAAGGCCGGCAAGTACGTCATCGCGGTCCTTCTCATCATCCTGACGTTCTTCACCTCCATATTCCCGATAATCTCATTCGCATTCGAGACATTCCTGCCGAATCCGGGAGACTACAGCTTCCTGTATACCGGGGATCCCTCGAACCTGACCACGAAGTGGTGGCTCACGAATGAGAACATCACGGAGAACGGCATGTACGGGCAGATGGGCATCATCCACAATGCCACGATATGGCGGGCGTATGGCGGAACGATACTCGTGGCCGTATGCTGCTCGCTCTTCGCAGGCACATTCGGGACGATGATCGGATATGCTGTATCGAAGGCAAGGAGATCGAAGGCTGCCAACTATGTCAACTCAGTGGCATTCCTTCCCTACCTGATGCCTTCCATCGCAGTCGGAGCCGCATTCTTCGTGCTGCTCTCGAACCAGTACTTCAGCCTCTTCAATACCTATACGATCCTCATAATCGTAGGAACGATAAAGTACATCCCGTTCGCCTCGAGGAGCGCTCTCAACTCGATGATGCAGCTCTCCGGAGAGATCGAGGAAGCGGCGCTGATACAGAATGTGCCATGGTATAAGAGGATGCTGAGGATAATAATCCCGATCCAGAAGACATCGATACTCAGCGGGTATCTGCTGCCGTTCATGACATGCCTGAGGGAGCTGAGCCTCTTCATGCTCCTCTGCGTGCAGGGCTTCATACTCGCAACCACGCTCGATTACTTCGACGAGATGGGACTCTATGCATTCTCCAGCGGTATCAATCTGATACTCATCATCACGATACTCATATGCAACACCATCGTGAACAAGCTCACAGGTGCAAGCATCGACAGCGGAATAGGAGGTTAATATGCCGGAGATAAGGCTTGAGCACGTTACCAAGAGATGGGGAAGATTCTACGGCGTAGATGACCTCAGCCTTGTGATAAAGGACAATGCGTTCGTAACCCTGCTGGGACCATCAGGCTGCGGCAAGACGACGACGCTCAGGATGATCGCAGGACTGGAGACGCCGACAAGCGGGCGCATATCCATCGGCGACAATGTGGTATTCGACAGCGCAACCGGGATAAACATCCCTGCGAACAGGAGGAAGGTAGGCTTCCTCTTCCAGAACTATGCGCTCTGGCCGAATATGACCGTATACCAGAACATATCCTTCGGCCTGACGAACATAAAGGAGGAGATGGATCAGTTCTCCGAGGAAGCTGCGAATGCCTCGCGGATCATCGCCGTGCTTTCCTCCCCTTCCGCTGCGCTGGAAGCCGTGGAGGATTCCAGGGACAAGAACGGGAAGATCGATGAGAAGAAGGCCCTCGTGCATCTCACGGAGAGCTTCATGATGCCGCTCTCCGCAGCGAAGAGGCTCTACCAGATCCTGCAGAAGAACGGCACAGGCTCATTCCAGGAGGAGATCGCGGAGCTTGGAAGGACTGTGGAGAACGAGAGGAAGAAGGCCGAAGCCTCAGGATGCACGCTTGATGATGAATGGCGCCTCATCAAGGACGGGAAGCCTGTGCGCTCCGTGCGCAAGCTCACGAAGGATGAGATCGACCTGTCAGTGCGCAGGGTATCGAAGCTCGTCAAGATCGGGATGTTCATGGACCGCTACCCCGCAGAGCTCTCGGGCGGCCAGCAGCAGAGGGTCGCGATCGCAAGGACGCTTGCACCGGAACCTGAAGTCCTTTTCATGGATGAGCCCCTCTCCAACCTCGATGCGAAGCTCCGGCTAGAGATGAGATACGAGCTCCAGAGACTGCATGTGGAGACGGGAAGCACATTCGTGTACGTCACGCATGACCAGATGGAGGCAATGACGCTTGCCACGGATATCTGCCTGATGTCGAATGCCGTGCTCCAGCAGTACGCGGCTCCGCTCGAGGTATACAACAGGCCGGCGAATATCTTCGCTGCCGATTTCGTCGGCAATCCCTCGATCAACTTCATCGAAGCCGAAGGCGAGCAGGGAGAGGACGGAAAGGTGAGCCTTACGCTCCTGGATGGGATGAAGGCCTCATTCATCCCCGCCGAGCCCATCAGCCTCAGGGAATGGTTCTCCGAACGCAATGCCGCGAAGCTGCGGAAGGAAGAGGAGATGAAGGCAAAGCTCCAGGAGAAAGGATACGTCGAGAAGAGCAACAAGGATGAGATCTTCAGATACCATATCCAGCGTGCCGCGGAGATCGATGATTCGCTCTCCGGAGCGAAGGCCGTGACGGACAGGGATTTCGTCATCGGTGTCAGGCCTGAGCTGATAGAGATCGATGAGGCAGGGCCTCTCGAGGGCGAGATCTACGGAGCGATGCCCACGGGAATGGAATCCACGATAAAGGTAAGGATCGGGGACTTCCTGCTGACATCCGTGATCTTCGGCAACCTGCATTTCAGGATAGGGACAAGGATAAGGATGCGGATAGCACGCGAGAGGATCATGCTATTCGACAGGACATCGGGCAATCTGATAGCGCTCGGCTCCATCGAATTCTGACTGCCCCGCAGATGCCCCTGATTCGGCCCAGGGGCATCCCTTCTATCGCGATAAAAAATATATTTTTCTTTCAATTCGTGCCCTCTGAATGCTTTATCAAAGAAAAACAAAGCGGTAGAGTCTGAAGGCATGAATACTTTAGCAATTGTTCTCATTGCAGCGGTGTGCCTTGTGGCCGCATATTCGCTCTACGGGCGCTGGCTGGCAAGGAAGTGGGGGATCGACCCGAAGGCCAAGACCCCTGCGGTGATCCATAACGACGGGCAGGATTATGTGCCCACGGATGGATGGACGGTATTCGCCCATCAGTTCTCATCGATAGCCGGGGCAGGTCCGGTGACAGGTGCTATACAGGCAGCTGTCTTCGGCTGGGTCCCCGTATTCCTCTGGATCGTCATCGGCGGAATCTTCTTCGGTGCCGTGACGGACTTCGGAGCGCTGTATGCAAGCGTGAAGAACGACGGCAAGTCAATGGGGCTTCTCATCGAGAAGTACATAGGGAAGACCGGACGCAAGCTGTTCCTGGGCTTCTGCTGGCTCTTCTGCCTCATCGTCCTCGCTGCGTTTGCAGACATGGTTGCAGGCACGTTCAATGCATATGCCGTGGCAGATGGAGAGCGCACGCTTGTGGAGAATGCACGCGTCAACGGAGCCGCAGGAAGCATCTCCATATTCTTCATCATCTTCGCAGTCGTCGTAGGGCTCATACAGCATAAGGCGAAGCTCACGGGATGGAAGGAAGCGGTGCTCGGCCTTGCATTCACCATCCTCTCATTCATCTGCGGCATGAATATGCCGATCCTGTGGGGCAAGGAGGCATGGGTGCTCTTCGCCTTCGGCTTCATATTCGTTGCGGCAGTGCTCCCGATGTGGCTCCTGATGCAGCCCAGGGACTACATGTCGACATTCATGTTCATCGGCATGATCGCAGGTGCGGCCCTAGGGCTCCTCTTCGCCCATCCGACGATGAATCTCGTCCCCTTCACAGGATTCGACAATCCGCAGCTCGGCACGCTCTTCCCGATCCTCTTCGTCACGGTCGCATGCGGTGCCGTATCGGGATTCCACAGCCTCGTATCCTCCGGAACATCATCGAAGACGGTTGCGAACGAGAAAGATATGCTCAAGGTAGGATACGGTGCCATGGTGCTTGAGAGCCTTCTGGCGGTCATCGCGCTCTGCGTTGCCGGCGCTGCGGCAGGAATGGACGGCACGCCAGCTGCGGGCACTCCTTTCCAGATATTCTCAGCGGGAGTCGCAGGCTTCCTCGAGATGTTCGGGATTCCTGTCTATGTCGCGCAGAGCTTCATGACGATGTGCGTATCCGCCCTCGCGTTCACCACGCTCGATTCAGTGGCACGCATCGGACGCATGTCATTCCAGGAGCTCTTCAGCGTGGATGACATGGCCAATGCCCCGCTGTGGAGGAAGGTGCTCTGCAATACATACTTCTCCACCCTCATAACGCTTGTCTTCGGATACATACTCACCCAGGTAGGCTACTCCAACATCTGGCCGCTCTTCGGAAGCGCGAACCAGCTCCTGAGCGCGCTTGTGCTCATCACGCTCTGCGTATTCCTCAAGGTGACCGGAAGGGAGATGCGGACACTCGTTCCGCCGTTCGTGATCATGATAATCGTGACATTCTCGGCGCTCGTCCAGAGATTCATAGCCCTTGTCAGCGCTTTCTCCGCAGGAACGGGCACATTCATGATCGAAGGCCTGCAGCTTATAGTCGCGATCCTGCTGATGGTTCTCGGCGCTACGATAGTGATCACTTCCGGAAAGGAGCTTGTGAAGGCCAGGAAGGCCTGATCCAGCAGTCAGCATGCAGCATCGGGCACTCCGATGCTGTTTTATGTTGCTTTACCAAGAATTTGGGTTATCATGTAGATTACATCAGGGAAACGACCCACTGCACCCTGATCTGTCATGCATTGGAGCGGAGAGCCAAGGACGCGGAGGTTTGCTTGGTTCTCCGCTTCTCCTTTCTCCGCTCATCCCTGGCGGAATGCCTTCCTCCTGAGGATGAAGTATGCACACAGCACCGCAGAGCCGGTTATGACCCATGATATCGGATACACAGAGAGGAGAACCTCGAAATCAGGGAAGATGCGGCAGACCGCATATGCCCAGAAGAGACGGAACACGCACGTCCCGAAGACCGTAAGCACCGCAGGTGTCATCGAATACCCTATCCCTCTCAGCGAAGCCCCTCCCACCTCATATGTCGAGGAAAGGAAGTTCAGGGAAAGAACCATGACCATCCTCGAAGCCGCATACCGCAGCACCTCTGGATCGGAGGTGAACAGGGAGGCGAAGAAGCCGCGGCCGAGTATGAACGTCCAGCTCATGCAGGCCGTAAGCACCATGCTCATTGCCATGCACAGCCGGAATATGCGGCGGCATCTGGCATACTGGCCTGCTCCGAAGTTCTGGCTTGTGAACGTGACGGCTGCCTGCGTGAATGCCGAGATTATGAAATATGAGAAGTTCTCGTAGTTGAGAGCCACGGCGGAACCTGCGACGGCAGCCGTGCCGAAGCCATTCAGCACCGACTGGATTATGACATTCGAGAAAGAGAAGACCATGCTCTGCAGGCCGGCAGGCACCCCGACCTTCAGTATCCTCGACAGATCCTGAATCGACACAGCGAGCCTGCGGGGATCGAGATGGACCTCTCCCCTCTCCTTCATCAGGAATACCCATACCATCGCTGAGCTGACCGCATTCGATATGACCGTGGCGATTGCCACGCCTGCGACATCGAGATGGAAGACGACCACAAGGAAGAGGTTAAGGCAGGCATTGAGGATCCCTGATATCACAAGGCAGATGAGCGGACGCCTCGTATCGCCGATGCTCCTAAGGATCGCAGAGCCGAAGTTGTACACCATCACGAATGGCATCCCAAGGGAATATATCCTCAGGTACTCCACCGCATAGCCCCTGACGCTCTCAGGCGTATTCATGATCGTGAGTATGGGAGCGGAGATGGCAAGCCCTGCGAATATGAGCAGCACACCGCTTATGAGGGCGATTGCCATAGCGCTATGCACTGCCCTGCCGGCCTCCTCCCGCCTCCCTGCGCCTATATGGTTCGAGATGACGACATTGGCGCCTACGGAGATGCCTATGAAGAGATTGATGATGAGGTTTATGACAGGTCCATTGCAGCCTACGGCGGCCGTCGCCTCCGCAGGATTCCTCGCGAAATGCCCGACAACGGCGACATCGACGGAATTGAAGAGCTGCTGGAGTATGCTGCTTGCCGCAAGCGGAAGCGCGAACATCATGAGCTTGGATGCTATGCCTCCGCTGAGCATATCCATCCTGTGGATGCTTCTGCCTCCCATTCCCGCCTCCCGGTATCCCTGAAAGCCATCATAGCCCCGGTCCGGCGATATTACAACGGGGAAAGAAGGATAGCTTCACCGCGGAGTGTGCGATTTCTTCAGCGATGGTACTTGACCTGCATGCCGCAGATGCCCTACAGTACCGTAGGTTAGGCAATGCCGCCTTAGCTCAGCTGGCCAGAGCACGTGACT
>CALXYI010000019.1 GCA_944392935.1 uncultured Spirochaetaceae bacterium
CAACAATTCCCGTCCTCACACGGCTCTAGGGGGTTTGACTCCTGTCGCTTTTGTATCAACAATCATAGGAGATTTTTAATCTATGTACCCTTGTTTCCTTTTGTCTACTTTTCTGAGAAGTACCCCCCTTTTCCGAAAGAAAGGGAAAGCCGCTGGCAGCTGTGCGCTGCTTTGTGTTGACCGCATCATGCCCTATGGGATAGTCTAATCACATAGTAGTGATTAAGGAGGCGATCTATGATCAGCTATAAGGAAATCGGACTTGTCAACACACGTGACATGTTCGCAAAGGCAATGAAGGGACAGTATGCCGTCGGAGCCTTCAACTTCAATAATATGGAGCAGATGCAGGCTATCCTCTCTGCATGCGTAGAGACAAAGGCACCTGTCATCCTCCAGGTCTCCAGAGGCGCTAGGGACTATGCAAACATGAACATCCTCCGCAACATGGCCAGGGGCGGTGTCGAGTATGCTCATGAGCTTGGCTGCGATATCCCAATCGTCCTTCACCTTGACCATGGCGATTCCTTCAAGACATGCAAGGAGTGCATCGACAACGGATTCTCTTCCGTCATGATCGACGGATCCCACCTTCCGTATGAGGAGAACATCGCTGTAACGAAGCAGGTCGTCGAGTATGCCCATCAGTTCGATGTGACAGTCGAAGGCGAGCTCGGAGTGCTTGCAGGCATCGAGGATGAGGTTTCCGCAGCCCAGTCCCATTACACACGTCCTGAGGAAGTCGTTGACTTCGCGACACGCACAGGCGTTGATTCCCTTGCAATCTCCATCGGAACAAGCCATGGCGCATATAAGTTCACTCCGGACCAGTGCACAAGGAATGCCGATGGCGTCCTTGTTCCGCCTCCGCTAAGGTTCGACATCCTTGCAGAGATCGAGAAGCAGCTTCCTGGATTCCCGATCGTTCTCCACGGATCATCCTCCGTACCTCAGGAGTACGTGAAGATCATCAACGAGTACGGCGGAAAGCTCGCTGACAGCGTAGGCATCCCTGAGGATCAGCTCAGGCAGGCTTCGAAGTCCGCAGTCTGCAAGATCAACATCGATTCCGATGGACGCCTTGCAATGACAGCCATGGTAAGGAAGGTCCTTGCGGAGAAGCCGGCAGAGTTCGATCCGAGGAAGTACCTCGGCCCGGCAAGGGAAGAGCTCAAGAAGATGTACATGCACAAGAACGTCGATGTTCTTGGCTGCGCAGGACATGCTCTTGACTGAATCATCTGAGGGCAGGCACGGCCTGCCCTTCTGCCTCTTCGGATACTTTGACAGAATGCATCCGAATGTGATATATATAGCGGGTGTGGCTTTGCCACGCCTATTTCTTTATCTAAGAAGTTCAGATATCTGCACTGCAAGGAGTTTAATTGGCTACCAGGGAGCTTAGAATCAATCGACAGATAAGGGCGCATCAGGTGCTTCTTATCGATGAGAACGGAGTCCAGAGGGGAACGATGAGCGTCCCTGAGGCGTGCCGATTGGCAGAGGAAGCCGGAATGGATCTCGTGGAGGTCTCTCCGAATGCCAATCCCCCTGTATGCAAGATACTCGACTTCGGCAGATACCGCTACGAGATGGAGAAGAAGTCCAGGGAGGCCAAGAAGAACCAGACTGTCGTCAAGATCAAGGAGATCAGGATGCAGCCTAAGATCGAGAGGCATGATCTGGAGACGAAAAGCAAGGCCATAGCGGAGTTCCTCCAGCAGGGAAACAAGGTAAAGGTCTCGATCCGCTTCCGCGGGCGCGAGCTTGCCCATCCGGAGCTCGGGAAGGTCGTGCTGGACAAGATACTCGATGCCCTGACGGAGATGGGTGTCCTGTATAATCTTGATAAAGGCGCTCTGATGGAAGGGAAGATGATGAGCATGACGGTCTCCCCTTCGAAGGCAAAATGAAATAAGCTCCGTATGGAGATTATATAACGCAGCTTCAGGGGTTCTTGTTCCCTGCGGCGCGCAGAAGAGAGGTAGGTAGGAAAATGCCTAAGATGAAAACAAGAAAGTCAGCGTCCAAGCGCTACAAGGTCACTGGATCTGGCAAGGTCATCTACAAGAAGATGGGTCTTCGCCATATTCTCACGAAGAAGAGCTCCAAGAGGAAGATGGACCTCCGCAAGGCGGGTGTTCTTTCCAAGACCGAGACGAAGAGAGCAAAGTCAATGCTCCCTTATGCTAACTGAAAGGAGCGTGTGAGATGCCAAGAGCAGTAGACGGAACAAGGCGTGCGGACAGAAGGAAGAAGATCCTCAACCAGGCTAAGGG
Source organism: uncultured Spirochaetaceae bacterium (assembly GCA_944392935.1). Lineage (GTDB taxonomy): Bacteria > Spirochaetota > Spirochaetia > Sphaerochaetales > Sphaerochaetaceae > Ornithospirochaeta. The sequence goes on from CALXYI010000019.1 coordinate 2,280, forward strand.
CTATTGGGGAAGAAGAAGCACCAACCATCGTGTTGCAAAGGACGCAGTCGCAAAGGCTGGCCAGTATGCATACCGTGGCAGGAAGGAGCGCAAGAGGGATTTCAGGAAGCTCTGGATCGCAAGGATCAGCGCAGCAGTTCAGGCAGAGAACCTCAACTACTCGCAGTTCATGCATGGTCTCAAGCTTGCCAAGATCGATCTGAACAGGAAGGCTCTTTCCAACATGGCAATCGAGGACAAGGCTGCATTCGCAGCTCTCGTGGCAGAGGTGAAGAAAGCACTCGCCTAAGGAGGTTATATGACCACGATCGAAAGCAGCAGATTACTGCTGATGAGGGTGCAGAAGGCTGTTGGACTCATCAACCGCCTCCGCAGTGAGAACAGGGAACTTCAGGCAAGGTTCACTCTTGTAGAGAACCATAACAAGGAGCTTCAGGATCTTTACGATAAACTCAGCACGGATCAGGCAGCTATCGATCAGGCCATTGCCTCAGCTCTCGAGGAACTCGATACATCGCTTGGCGATCTCGAGGGTTTCGAGGATTTCGGGACTCTCGATTCGACAGAGCTTTCGGAGGCAGAGGATTTCTCCGCTGGTCTCGAGGATGCAGGCGATATCGAGACATTCGAGGACGAGGTCGAGTAAGGATATCTTATTCCTTTCATCAAACGGGGGAGGCAGCAATGCCTCCTTTTGCTTTCCGCCTATTGAACTATTGCCTGAGTATATGTATCTTCGTCGTTGTGATGAAGCTGCTGCGACAGATCTATCTCATACCCGTATACCTCTACAAAGCGCTCATAAGCCCGTTCACCGGGCCCTGCTGCCGCTATACGCCATCATGCTCGGTCTACATGATGCAGGCAGTGATGAGATTCGGGATCATAAAAGGAACCATCATGGGAACGGCAAGGCTCCTCAGATGCCGCCCGAGCTTCCTCGGAGGCCCCGATCCGGTGCCTGATGAATGGTCATGGAAGAGGATAAAGTCAGACTGGACAGCATACCGCCGCCCAAGGGATTAGCTGCAGATATCCCGGACGAATGAGAACAGCACCTGCATTGCCCCCTCATTGTAGCCGCCTTCGGGGATTATGAGATCAGCATACTCCTTCATGGGCTCGATGAAGCTGTAATGGCCCGGGCGCACGACCTCGGTGTACTGCTTTATGACACTCTCGACAGTGCGTCCCCTTTCCGCTATATCCCGCTGGAGCCTCCGTATGAAGCGTATATCCGCAGGAGTATCCACATAGAGCTTCAGATCCAGGATGTCACGGATCCTGCGGTCATACAGGATCATGAGGCCATCGATTATGATCAGGGGCCTTGGCTCCACACGGACCATCTCCTCGCGGCGGCAGTGGTGCACGAAATCATACTGGGGCATCATGCACGGACGGCCTGCCTTGAGGTCCTTGAGATTGGAGAGCATCAGATCCATATCGAAGGCATCCGGATGATCGAAATTGTAGGATGTGATATTGCTGTTGTTTATGAATGGAGCGCTCTTATAGTAGCTGTCCTGCGATATCAGCACGGACTCGGAGTTCGCCTCCTTTATCCTCCTGACGACAGTGCTCTTCCCGGAACCGGATCCACCGGTAACGCCTATGAGATGCACATCCATACCACCCTCCTACTCGTCCTCGTCGGTCTTAAGGACAGCAAGGAAAGCGCTCTGCGGTATCTCCACATTGCCAACCATCTTCATGCGCTTCTTGCCTTCCTTCTGCTTCTCCAGGAGCTTGCGCTTACGGGAGATATCACCGCCATAGCACTTCGCGGTGACATCCTTGCGGAAGGCCGAGACAGTCTCACGGGAGATTATCTGCCCTCCGATCGCCGCCTGTATGGCTATCTTGAACTGCTGCCGCGGCAGCTCCTTCTTCAGCCTCTCGCATACAACGCGTCCGCGTGACTGCGCGTTGCCCTTGAAAACAAGCTGGGAAAGGGCATCGACATTCTCGCCGTTCACGAGGATATCCATGCGGACAAGCTCCGTAGGCCTGTAGCCTATGACGCTGTAATCGAAGGAGGCATAGCCTCGGGAGATCGACTTCAGCCGGTCGTAGAAATCGAACAGGACCTCGGAAAGCGGCATCTCGTATATCAGCTCGACACGCTTCTCATCAAGGTAGTTCATGCCGGTCTGCACACCACGCTTCTCAAGGCAGAGGCTGATTATCGGGCCTACGTACTGCGTCGGCGTGATTATATCAGCGCTTATGTATGGCTCCTCCGCGCTTTCGATTCTCGTGACGTCAGGATATTCCAGCGGGTTGTCTATCTCCACGGTCTCCCCGTTGCGGAGATGCACGATATAGCGTACAGAAGGGGATGTGAAGACAATCGAGAGATCGAATTCCCTCTCGATCCTCTCCTGCACGACCTCCAGATGGAGCATCCCCAGGAAGCCGCAGCGGAATCCGAAGCCGAGGGCTGCCGAGCTGTCCTTCTCATACACAAGCGAGGCGTCATTGAGCTTGAGGCGCTCTATCGCCTCCTGGAGCTCCTCATAGTCATTGCTGTCCACAGGGTAGATCGACGAGAAGACCACCGGCTTGACTTCCTTGAATCCCGCCATGGGCTCATCTGCAGGATTATCCACGCGCGTGACGGTATCGCCTACGCGGATATCGGAGATGGTCTTTATCCCGGCGATGAAATAACCGACGTCCCCTGCGCTGAGCTCCGCCTTCGAGGCAAGCTGCAGCTGGAAGATACCCGTATCCTCGACCCTGTACTCGGCACCGGAATGCATGAACCTTATCTGGTCCCCCGGATGGATCGTACCGGAGAAGAGCCGGCAATGGACTATGACGCCGCGGTATGGATCATAGTGGGAATCGAATATAAGCGCCTTCAGCGGATCGGAGGGGCTTCCTGACGGTGGCGGGATGAGATTGACTATGGCCTCATAAAGCGTATCAACGCCCTCTCCCGTCTTCGCTGAGACGAAGCATGCGGCATCCGGATCCAGCCCGAGATCATGATCTATCTGGTGCAGGCATGACGGGATATCGGCAGAAGGCAGATCTATCTTGTTTATCACTGGGATGATCTCGAGATTGTGCTCCATGGCAAGGTACATGTTCGCAAGCGTCTGGGCCTCAACTCCCTGGGAGGCATCTATGAGCAGCAGCGCTCCCTCGCATGAGGAGATCGCGCGGGAGACCTCATACGTGAAGTCCACATGTCCCGGGGTATCAACGAGATTGAGCTCATACTCCTCCCCGTCTGCAGCCTTATAGGGAATCGTGACGGCCTGGCTCTTGATGGTGATGCCGCGCTCCCTCTCGATATCCATATTGTCCAGGATCTGCGTCTGCTGCGGACCTCTGGACGTGACAAGGCGGGCCCGCTCTATGAAGCGGTCCGCCAGTGTTGATTTCCCATGATCGATATGGGCGATTATGCAGAAATTGCGTTTATGCTTAGTGTCGGTCATACAAGATCGGTAACATGCGGCTGAGGCGGGAATCCGAACATCTCCCTGATGTCCTTGTCATCGAGGGTCTCCTTCTCGACAAGGGCATCGGTGAGGGCATCAAGCTGGTCGCGGTGCACCGTCAGGATATTCCTCGTCTCATCCATGCATCTGGAGAGTATCTTCCCTACCTCCTGGTCTATGCGGCGAGCGGTCTCCTCTGAGTAATCCTTATGCTGCGTGATCTCACGCCCGAGGAACAGCGGCTCATCATCATTCGCAAGCGATATGAAGCCAAGGTCCGACATGCCCCACTCCGTAACCATGCGCCTTGCCATCTCCGTTGCCTGCTTTATATCGTTCGATGTGCCGGTTGTAGTCTCCCCGTAGACTATATCCTCGGCGACATAGCCGCCCATGCAGATCTTTATCCTGTCCTCAAGATAGGAACGGTTCTTGGTATAGGTGTCCTTCTCGGGAAGGCTCATCGTGAGCCCGAGGGCACGTCCATGCGGGATGATCGTGACCTTGTGCAGCGGATCGGTGTACTTCAGATAGTAATGGAGGAGCGTATGCCCGGCCTCATGGTATGCGGTAGCCTTCTTCTCCTCCGGAGTCATGTATACGGACTCCCTGGCGACTCCAAGCAGTATCTTGTCCCTTGCACGCTCGAAGTCCTCCATTCCGACAGTGGTCCTGTCGGCCCTGGCCGCGAAGAGCGCAGCCTCATTGACGAGATTGGCAAGATCGGCACCTGATGAACCCGGAGTCGCCCGTGCTATGCGCTGCAGATCGACATCGGCCTCCATCTTCACCTTCCTGGTATGTATGCGGAGGATATCGAGCCTCTCCTGCACATCAGGAAGCGATACGACGACCTGCCTGTCGAAGCGTCCCGGCCTCAGGAGCGCCGGATCGAGAACGTCAGGGCGGTTGGTTGCAGCCATGACGATGACACCGGGATCGGAGGAGAATCCATCCATCTCGACAAGCATCTGGTTCAGTGTCTGCTCACGCTCATCATGCCCGCCTCCGAGACCGGCACCGCGTGCACGTCCCACCGCATCGAGCTCATCGATGAAGATGATGCAAGGTGCGTTCTTGCGTGCCTCGGAGAAGAGATCGCGGACGCGGGCAGCGCCCATGCCGACGAACATCTCCACGAAATCTGAGCCCGACGTATGCAGGAATGCTACTCCAGCCTCTCCTGCGACAGCGCGCGCAAGAAGCGTCTTTCCGGTTCCCGGAGGACCGACAAGCAGCACACCGCGCGGAATGCGCGCACCTATCTTCACGAAGCGGTCTGGATGCTTGAGGAAGTCCACGACCTCCTGCAGCTCGTTCTTCGCTTCCTTCTGGCCTGCGACATCGGCGAACGTGACCTTCTTGTCATTCTTGCCGTAGAGCTGGGCATGGCTCTTGCCGAAGCTCGACATCATCCTGTTGCCGCCAGCAGCTCCTGTCTGGCGCATGATCATCACGATCATGACTATGAAGATCACCCACGGCAGCAGCTGTATGATGATATACCACAGAGGTGTCGGCTGCACTGCCCCTGAGACATCTATCGAATGGCTTCTCAGCATCCCGAGGAGAGTGCTGTCATGATACGGTATCCTGCACGTCCCCTCCTCGCCGGAGATCAGGGTATAGTTCACCACCCTGTCCTCCACTATCGTCACGCTCGAGACCGCATCGTTCTCGACAAGATCGATGAACCTGCTGTACGAGGTCTCCGTACGCACCGCCTCGCCAGTATCCATGAGGAATATATAGGCGAATGAGACTATGACGAGTATGAGCGCTATCAGGGCGATCCTGTTGCGTCCAGGGCTTCCCTTCGGGCTCTTGCCATCGTTTCCCCAGTACCTGTACTGGTCATATATGTTCTTCTTCTGCTTATCTTCGCTTTTCCTGCCTCCGTCCGGCTTCCCGCCATCCTTTCCAGGCTCTTCCGGAGAAGGCGTTTCCGACGGCTCTCCGTCGGATTTCCTGATATCTTCATCGTCCATAGGATTCATTTCCTGAATATATCTTTATTCCTTCCTAATAGCAAGGGCAGAGCCTTTCCTGGACGGGTCCAGGAAGCGCCTTGACAGCCTGTCGTTCCCCCCTGCGAAACGTGAGAGGAACGCAGCGATCCCAGCCCTGTCCTCCAGGACTATGGCATAAGGGATACGCATATCCTTCATCATCTCGGAGAGCTTCCTCTCACCATCCCTGAGCTCGATCCTGTCACCCTCCCGTGCCGTCCGGAGCACTGCGGGCATCTGCAGAAGCGATCCATCCAGCACGAGCGTGCGCTCATCCTCAGCCACGCGGATCAGCTTCAGGCCGCCAGGCAGGCTGCTGCATGGGAAAGGGAGCACGAAATCATCAAGCCGGGGGAATATCCTTATATCGTGCCGGGAGAAATACAGGAAGGAATCCCCCCTCTCCAGCCGTCCGCTGCCACGCTCCGCGCACCGGAGGACCTCATCTATGAATGCGCGGGGAATGCGCGCATCGGAGCCTGCGGAAAGGAATGCCCTGTACAGCGCCTCTTCCCTCTGCATAGGGAGAGCGGAGAGGAAAGCCTCCCTTGGAATCGAGGAATAATAGCCTGATACGACAGGAATCTGCGGAAAACGACGCCTTACTGCGGCTATCGAGGCAGCAATCGATGATATCAGTGCACGTTCCGTTTCAGTGACAAAAGGCATCAGGGAATGCCTTATGCGGTTGCGGAGATAATCAGTATCATCATTCGTGGAATCCTCGGACCAGGAAAGCCCTGATGACGAGAGATAGGAGAGGATGCAGGATTTTGGGACCGTCAGGAGCGGGCGGAACACGGGGCCATCCTCCCTCAGTATCCCCTGATACGTATGGAACGGGGAACCCTGGATGATCCGCATCAGCACTGTCTCGACCTGATCCTCCCTGTGATGCGCGGTGAGTATATGATCAAAGCCCTCTCTGGCGGCTATCGCCCTGAGCAGGGAATACCTGAGGGACCTTGCCGCAGCTTCAGTCCCTATGCCCTTCTCCCTTGAAAGCAGCTCCACCCTTCCATCCCCCAGGGAAACTATCCGCAGAGGGATGCCGAGACGCCGGGCATTCTGCCTGTTCAGCGATATCTCCCGTTCAAGCTCCCCTCTCGGCCTTATGGCATGATCAACATATACAGCCTCTGTACGGTCACGTGCGCATCCGGAGAGGAGAGCCATCAGGAACAGGGAATCCGAACCTCCTGAGAAAGCAAGCAGGAGACGCCCGGGAGGAATGGGGATGTCAGGAATTGGCCCACTGGATGACGCTCTCAATCCTCTCCCCTCCGCATATCCTCAGCACGGCCTCGGCAGCCTTCGCCTCAGCTTCATCGACAAGAGCCCTGTCGGCGCTGTTGAAGCGGGAAAGCACATGATCGGAGACTGAAAGGCCCTCAGCAGGCCTTCCTGTCCCGATATACACCCTGATGAAATCATTCCCTATCGCACCGATCATCGACTTCAGCCCATTATGCCCGGCAGAGGATCCGCCGCGGCGTATCCTTATCCTGCCGGGAGGGAGATCCATCTGATCGACTATCACTATCACGCTATCGCCTTCAGGAATGCATTCCCTGGCGATATCCCCTGACTTGTTCATGTATGTCAGCGGCTCGACCAGCACAACGGAACCGGAGACAGCCCTCCTATAAAGACGGAAGCAGCGCTTCCTGAGCCTCACGCCCATCCGCGCTGCTATCCTCTCGACTGTCTCGAACCCGGCATTATGCCGCGTTCCCCTGTATCTGGCCCCGGGATTCCCAAGACCGAATACAGTCATTACTTCGTCTCTGCTGCCTGTGCTGCATCCGCTGCAGGAGCTGCTGCATCCGCAGCTGCCTCATCAGTCTCGGCAGGAGCTTCCTCCTTGACCATCTTGACGGAAGCGACTGTTGCCTCAGGATCCTCAAGGACCTTGATCCCTGCAGGAATCGAAAGCTGGTCGATGCGGAGGGCCTCATTGATATCAAGAGCGGAGACATCTGCCTTGATGACCTCGGGAAGGTCCTTCGGGAGACACTCGATCTCAAGCTCGTGTATGACCTGGTCAAGCACGCCGCCCACCTTGCAGCCGACAGGAGTCCCGTCGAGCTCGACACGTACATGCGTGCGGACTGCATGGCCTGCTGTGATCTCGAAGAAATCGATGTGGTGGACGCAGCGGCGGAGGAGATCCTCCTGATATGTCTTCACGAATACCATGTGATCACCATCGCCTTCAACGCTGAGCGTGATAAGCGTTGACTCGCTGAATCCGGACTTCTTCATCTCGAACTCATGCGCATTCACGATCACATGAAGCGGTTCCGACTTTCCATAGACCACTGCAGGAACCTCACCGTTCCTGAGAAGCCTCCTTGATCCAGCTGAACCGAAGTCAGCTGTCCTGAGCCTGGCGCTGAGCACCTTCTTCTCATTGCTCATCTTCTTTTCTCCTTATACTCTCATCGGTCCATGCCGATTACCATAAAGTGCCGGAGCACAGTTGGATATGATATATAAGAGAGCATTCTGAAGTCAACAATCCGCTTGACAGCCGGATAAGGTACGCACTATGGAAACCATAGTGGAGGGAGCGCCGCCATGAGAGAGGAGAGCACAGTGCAGGATCCGGTGATCAGGATGATAGGGACAAGGAACGTGATCACGAGGACGAATCTCCCTGTCGGGGATTACGCAGCCAATCCATATGTCGGATGCACACATGGATGCATATACTGCTATGCCCGCTTCATGAAGCGGTTCACCGATCACCATGAACCCTGGGGTGCATTCCTCGATGTGAAGCAATGGGAGCCTGTACGCAGCCCGGGGCGATACGAGGGCAAGGGGATATTCCTCGGTTCCGTGACGGATCCATACCTTCCGGAGGAAAGGAGGTTCCGCCGTACGCGTGCGCTTCTCGAGGAGCTGAAGGGAAGCGGCATCAGGCTCAGCATCCAGACGAAATCGGATCTCGTGCTCCGTGATCTCGATCTCATACAGTCGTATCCGGATGCCCGCGTAGGCTTCTCCATCAATACGCTCGATGAGGATTTCAGGCAGGACATGGACAATGCAGCCACGATCGAGCGGAGGCTGAAGGCAATGGAGACGCTGCACGATGCCGGTATACGCACCACATGCTTCATCTCCCCTATCTTCCCCGGGATAACCGATGCGGAATCAATCATGGAGAGGGTGCGGAACCACTGCAATCTAATATGGCTTGAGAACCTGAATCTCAGGGATGGGAGCTGCAGGGCTGCGGTGATGGAGTATATCAGGGGAAAGCACCCGGATCTCATTCCGCTGTACGAGGACATCTATCTCCATGGCAGCAGGGCTTACTGGGAGGAAGAGGACAGGAAGATGAGGGAATATGCCGCAGGCAGGGGGCTGGACTATGTCCGCAATGACGACACATCAAGGCGGCCATTCGAGGCGCCGCCTCTTATCGTGAACTACTTCTTCCATGAGGAAGTGAGGAAAACGGGAAGGAAGGGAAGCAATGCCTGAACTTCCGGAAGCCGAGACGATCAGGAGAGTGCTGGAGCCACAGCTGAAAGGGCTTTCCATAGATGACGTCCAGCTCAGGCATCCTGGCGTGATAGCCCATCCTTCCCCTGAAGCATTCACCGCCGGCATCAAGGGGCAGACGATAGACGCAATGTCACGGAGAGGGAAATTCCTGATCATAGGACTTGCGAACGGCAGCCGCATCGTGATCCACCTCAGGATGAGAGGCTGCCTCCTGGCCTCCCCTGCCGGCTATCCGGAGGAAAAGCACACGCATGTCCTCCTGCAGCTTGCCGGCAGGATGGAGCTGCGCTTCTCGGACACAAGACGTTTCGGGAGGCTGTGGCTGATATGCAGTGAAGAGGCAGATCCATACACAGGAATGGACAGGCTCGGACCGGAGCCTTTCGACAATGCGCTGACCTCTTCTTATCTCAGCATGAGCTGCGGAAGAAGCCGGAGGTCCATCAAGGAATGCCTGATGGACCAGGGCATCATCGCAGGTATAGGGAATATATACTCTGATGAAATCCTCTTCTCTGCCGGAATCCATCCAGCAAAACCTGCCGCAATGCTCACAGAGGCAGGATGGGAACGTCTCGCAGCCGTGATTCCAGAGCGTCTTTCCTATTTCATCGGGAAGAATACCATCACAGCAGAGGAATATCTTGAAGGAAAGGGGAAGGATTACCGGAATACGCCATTCCTCGAAGTCTATGGCAGGGACGGAATGCCATGTCCACGATGCGGCACGATCCTGCGGCGCCTCACGGTCGGAGGCAGGAGCAGCGTATACTGCCCTTCATGCCAGCCCTGTTCACCCTGACGGCGGGGGTTGGATTCCATTGCATGCAAGCGGATCGATCTCATCATCGAAGCATTTCCGTACAAGGAATCAGCGGCGCTGGCTGCCTGATCCGGAAGGATAGTCCTGGGATGGTTTCCCTATCCTCCTGAAGCAGAAAGCTGATCAGGGTTTTGTTAGGATATCGCCATTCCAGAGTCTCTCAAGGAAATCCTTCCATGAAGTATGAGAATACCATCGCCAAGCCTCCTTGGGCTTTCTTCCCTTGATACTACGATATACTTTGAGAAAATGCCTTCTCCTTTGAATTCCCTCAGATTCGCAAGATGTCTGTCAGTAATAGATTTTGCACTCTTCACCTCAACTGCAATCTCATCTCCGATGATGAAATCAACCTCCCTCTTACCATCGCTGGTACGATAGTAGGTCAAATCAGTATTATGAAGTCCTGAATAGTCGATGTAAGCAACAAGCTCCATTGCGATATATGTCTCGAAGAGATTACCGTATTCAGTCATAGTCTCTGTCGGAACTGTCATATGAGCAAGGCTTCTTGCAATTCCCACGTCGAAGAAATAGAAACGGGAGAAGGAGGTTTCCTTCCTCTTCTTCGTCTTCCCATATGGCTTGATCTCCTTCACCATCAGCGTGTCAAGAAGGATCTTATACCAGGTCTTTATTGCCTGACGGCTCACACCTACATCAGAAGCAAATGCGGAAAAGTTGATCTGCTGCCCATTTGACAGCGCAGCCTTTTCCAGGAAGTTTATGAATCCAGGCAGGTCGTTGACTTCATTCTCAAGCTGGATCTCAGCCTCCAGATATAAGCCTTCATATGCCTCAAGAGCTTCATCAGCCTCTGCTGGATGTAGATACATCTCTGGCAGCAGCCCAGTTCGGAATATGCGTTCAAGGGTGTAATCCCCCCTGCCCTTGATCTCTGGATAGCAAAGTGGATGCAGCTTCTTCTCAAGCGCACGCCCTCCAAGAAGATTGACTCCGCCTGTCTTCAGCTTATGTACACTGGATCCCGTCATCAGAAATACCAGATCGGTATCCTCGATGAACTGGTGAACTGTATACAGAAGCTGTGGAGCACGCTGGATCTCATCTATGACTACAAGTCCTTCAGTAAGATCCTCTGCCTTCAGTGTCTCTTCCAGCAGGGATGGATTACGGATGATGCGGTAATAAAGAGTATTGGAAAGCAGATTCCAGTGAACCACCCCATCTTAGTTGAAGCTTGAAGATGGGGCTTCCGGTTTCGACGCGGAATGCTTCCATGCCTCATACGAGGTATCGAAGTCTGACATCCACTCCACCGGAGTACGCTTCCGTCTCGGAAGCGTGCAGACTACCTCATGCTCGCCTGCAAGAAGCAGCGTTTTCGCAGCTTTCTTATCACGCTCTTCGGTATATCCGCACGCAGGGCATGCGGACATCCTATCTGAAAGCGTGATACCTTCATGGATATGCCCGCATACCGGGCACATCCTTGTCGAAGGGAAGAAACGGTCAATCACCAGGACGTTCGGATTGGCCAGAAGCTTCCTCTTCAGCGTGCCGAGCGCTGAGTTCTGCACCTGCTTCCCGAAGAGCCCCTTGTGCCATCCCCTGATGTTCTCGTCCTGCATGACCACGAGCTCCCTTCCCGTGATGATGTCATGGTATACCTGATTGGCCTTTGCCCGCCTCCTGCTGTGTTTGTAATAGCCTGAGAATACCGAAAAGGGGATGCGGACAAAAACTTGGACCTAGAAATAAAGGAAAGATGAATAGATGTACGCACTGGAAGAGAGAATTAAAGCAGTAGAGATGTATTTCAGGTATGGCAGGAAAGTATCAGCTGTTATAAGGGAGCTTGGTTATCCTGATCGCAAAATGCTTGTCAAATGGGCTAAGGAATACGAAGAGACAGGAAAGCTCCATGAAAGATGTGCAGGTAGCAACAGGTACAGTCAAGAAGAAAAGCAGGAAGCCGTCGATTTCTATCTTAGACACGGAAAGCAGATCAGCTACACGATCGGGAGCTTAGGATATCCGAGCCGGGAGAAGCTGATGGAATGGATAGATGAGCTTGCGCCTGGGGAAAGAATCATCCATGAGGGATATCTGAAAAGAGACAAGCATCCATCGATGGAGAAGAAGAAAGA
>CALXYI010000020.1 GCA_944392935.1 uncultured Spirochaetaceae bacterium
CGCCGCCACCTCATGTCAGGCTTCGTTCGACTGCTGGGCTGAGGGGCTTCTCTGGCAGGATGGCTACGGAGCATTCACATTCTATCTAGCCTCCGCGCTCGGATACGATATGGAAATGGAACGGGCCGTGCTTCCCCCTCCCGGAAGCTCTGTGACATTCTACGGGCTATACAGGCAGATCAAGGACATGATGACCGCAAGCCTGTGGAGGGAGGCGACGCCTCAGGTGACGCTCTCTCCTCTCGATCTGCTTCTTTTCCGGCTATGATCAGGATTCCAGGTCCTTCCTGTCCTTGATGCGCTGTATCTCATCACGCAGAAGCGCAGCCTTCTCGAACTCGAGGTTCTTCGCAAGCTCTGTCATCTGGCGTGTCAGATCAGCGATATACCTCTTCCTGTCGCGCTCGAGAAGGAGGTTGTAGTTCGAGCTTACGATCCTTATCTCCTCCGCAGCGATTGCCTCATCATCGCTCTTCTCCCTCTCGAGTATATCCTCAACAGCCTTCTTTATAGTCTTGGGGGTTATGCCATGGGCCTCGTTGTAGGCCATCTGCACGCTGCGTCTGTGCTCTGTCTCCTCGATGGCCTCTGCCATCGCCTCGCTCATGCGGTCAGCATACATGATGACGCGGCCATCGGCATTCCTGGCCGCCCTTCCGATCGTCTGTATGAGCGATGTCGCGGAGCGCAGGAAGCCGATCTTATCCGCATCGAGTATCGCGACAAGCGACACCTCGGGAAGATCCAGCCCCTCCCTGAGGAGGTTGATGCCGACAAGCACATCGAACTTCCCGAGCCTGAGGTCACGCAGTATCTCGACACGCTCGATGGTCTCCACCTCTGAATGCAGATAGCGCACACGGAGCGAGAGGGATGAAAGATAATCCGTCAGATCCTCTGCCATCTTCTTGGTAAGCGTCGTGACAAGAACCCTCTCATCCTTCTCTATGGTCTTCCTTATCTCGCCATAGAGATCCTCCATCTGCCCTTCGGTAGCCCGCACCTCGATCCGGGGATCGAGCAATCCTGTCGGACGGATGAGCTGCTCGACTATCTGCGCCGATTCCTTCCTCTCACGCTCGCCAGGAGTGGCGGATACATAGATGCGCTGCCCTACCTTATGATCGAATTCGTCGTATTTCAGCGGTCTGTTGTCGAGTGCGGAAGGAAGGCGGAAACCGTAGTTGACGAGATTGAGCTTGCGGGACCTGTCCCCCTCATACATGGCACCGATCTGCGGAAGCGTCACATGGGACTCATCGATGAAGGTGACGAAATCATCGGGGAAATAATCAAGAAGCACGGCCGGACGCTCCCCCGGAGCACGGCCGGAAAGAGGTCTCGAGTAGTTCTCGATCCCTGAGCAGTACCCTACCTCGCTGAGCATCTCGAGATCATACTCGACACGGCTCTTTATCCTCTCAGCCTCCACCGGCTTGCCGTTGGACAGGAAGTACTGGACTCTCTCCTCCTTCTCAGCGTTTATCCTGTCTATTGCCCTGTTTATCTGATCCTGCGGCATGACGAACTGCTTGGCAGGATAGAGCGTGACGACATCCACCGATGATATCCTCTCCCCTGTGACGGGGTTGAACCACACGATATCGGAGATGGTATCCCAGTCGAGGTATATCCTGAACGCAGCCTCGAGATATGCAGGGTATATCTCCACAGTCTCGCCGCGAGGCCGGAACGATCCCCGGACAAGCACCGCATCATTGCGGTCATAGAGCATGCGCGTGAGCTGCCCGAATACCTTGTTCTGGCTGAAGTCATCGCCTATGCGGAACGTGAAGAGCATATCGCGGAGGGATACCGGGTTGCCCAGTCCGTAGATGCAGCTGACAGTGGCGACGACGATAACATCGCGCCTCTCCATGAGCGAGAACGAAGCATTGAGGCGCAGCCTGTCTATCTCGTCATTTATGTCGACTTCCTTCTCGATGTAGAGATCCTTGCCAGGGACATATGCCTCCGGCTGGTAATAGTCGTAGGTGGAGACGAAATACGTGACGGCATTATCGGGGAAGAATGACCTGAATTCCCTGTATAGCTGAGCTGAGAGCGTCTTGTTGTGGGAAAGCACCAGCGTAGGCTTCTGTATCCTCTCTATGAGCTTCGCCATCGTGAACGTCTTTCCCGAACCGGTCACGCCCTTCAGCGTCTGCGCCCTGTCTCCTGCGAGGTATCCCTGATAGAGCTTCTCGACAGCCTCCCCCTGATCACCTGCGAGATCGTAGTCCGAAACAACATGGAAAGGCCTTGAGAATCCTGCCTGGAAGTTTATGAAAGGCTCGCCTGCGATGCTGTAGCCATGCTCTACCTGACCAGCCATCTCGTATTCTCCTCTGTCTGTGCCACGAGCTTCACGCCCTCCAGCACCGTCTCCGATCCGCGCCTGAATACCGTGATATCGACCTTATCGCCCTCATGCGTGCCATAAAGGGCTGCGAAATAGTCATCATAGCCCCTGATCCTGCGGCCATTCATACCCGTGATGACATCGCCTCCGAGATAGATGACGCTCTGCCCGTACTGCACAGCCTCCGACCCTCCTCTGAGACCGCCTTTATCGGCCTCTCCGCCAGGAACGACCTGCGATACGAGGATTCCCTCGGAGATCGGGAGCGAGGAGTATTCGGCTATCTGGGCATTGAGCTCGACTGAGAGCATATCGAGCCAGCCGCGCTGCACCGATCCTGTCTGGATTATCGCGCGTGCCGTATCCATGACGCTGGAAGCGGGAATCGCGAACGATATGCCTTCCGCTGAACCGGACTTGGAGTATATCGAGCTGACAAGGCCTGCCATGCGGCCATCGGAGGAGATGAGCGGCCCGCCGCTGTTGCCTGGGTTTATGATCGCATCTGTCTGTATCATGGAGGGAAGCATCCCTCCGGTATCTGTGAATACCATGCGTCCGAGCCCTGATACGATGCCCTTTGTCATCGACCATCCATAGCCATAGGGATGCCCGATCGCATACACCGTCTCCCCTATCATCAGCCCGTCATCCGTACCTATGGATATCGCGGAGAGCCCCTCGCCTTCGGCCTTCAGCACAGCGATATCGGAAAGCGCATCGGAACCAACGAGCGATGCCTCAAGCACCCTTCCATCATACAGCGAGATGAGGAACTCCGTTCCCGGTGAGGCGACATGGCGATTCGTGACTATGTATCCATCCGGTGAGATTATCACCCCGGCACCCTGACCTGAGCCGGAAAGCTCGGATGCTGAGGCGATGCGCACCACGCTGCCGCGCGTACGCTCATAGATCGCTATGCCTCGCTGCTCCTCGTCAGTAAGCTCCCATGATGGCCTGTCCCCGGAGAAGAGCGGGATGCGGTCATCGCCATAGCTTATGGCATCAACAGGCACTCCAGCCATCATCAGCAGTCCCTTCTCTCCTTCCGTCTCAAGCACGCTCTCCAGTGCAGAGCGGAGCCTTTCCGTCTCCTCTTCCGCCGTCAATGCGCGTGTCCAGAGCGCAAGAAGGAAGAACACCAGTATGGATACTGCTGCCACGGCGATCACGAGCATGATCTGAGGAAGGGTAAGCCTGCGCTTCTTTACTGCCACAAAGCAAAAATACCGCGCTGTACCCTTCTCGTCAACTTGACTGGGGGAAAATGAGGTATAACCTCATAGGTATGGATGAAACTGCAGCCAACAGCAGGGCATGGGACCATGAGGTGGAAACAGGCAGCGCCTGGGCAAGGATAGCCAGCGAGGAGGAGATAGCCTCAGCACGGAACGGAGCACCCGGCATAAGGGTGACAGTCGAGAAGAACGTACCGCATTCATGGATAGGAGGGCTGAAGGGGAAGCATGTGCTCTCCCTTGCAGGCGGAGGCGGGCAGCAGACACCCCTGCTCGCGGCCTTCGGATGCCGCACCGAATGCCTCGATGCCAGCCGCAGGATGCTGGAGAGGGACAAGGAGGCGCTTGAACGCTATGGACTGGAGGCAGAGCTCCATCTCGGCAGCATGACGGATCTCTCGATATTCCCTTCATCATCCTTCGACTCAGTCATAAACCCGGTCTCGCTGAACTTCGTCAGCGATATAAGCGCGGTGTACAGGGAAGTGCACAGGATCCTTGTTCCCGGAGGGACATTCATAATGGGGATAGCCAACCCTGCGCTCTATCTCTTCGATGACAGGATGCTTGCGAAGGGGAAGATGAGGATAAAGTACACGCTCCCCTTCTCCGATGTGAAGAGCCTGTCGGCGAAGGAGCTTGGAAAGCGCCTCGCGAAGGGGGACACGATCGAATTCTCGCATACTCTGGAGAGCGTGCTGGGAACGCTGACCGGCACAGGATTCGCGATCACGGGGTTCTTCTCAGATGGCACATCCTTCGAGCCTGTGGATTCATTCCTCCATGACTGCTATCTTGCCATCAGGGCAGAGAGGAGATGACGGATCCATCTTCCAGAAGGAGGATATAGTCGACACCATAGCCCTCTGCAGTCTGGATGCCCTTCTCCATCCTCTCGGCAAAGAGCACGGTAGAGAGCATATCCCCCAGCGTGCCTGAAGGATTCACGACAGTCGCGGACCGCACATCGGTCTCTACAGGATATCCTGTGGAGCTGTCGAGGATATGGTGGTATACGATGCCATCCTCCTCGAAATACCTCTGATAGCCTCCTGATGTTATGACAGTGCCGTCATCAGCCTCCAATGCTGCGATATAAGGCTTCTCGGGATCCGGATCGCGCACTGATACCTTCCACGGACGCCCATCGGGATGGGAGCCACGGACGAGCACATTGCCTCCGAGATTGATGACAGCATGATCTATCCCGTTCTCCTCAAGGAAGCTGTGTATCGCATCCGAGGCATAGCCCTTGCCCACAGCCCCGAGATCAAGGGACATCCCCTGGACGGGAAGATAGACCGACAGGGCCTTCCCATCGAGCTGGATGAGAGTGTAGTCGAGAAGAGGCAGCACTGCCTCGATCTCCTCGGGGGATGGAAGCCGTGCCTTCTCAGTCCCGAAGCCCCACAGCTCGGAGAGCGGCCCGATCGCGGGATTGAAGACACCATCCGTGGCATATGCCATATCGACAGCATCGGATATCAGGGAGAACACATCCTCAGGGACAGTGACTGGAGCGATGCCTGCCGATCTGTTTATGGCGGAGATATATGATCCGGGATCGTATCGCGAGATCGCATGGTCTATCGAGTATACCAGGCTGAAGATGCCATCCATGCTGTCCGCCTCGCTCCTGGGGATCGAGACAGCAACAAGCGTTCCCATGGCAATGCGGGAATCGGAGACCATCTCCTCCGTGCAGGAGACGAGGAGCATGGAGACAATCAGCAGAACGGCTATCCTTGCTCTCATTGCCTCATAGCTAGCACATAGCGCCATGGAAGGCAAGTCTTCCCCTAGCCATGCCCTTCAGGATATATTCCTGTCATGTACCGATACAGAGCCATCTTCCTCGACATAGACGGAACACTCTTCAGCGATAGCCTGGCCATCACGGAAAGGACCAGGGAAGCGATACGGCGCGCCTACAGAGGAGGTGTGAGGATAGTGCTCATCTCCGGCCGATACATCACCGGCATGCAGAGGGCCCAGGAGCAGCTAGGCCTCCCTGTCATCTATGCCGCCATCAACGGTGCGCTGATCAAGGACGGTGATGAATACCTCCGCTCCCAGCGTGTCGATATGGATGCCTACAGGATCGCCGCGGAATATCTTGACGGAAAGGTTGCATCGCTGATCGCATTCTGCGAGACACGGTTCGCGATAAACAGCGATGATGCATGGTTCGATATGCAGACCGGAATCTGCGGCGCCCCCGGGATCAGGATGGATGTCAGGGATCCTGAGGAAGTCGAGAGAAGGACGGGAGAGAAGCCTTGCAAGCTCCTTGTGAAGGATGATGACAGGGCGAAGCTCGACCGCCTGATGGAGGAGATCAGGCCTGCTGTCGGGGACAGGGCCACTGTGATAAGCTCCGGCAGCAACAACTTCGAGATACTCCCATACGGGACAGACAAGAGCGATGCGCTGTCGATAGTCGCGGATCATCTCGGCATCCCCCTGTGCTCCACCATGGCATTCGGGGACTGGGACAACGATGCCGGGATGATAGCTGCAGCAGGATTCGGCATCGCGATGGCGAATGGCTCGGAGAAGGCCAAGGCTGCCGCAGACTATGTCACGCTCTCGAACAACGAGGACGGGATAGCCGCCGCCCTTGAAAGGTTCCTATTCCAGGAGGAATGAGAGGATATCATCCTGGTCAGAGGAGACAAGCAGCGATGGAACCGAAGCCCGGAAAGCCGCGATGGCCCCATCAAGCAGTCCCT
>CALXYI010000021.1 GCA_944392935.1 uncultured Spirochaetaceae bacterium
TTGCATCCGCCGCTCTTTGGGCATGCGTATCCATTGAGGGCGCCAGATATGCTGCCCTCTCTGCTGAAGCCTGCGTGCCGGGGATAGGATCGGCATCTCTCTTGCAGGGAGAAGCCTCCCGCCTGCATATCCTGTTCTGCTGGGCTGATTCCCGTCAGCCGATTGCGAAGATGATCGTTGCTTCTGCCCGGGCTATGAGGCCGGCCTTCTCCTCGCTCCTGTCCTGGATATGCCTGATACCCCTGAGCGTCACGCCTGCCGCTTCTGCCAGTACCTCTGCCCTGTGCATCGCCTTGCTGACAGCCTCCTTCCTTGCCTTGTCAAGGAAAGGCTCCGGATCAGAGGCAAACAGGACAGGTGAAGATATCGCTATGCCGCTCAGACGCGACAGTGATGTGTATGCCATCCCGGCCTTGTCCGTGCCGTGCAGGATCGCCGTAAGCGTCTGCCTTGCCTTCTGCGATTCCCCTGTCCACCTGCCATCATCCTCCTTCTCGCTGAAGAGCTGGATCCCTGAGATCGATATATCGCCGGGAAGGACGGAATCCTCCTTCATGAGGATATCCACGGCATTGGCGATGAGGACAGAGACCTTGGCCACTGCATCCCCTGACCAGTCCTCTGAGGCTTCTGCCGTGACGGTGAGGCGCACGGAATCAGGGATCATCGCCGCTTCCGCAGCAGCGGAGACCTCAAGCACTGCATCCGCAGCGGCTTTCACAGCATCCCTCCGTTCAGGAGCTTCCCGATGGCCTTGTCGAATGGCGGATAGGCTATTCCCCTTTCTGTTATTATCGCCGTGATATTCTGATGCGGTGTCACATCGAATGACGGGTTGAATACCTTCATGCCTTCCGGAGCCATGAGCATGCCTCCGGGTCTTCTGACTTCGTCCGGATCCCTTTCCTCTATAGGTATATCATTGCCGCTTGCCGTGCCTGGATCAATGGTGGAAGTGGGGGCTGCGATATAGAAGGGTATACCGTATTCCCGCGCTATCACGGAAAGCATGAATGTACCGAGCTTGTTCGCTGTATCGCCGTTCGCGGCTATCCTGTCCGCGCCAACGATGACAAGATCGATCCTCCCGTCCCGCATCAGGACAGCTGCTGCGCTGTCAGGGATGAGGCATGATGGGATGCCGGCTTTCATGAGCTCCCAGGCCGTGAGGCGTGCACCCTGCAGCCGCGGTCTTGTCTCATCAGCATATACGGTAATCCCCTTGCCGGAGAAATGGGCTTCCTTTATGATTCCCAGCGCAGTTCCCCAGCCGCATGTAGCCAGGGCTCCTGCATTGCAGTGGGTGAGTATGGTATCGCCCTGCCGTATGACAGCCTGTCCGATCCTGGATAGCGCATGGTTCATCGCGGCATCTTCCCGGACAATGGCATCAGCTTCAGCCAGTACTCTGCTGGGAACGTAGCTGCATGCCTCGGCTTCTGCCATCATCCTGTCCACTGCCCACATCAGATTCACCGCAGTCGGGCGCGATGAGCGGATCAAGCTGCACTTCCTGCGGAAGAGAGCCCTGTCATCCCCTGATTCCTGAAGGGCCAGATACACCCCGTATGCAGCGGCTCCTCCTATTGCAGGGGCGCCGCGTACGATCATGTCCTTTATCGCGAAGGCTGTATCGCTGCTGGTGCGTGCAGTATAGTATGCAAGCTCTGCCGGAAGCTTCCTCTGGTCTATCAGGCGCAAGGCACCATCCACGAACTCAAGGGCCCTGAAATCCTCTTCCATCACTCGTATTCCTCCATCTGAGGAGCATAGATATCAAGTATCTCACCCTTCTCCAGGCAGATGAGGGAATGCTCCGCGTTCGGAGCTACGTACACCGAATCCCCGGCGGCAAGCACTGCGGTATCGCCATCGAGTGTGAATTCAAATCGTCCGGACAGCACTGCTGTAATCTGCGTATTCCTGTGCGAATGGGACGGTCCCATCCCGCCTTCATCGAATGAGAGGCTGCATATCATCAGATCGCGGCCATGCGCGAGCGTCTTCATCCTGGATTTCCCATTCACCGGAACGGAGAATATATCCTTGCCGAAAAAGAATCCCATTCCCTACCTCCTGAGGATGTCCTGCCATCTCTCCTCTGTCTTCCTCATAGCCTCTTCCCTGTCCATCGTCAGCAGCTTCCCTCCTTCCAGGAGCCTGCGGCCACGGCAGAGGACCGTATCTATATTCCCCCTGTCGGCTGAGAAGACAACCGCAGAGAATGGATCGTTGAGCGGTGTCATGTTCGCATCCCTCGTGCTGATCAGGGTGATATCCGCTTCCTTTCCCTTCTCGATCGTCCCGATGCGCTTATCGAGTCCGAGCGCTCTCGCGCCATTGATCGTTGCCATCTCCAGGATGTCATACGGACGGGCGGCAGAGGGAGTCATCTCGGATACTGTCGCAAGGAGGGCTGCCAGATTCATCTCCTTGATCATCGAGAGATTGTTGTTCGATGAGGCTCCGTCGGTGCCGAGCGCTACGTTGATTCCGCTTTCCCTGTACTTCCTGATCGGAGCTATGCCTGAGGCGAGCTTCATGTTCGAGGCCGGATTATGGACAGCGGAGACGCCATGCCTTCTGAGTATCTGGATCTCATCATCGCTGAGGAACACGCAGTGCGCTGCATAGGATGGCGCATCGAAGACACCAAGGCTTTCCAGAAGCTCCGCAGGCCTTTTGCCATAGGTGCGGATGCAGTCATCGGCTTCCTTCTGCGTTTCAGCAAGATGCGTATTCAGCATCACACCCATTTCCCTGGCCCATTCCGACGCCCGGACATAGCAGCCTGGCGTGGCTGTATAAACGGCATGCACTGCAGCATCGAGACGGAGCATGTCCGAGTCCCCGATAGCCTCGAGTATCCTCGGCGCGATCTCCCTGATGCGGAATTCGGCATCGGCCTCATCGTTCATGAACGTCTGCCCGATGATTCCGCGCATCCCAGCCTCCCTGACAGCCTTGACGGTGTTCCATGCAAGGAAGTACATATCGGCGAAGACCGTGCAGCCTGATTCTATCAGCTCCGCGCATCCCAGGCGCGATGCCTGGTATATATCCTCATCATCGAGCTTGTCCTCTATCGGGAATATCTCAGAGAGCCAGTCCTGGAGGTTCTCGCATGTATCCTTGTAGTTCCTCATGAGAACCATCGGCAGATGCGTATGCGCGTTGACGAATGCCGGCAGGGCTATCATCCCGTCGGCATCTATGGTCTCATCCGCTTTCCGATGCACATCCCCGACTTCGCTTATGATGCCATCCTCGATGAATATGCTGCCCCTGATGGAAAGATCCCTTTCTGTCATAGGGATTATGAGGGCATTCTCTATAAGGGTTGTCATGCCGGTATTGTACCACCACGGAGCGGGGGAGAGAAAGAGGAAGGCCGGATGACCGGCCTTCAGCTCATTTGACGAGGTTCCTCTTTATCTTCTTGGTAGTCGTCATCTCCATAGGCTTGTCAACAAGCGTGACCTTCTCGATCTTCTTGTAGCCTGCAAGGTTCCTGTTCACTTCCGAGACGATCGCTTCCATCTCCTTCTGAAGCTCTTCCCTCGAAGGCCTGCGTTCCTTGTAATGCTCCTCGGACGGATAGATGACAGCCTCGATGCACTCACATGGCACATCCTTCTTCATCTGGAAGCCCCTGATAAGTATCTGATCGATCTCCCCGTAGAGCTGGAACATGTCCTCGATCTCCTCCGGGAAGACGTTCTTGCCGCCTTCCGTGACGATGATGTTCTTCGCCCTTCCCTTGAGGTATAGATAGTTCTCGCTGTCGAGGTATCCGAGATCTCCTGTCTTCAGGTATCCATCCTCATCGAATAGGGCTGCCGTGTTCTCGGCATCCTTGTAATAACCCTTGCAGATATTCGGGCCTTTCACCCTGACTTCTCCGACGCCGTCGGCATCCTTGCCTGCGATGATCATATCGACGAAAGGCAGGACACGTCCGACGGAATCCACCTTGAAATGCTCCGGTGGATTGAGGGTGAGGATCGGTGATGTCTCTGTCAGTCCGTAGCCCTGCAGGAAGTTGAGCCCAAGCTGCTGGTACTGCTTGAACACCTTCGGTGAGAGCGGACCTGCACCGCAGATGAGTATCTTGGAGTGGTCAAGGCCGACCTGGGATGTGATGTTCCTGTCGAAGAACTTCTTGAATGGAGTCTTGCCGAAAGCCTTCTTGCACCAGCCGTTTATCGTCATGAGGGTGACGACAAGGGCATATGTGATGGGACCCTTGGATCTCACCTTCTTGAATATGCCGGCAATCACCTTGTTGTAGAGAAGCGGGATCCCCATGAATACGGAGACCTTTCCCTGCTTCATATCGGCGATCATCCTCGATACGACGATGCCATGCCCGAATACGCAGTCAGCTCCATGGCGTACAGTCTCCAGGAGCACCGCCGTGCAGCAGTAGCTGTGGTGCAGCGGCAGCAGGGCATAGAGGACATCATCCTCCGTCACGCCCATTCCGTTGGCTGCCTGGTATACGTTCGATGTTATGTTCCTGTGAGTGAGGACCGCGCCCTTCTCGTTTCCCGTTGTTCCTGAGGTGAAGAGGATTGCCGCCTCATCGTACTCGCTCCTTGCGACCTTCTCGGCAAGAGGCTCTATCGAAAGCTCGGTGAACTTGGTATAGCTGTCGCTCCGGCCCTTGAGCATTGCGCAGCCGAGGAGGGACTCATACCATTCCCCTCCGATGCCTTTCATCTTCTCGAGCACATCGAAGTCGCAGAGGGCAAAGCGGGAATCCGCATACTCTGCAAGCCTCATGCAGCGGTCGACATGCATCTGGTTGTCGATGGGGACAGCCACGGCCCCTGCTGCCATGATGGCGAAGTAGGCAATCGCCCAGTCCGGGCTGTTCTTGCCGTTCAGGAGGACCTTGTCACCAGCCTTCACTCCCTTCGATGCAAGAAGCGCGGCTCCTCTCATTATCCTGTCGTATGCTTCCCTGTATGAGAGATCCTTCCTCTCAGGCTCGAAAACCGTGAAGCACGGGCGTTCCGGATAGCGTGAGAGGGATATCTCGAAGAGCTCCGGAATCGTGGGCCATTCGCCCTTCACTATGTTCTTTTCCCTAAGTTCCTTCAGTTCATCCCATGAATGCATGGCTTTCCTCGCTTTCAATTGGCATAAGCAGTATTCACTACCTGATAGTGATACTTAACTATATGGATTAGTCCGTTATTTGTAAAGCGATTCAGGGAAAGAGGATAGGATCGTGAAGTATATCGGTGAGGGTAGGATAGACCGCATCCGCGGCTTCGCTGAGGCTTTCCCTGTCGCCTGAACCTGTCAGGACCGCTATCGTGTAGCCCGCCTTGCCGAGCCGTCCGAATTCCATATCCACCAGCGTATCGCCTATGACGGCGACTTCCGTGCTCTCCAGATCATTCTCCCTGCAGAACTCCTTCATGGCCTCAGGATTGGGCTTCCTGTGCGTCGGGGAGTCCTTCGTGCGCAGGAAGGCGATGTACTGCTTTATCTCCATCTTCTCCAGGAAGAGCTCGGTGGAGACTGTGGTATCGGTGGTGACGATCCCGATGATATAGCCCCTCTCATGCATTGCCTCTATCACTTCCTTGACTCCGGGGAACTCCATGTGGGCAAGCCTTTCCTTTAGGCCGAAGTCCTCATGGTTGATTATCCCCTTCACTGATTTCCATACGCGCCAGGGATTCATGTGGTAGCGGAATGTGAGATGGAGGATGCGGCATGTTGCGCTGAATAGCTTGTCGTGGCGGAATATGATGCCGTCGGGATAGGTATGTCCCTCCCTGTCTACACCGACTATCATCTCGAAGTCGTGTATGCATTCATTCTTCCTGCCCTCAGGCATCCTGGCCTTGGCAAGCCCTCTGGCTATTGCCTCGGAAAGCACAGGTCCCCATACTTCGCCATAGTCGAAGAGGGTACCATCCTTATCCAGGATGATGCCTTTAATGCCACCCATGCCTATAGAATATGCAAAACATCGTACTTTGGCTACACTGGCTGCATGGATAAGGCATCAGCGATTATCGGATTGTCGGGGGAAATGTCGTCTGAACTGCGTATGGTCCGATTCTCTCCGGATCTCATCGTTTACGATCCGCTGGAGTATGCCTGGGATAATTTCACGCGCTTCGTGCGCCTTTCGGTTCGTCCTGGGCAGAAGGTGCTCTTCGCAGGGATGAACCCAGGACCGTACGGCATGCTGCAGACAGGTGTACCTTTCGGTGAGATAGACTCGGTGAAAGGCTATCTCGGCATATGCGGAAGCGTAGGGAAGCCCAGGGAGGAGTCGCCTCAGAAGCCTGTGGAGGGCATGGAGACACGGCATCATGAGGTGTCGGGCCGCAAGTTCTGGGCAATGGCCTCTGCCATTGGCCCTGCGGATGCATTCTTCGCCTCCGCAGCTGTCGTCAATTACTGCCCGCTGGGTTTCATAAGGGGAAGGCGGAATGTGACGCCCGAGGAGCTCTGCAGGGAAGACCGGGAGGCTGTATACTCCATATGCGACCGCTATTTCCGCTCCATCATCGAGATTCTGGATATCCCTGTGGGCATAGGGCTCGGGCATTTCGCGGAGAGGAAGCTCAGGGAGGCAGGCATGGAGGATGTGGGGTATTTCCCGCATCCGTCCCCACGCAATCCATCATCCATCCGCTTCTGGGATTCAGGGGAGGCCGTACGCAGGGTAAGGAGCATCCTCGATGAGGCTTGAGGCTCCTGCGAAGATAAACATCGGCCTCCTCGTAGGTACCCTGCGTGATGATGGCTATCATGATATCGAGACCATAATGGCCCGGATATCGCTGTATGACATAATAGATGCCGAAGTCCGTCCTTCGGATGCCCTTTCCGTATCCATCACGGGAAATGAGGGCTATATAGGGGATGGCATGGATCTCATGGAGAAGGCAGCCAGGCTGTTCTCCGACCGCAGCGGGATCAGCTTCTCGCTGACTATCGCGATTGACAAGAGGATACCTGCAAGGGCCGGGCTCGGAGGAGGCTCGTCTGATGCTGCCGCTGTCCTCCGCTTCCTTGATGGGGCATTCTCCCACCCCCTGTCCAGGCATGAGCTGATGGATCTCGCTGCCGCTGTCGGCTCCGATGTCCCGTTCTTCATGGCCGGCTATCCAGGAGCGCTGGTGCGCGGACGCGGCGAGATCGTCATGAGCACCTATGTCCCATGCGGGCGCCGCATAGCCCTCTTCGTCCCGGAGGAAGGCGTATCCACCGCCCAGGCATACCGCCTTCTTGACCGATCTGCCCGTCCAGAGCGTCATCTTGCAGGCCTTGCCGCGGCATTCCCAACCCCGTCATCGCACCCGAATGACTTCGCCGCAGCCGCCGGTGGAAGCATGCCTTCATGCATTCCCGGCAGCCTAATTCAAGACGGTGCCTATATTTCCATGACAGGCTCAGGATCGGCTTGGTTTGCATTCTTTTCCGATAATCGCGAATTTGTGTTTGACATTCTGGAAAATTGTGATATTGTCTCGGCATATATCATATAAACCGAGGCGAAATTGCGTATCGGTCCCGGGGATGAGGGATCTATGGAAATAACAGATGTCCGCATAAGGAAAGTAGAGGGGAATGACAAGCTCAAGGCATATGCTACCGTGCTCTTCGATGATGAGCTTGCCATCCATAACATCAAGATAATAGAGTCCCAGAACGGGCTTTTCATCGCAATGCCGTCCAAGGCATTCCCCGATGGGACGCACAAGGATATCGCGCATCCCATAAACTCGGAATTCAGAGCGAAGCTTTCCGAGGCAGTGCTGAGCCAGTACGCCAGCTCGGACTTGCAGTAAAGAGGCCTTTCTGCTAGCTTTCCCCTTAGCGTTGGGAAGTCGCCAAGAGGTCAAGGCACTGGTTTTTGATACCGGCATCCGAAGGTTCGAATCCTTCCTTCCCAGCCTCATCCATATGAAGGCTCATCCATATTCATCCTGATAATGGACAAAAGAGTGCTTTAACTATATTGTCTTTCCTGTACATCTAATTTGCTGAATACTATCTTTTTGGGGATTGATATATGAAATTCACCGAACTTCCTCTATCAGAAGAGGTGCTTGCCGGAATAGGGAAGGCAGGCTTCACGGACTGCACACCTGTCCAGGAGAAGGTGCTGCCGATCACTCTTTCCGGGCGCGATGCCATGGTGCAGTCGAAGACGGGCAGCGGCAAGACAGCTGTCTATCTGCTGACGATACTAGGGAAATACAGCAGGAACAAATCCGGCGCAGCGCTCATTGTATCGCCTACAAGGGAGCTTGCAGTGCAGATCGCGGAGGATGCCAGGGTTCTCAGCTCAGGCTTCCCTGAGTACCGCATCGGATGCTTCTATGGCGGCGTCGGATACAAGGAGCAGAATGATGAGCTTGCCTCCGGGCTGAACCTCTATGTCGGCACGCCGGGCCGTCTTCTCGATTTCGCGAAATCCAACAAGCTTGATTTCCGATGCTTCGATACCGTAGTGCTCGATGAGGCCGACAGGATGTTCGACATGGGATTCTATCCGGATGTCCAGTCGATGTTCGCGCAGATGGTTCCTGCCAGGGAGAGGCAGACGATGCTCTTCTCCGCCACGCTCTCAACGAAGGTCAGGAACCTTGCATGGAAGTACATGAACGAGCCAGAGGAGATTGCGGTGCAGCCCGAGGAGATAACGGTGAAGAACATCACTCAGGAGCTCTTCCATGTCACCAGGAGCGAGAAGTTCCCCCTGCTGCTGTCGATACTGAAGAAGATCGATCCGGCATCATGCCTTATATTCACGAATACGAAGGATATGGCTGTGGAAGTGTCGAAGAGGCTCGTGATGAATGGCTACAAGGCCGAGTATCTCATGGGTGACATGCCTCAGGCGAAGAGGCTGAAGACGCTGGAGAGGATGAAGGAGGGCAAGCTGCCCTATCTGGTGGCGACCGACGTCGCGGCAAGGGGGCTGCAGATCGATGATCTCGAGCTCGTCGTCAACTATGATATCCCTGAGGACTACGAGAACTATGTCCATCGCATCGGACGGACGGCACGTGCCGGCAAGTCGGGCAAGGCTATAACGCTCGCATGCGAGGAGTACATCTACGGACTCGAGCCCATAGAGACATATATCCAGATGAAGATACCCGTGCTATGGCCTGATGAGGTCGGGCTTGAGAGCGTCGAGGATAAGAGCGCGGGCTTCCATTACAGCAGCAGGCAGCGGCGCCAGGCCTCTGCACGCTCCGCATCCCGCCGTGATGACAGAAGGAGCCGCGACAAGGGCAGGGGCGATAGGAAGCCGAGGGCACAGCAGGTGAAATCCACCGGCAGGAAGACCCAGCGGGACAGCAGCCATGTCAAGGACAAGGATAAGGAGTATGGACGCCTGAGCGGGATGCCGCTTGAGGAGAGGATGGCATACTACAGGAGCGAGTTCGGTGACAAGGCCTCCGGCGGGAAGCCGCAGAAGGATAAGGCGCAGCGCCGTGAGAGGCCGCAGCAGAAGAAGCCGCAGAATGCCAGCAGGCCGCAGGCTTCCAAGCCGGGCAAGGAAGCTTCCAGGAAACAGGAGGCAGCTGCAGCGGCACCGAGGGAGACTGAGGTGAAGAGCGTCAAGAAAGGCCTGTTCGCAAGGATACGCTCTGCGATATTCGGGAAGTGAGCATGCTCAGGAGATTCTGCTCCTACTACAGATACTACAAGGGGATCTTCATCCTCGATATGGCAGCAGCGCTGGTTTCATCGCTGCTGTCTCTTGTCTCTCCGGCAATCGTGCGCTACATACTCTCATCCCTTCTTCCTGCAGGGGCAGCAAGGGAGATCGCATGGCTGCTTGCAGCTATCCTCGTGATATATGCGGTTCAGGCAGGAACGACTTTCATCAGGATAAAATGGGGACATTACCTTGGCGTGTGGATGGAGAACAGGATGCGCCATGAGCTCTTCTCGCATCTGCAGGAGCTGTCCTTCTCGTATTTCGACAGGACCAAGACAGGAACCATAATGAGCAGGATAACAAATGACCTCTTCAATATAGCGGAGGTCGCCCATCACTGCCCAGAGGATTTCCTGATATCGATGGCGACCATAATCGGAGCCTATGCCCTGATGTTCTCATTCTCATGGCCGCTGGCGCTTGTCTCCGTGATCCCGCTTCCCGTGATGCTTGTCTACGGGATCATATTCAACCGGTATCTCAAGGAGCGCAACCGCGCGATAAGGCGCACCATCGCGGAGGTGAATGTAGAGGCAGAGAACTCCATACAGGGAATAAGGGAAGTCAAGAGCTATTCCCGTGAGAAGATGCAGGAGGAGCGGTTCGATGATACGAACACCCGCCTGAAGACATCACGGGAGAAGATGTACCATACGATGGCGGAATACCAGACAGGCATGGGCTTCATGCGTGATTTCTACTACTTCATGACCATTGCCGGAGGCATCGTCCTCATTGCCGCGGGCCGCGTCGCCGTATACGATCTCGTTACGTTCCTGCTGTATGTCTCCGTCGTGCTGCCTCCAATCGACAGGCTCATAAACTTCACGGAGCAGTTCACGCAGGGTATGGCATCGTTCGAGCGCTTCACCGAGATACTTGATATAAAGCCACAGATAGAGGACAGTCCTGATGCAGTGCCTCTGGAGGTCACTGAGGGCAGGATAGACTTCACTGATGTCTCGTTCTCATACGATACCGATGACGGCCGCAGCATTGTGATAGATCATCTCGATCTGCATATCCCCGGGGGGATCAAGGCTGCCTTCGTGGGGGAGTCAGGAGCAGGCAAGTCAACGATAGCCGCCCTCCTCGGGCGTTTCTATGAGCGGACAGCCGGCTCGATAATGATAGACGGGACCGATATAGGCTCAGTCACCCAGAAGTCCCTGCATGAGGCCATAGGCTTCGTCCAGCAGAGCGTATTCCTCTTCGATGCCTCGATACGCGAGAACCTCAGGTACGGGAAGGCCGATGCCACTGACGAGGAGATGTGGGAAGCTCTGGCGAATGCGAATCTCGCCGATTTCGTATCATCCCTTCCCGATGGCCTCGATACGGAGGTGGGGGAGAGGGGAACGCGCCTGTCAGGAGGGCAGAAGCAGAGGCTGTCGATCGCACGCATATTCCTGAAGAATCCGCGGATACTCGTATTCGATGAGGCAACGAGCGCTCTCGATACCGAGAGCGAGAAGCTGATCCAGGATGCATTCGACCGCCTTGCTGAGGGCAGGACCTCGATAGTGATCGCCCACAGGCTTTCAACTGTGAGGGATTCGGATATAATCTTCGTTATAGAGAAAGGAAGGGTGAAGGAGAGCGGTACGCATCAGGAGCTTATGGCCCTTGGCGGTGCATACTGCCGGCTCTATTCGCTGAGGGATTGAACAAGTGAAGAAGATAAGGCTTACATTCGGATTGGTATTCATCGCCCCTGTATTCATCGTGCTTGGGTATCTTGCGGTGATCCTGGGGAATCTGCTGCGCCTGATGCATCTCGAGAGGGCTTCCGAGAAGACCGTGCATTTCATCCTTGATATCCTCATCGCATGGATCTTCCTCTGGCTTGGCATCAGGCTGCGCGTCGAGGGGAAGGAGAACATACCTGCATGGGGAACGAAGGTCTGCTACTTCTCCAATCACCAGAGCCTCATGGATATCCCGATCATCTTCGGTGCCGGTATGTGGTGCGGCATAGTCGCGAAGAAGGAGCTTTACAGGATACCTCTTCTCCGCGGCCTCCTGAATGTGCTGAAATGCGTGGCTATCGACCGCTCGTCGCTCAGGAACAGCATGCAGGCGATCCTCAAGGGCTCGGATCAGATAAAGGAAGGCTATCCCATGGGCATATTCCCCGAGGGCACGAGAAGCAGGACGGGGGAGATGCTTGAGATGAAGGCGGGTGCCTTCAAGATGGCAACCCGCGCAGGAGCCCTTGTCGTCCCTGTCGCAATGAAGAACACCAGGAAGACATTCGAAGGCGCGGACAGCCTACGGCCTGTCCATGTCTATGTCAGGATAATGGAGCCGATCGATTCATCAGCTCTTTCCGAAGAGGAGACGAGAGATCTCCATACAATCGTGGAGAACAGAATACGCCAGGCGCTCGAAGAGCTTCCAGGGCCATATGGTAGAGGCTGAGATCACATTCTCATACAGGGAGGGGGAGTATGTCTTCCGCTCCTTTCCGCTCTCCATGGATGATGGCGAGCATGTGCTTCTGATTGCCCCTCCAGGCAGCGGGAAGACCACGCTTGCGAGGATAATCACAGGAAGCGTGCCGGAGTATTCCGGAGGGAATCTTGAGGGCCATGTCATGATCGATGGCGTGGATGTGCTTGGCCTGCCTGTTCCTGAGCGCATGGATCATGCTGGCCGCGTAAGCCAGAACAGCGATGACATGCTGCTTTTCCCCACCGTGGAGGAGGAGATCGTATTCCCGCTTTCCAATCTCGGGCTTCCCGGAAGCATTATACGGGAACGCATCGAAGCCGTACTCTCGCTATTCTCCCTCCTGCAGTACCGTCATGTCTCATCCTCTGAGCTCTCAGGAGGGGAGAAGAGGAGGCTGCTTCTGGCTGTCCTGTTCGCAGTCGACCCTTCCCTCTATATCCTCGATGAATCATTCGATGAGCTCTCTCCTGCCTGGAGGGAGAAGCTGGGCTCTCTCATAAAGGGGAGCCGGCGAAGCATCCTTGTCCTCGGCTCGCATCCCCTTCCGGAATACGAAGGGGTCTTCGACCGCATCCTGATGCTGGAAGACGGCAGGGCTGTGCCGTACAGGAGAGAGGGCATCCCCATGCTGCGCTATGCTGAGCGTGCAGGCAGCAGGAGCCTCTCGGCCCGCGATCTCCTGATAGAGCGCCGGCACAGGAGCATCGGAGGTGAAGGCTTTTGCCTCTCAGTCCCCTCATTTGACCTTAGGGAAGGGGAGCGCGCAGTGCTCCTTGGCGGGAACGGAAGCGGCAAGAGCTCATTCGCC
This sequence comes from uncultured Spirochaetaceae bacterium, assembly GCA_944392935.1. Taxonomy (GTDB): domain Bacteria; phylum Spirochaetota; class Spirochaetia; order Sphaerochaetales; family Sphaerochaetaceae; genus Ornithospirochaeta. The sequence goes on from CALXYI010000021.1 coordinate 12,975, forward strand.
CGCGTGCTTTCCGGGCTTCTCCAGGAGGCATCGGGCACGGTACAGGTGAACGGGCAATCCCTGCAGTGCAGCAAGAGGCGCAGGACCGTGGCATATCTCATGCAGAATCCATATGAGGAGCTGTTCCTTCCGACAGTCCTGGATGAGCTCAGGAGCACAGGAGCCTCCGATCGCGAGGTGGATGAGGCGCTTTCGCTCTTCGGTCTTTCCCCTGACGGATATATAGCGGAGATGTCATACGGGGAGGCGAAGAAGCTGCAGGCGGCCTTGTTCTATCTTCTCCATCGTCCTTTTGCGATCTTCGATGAATTCGACAGCGCGCTTCCGTATCATGAGAGCCAGAAGGCGCTTTCATGCTATCTTGAGGCAGGTTCCGGTGTCCTTGTCATTACCCATGACAGGGCATTCGCAGATTCCCTGGGGGCAAGGTGCTATTCGATAGACGGGGGAATGCTGCATGAATGCTGACAGCTATATCCATGGCAATTCGTTCTATCATCGCTTTGATGTGCGTCCGAAGCTCCTGTTCACGCTCCTGTATATAATCATCGCGTTCATGATCTCTTCATGGTATGGCCTGCTGCTTGCTGCGGCCCTGCCTGTCCTTGTCCTCATGCATGCAGCAGGAGCCAGGGAGGCTCTCTCTTCCATACGCCGCCTCCTTCCGGTTGTCATCCTGCTTTACCTCTTCATGCCGCTGCAGTCAAGGGATGGCATTCCCCTCCTGTCCATCGGAAGCGCGGTGATCGTCACGGAGGAGGGATTCCTCACTGCATTCCGCATTTCGATGCGGTTCATTGCGCTCTCTTCCGTGCTGATGCTTCTGATAGCCACGACAAGAAGCGGCACGATAATAGCAGGTCTCCGGTTCTACCGCCTGCCGTACAATGCTTCGCTGCTTCTCTCGATCCTGCTGAGATTCATACCGTATCTAGGTGCATTGTTCTCGCAGATACGGGACTCGATGTCGCTGCGCCTGCAGGAAGGGAAGCGTGGTTTCCCTATCATGCCGTCTGTCACTGCCTTCATCGTAGCGGCAGTGCGGATGATCCCCGATACTGCCTCTGCACTGGAGGAGCGCGGCTTTGGCAGACCAGGGGCATCGGATGCTATGAGGCTCGGGAATGCGCCGCATCTGTTCACACAATTCGTTTTTGGTGCTATCTTGCCGTTGATCTTCATGATTGCAGTGAGGTAGGAGATGACTGGAAGGAAAACAGCGCTTCATATCAGCCTTATCGCGGTTTCCGCCGCGATTGTCGCAGTATTCACCATTGCCATACGCATACCGGTCCCGGCAACATCCGGATATATCTCGCTCTGCGATGCCGCTGTCGTCTTCATCGCTTCGGCATTCGGCCCTTTCACGGGATTCATCGCAGGAGGGCTGGGGACAGCTGCTGCCGATCTTGCTGGCGGATACCCTCAGTTCGCGCTGCTTTCATTCATAGCGCACGGGCTTGAGGCGCTCGTAGTGGGGCTTATCGCGAAATATGGCAGCAACGGACTGCTCATGAGGATAATCTCCGCCATAGCAGCCATCGCCATGGTCGCTGGAGGATATCTTCTCCTTGAGGTGCTGATCCTCCGCCTTACATTCCCCGTTGCCGCTGTCGAGGTCCCTATGAACATGCTGCAGAGCGGGGCAGGAGCTGTCATCGGACTCGCTCTCTGCAGCGCTGTCAGGAAAGCATATAGGAATATTGATTCCCTGAGATGGTAGAAAGGGGAATCCCTTCTCTGGTATAGTCAGGGTATGGCTATAACTGATCACGACCTGATACTTGTACTCGACTTCGGTGCGCAGTACAGCCAGCTTATCGCACGGCGCGTGAGGGAATGCGGCGTATACAGCCAGATAGTCCCATACACGATAAGCGCCGGGGATGTCAGCGCAATGGGGGCGAAGGGAATCATCTTCTCTGGCGGCCCCTCAAGTGTGGAGACTCCGGGCTCCCCGCGTCCTGACAGCGCTATCTTCTCCCTCGGCATCCCGATTCTCGGTATCTGCTACGGGCTTCAGGTGATGTCCAAGATGCTGGGAGGGAATGTGACCTGCCCGGAGAAGAAGGAATACGGGCTCCAGAACATAGACATCGTCGATCGCTCCTCACCGCTTCTCGCGGCTGTCTCCGACAGGAGCCAGGTCTGGATGAGCCATGGTGATTCCGTTGACAGGATCCCTGATGGCTTCCATGTCACTGCCACGACACCTACATGCCCGTATACGGCTATAGAGGATCCCCGGCGCAGGTTCTACGGTGTCCAGTTCCATCCTGAGGTGGTGCATTCGGTTGAAGGGGATAAGATGATACGTTCATTTGTCCTCGATATCTGCGGCGCCGATCCTGACTGGAACATGGGATCGTTCATCGATGACGCTGTGAATGAGATAAGGGAAACCGTCGGGGACAGGCGTGTGCTCTGCGGCCTTTCCGGCGGTGTTGATTCCTCCGTGGCAGCTGCCCTGATACACAGGGCCATCGGCAATCAGCTGGTGTGCGTGTTCGTCAACAACGGGATGCTGAGGAAGAACGAGGCTGAATCAGTCCTTGATCTCTTCGGCAGGCATTTCAATATGAATCTGCAGTACGCGGATGCGGCAGATGATTTCCTCTCGGCACTCAAGGGTGTCACAGAGCCGGAGGCGAAGCGGAAGATCATAGGGCGTGTATTCGTCGATGTGTTCTACCGGGAAGCAAGGAAATGCGGGGATATATCGTTCCTGGCACAGGGAACGCTCTATCCTGATGTGATAGAATCAAGATCGCCTTCCGGCGGGCCTTCATCCACGATCAAGTCGCACCACAATGTAGGTGGTCTGCCTGATGATCTGAAATGGGAGCTTCTGGAACCTCTGAAGGAGCTCTTCAAGGATGAGGTCAGGGCTCTTGGCAGGGAGCTGGGGCTTCCCGATGATCTTGTCTACAGGCATCCGTTCCCTGGCCCTGGACTTGGCGTGAGATGCATAGGCGAGGTGACGAAGGAGCGCCTTGATACCCTGCGTGATGTCGATGCGATCTTCATCGAGGAGATAAGGAAGGCAGGTCTCTATGGGAAGATATGGCAGGCTCTTGCGGATCTCCTGCCAGTCAGGAGCGTAGGTGTCCAGGGAGATGAGAGGACATACAGGGAAGTATGCACGCTCAGGGCTGTCACAAGCGAGGATGCCATGACTGCGGACTGGTACAGAATGCCATATGACGTGCTGCAGAGGGCTGCCTCACGGATATGCAATGAAGTGAAGGGAGTCAACCGCGTGCTCTATGACATCACATCAAAACCACCAGGAACAATTGAGTGGGAGTGATTTCAATTTATTTATAATAAGAAAATCGTTGTAATATAGTGACTTGTATTATGACGATTTTCTATTTTATGTCAGTTATCACTATTATTTGAGATTTTTCCTGCCAAATTCCTGCCACGCCAAAATCCTTAAAACTGGTATACATATTATCTGTATTATCTTGGATGATGCCTTATCTATTTTCTCTAAAAGAAAATACAAACACCGTGCGTTGAAATTTATCTTATTTTCTGTACATAGAAATGGTAATGTATTTATTTCATTATGCCTTTCAACCTACTTCCCAATCTATTTACTAAGTCTTTTTTGGATGTTATTGGATTTTGTTTGTAGCAATCTCTAAATACATCTTCTCCTTCTATTTGTTCCATTTTTCTTATTATTGACAATAAATCATCTTCCTCCTGAATAGTTATCCGGTTTTCATTTTCATCAACAACAGATGATGGTAAACAGTACATTGTATTTTCAAATAGACAGTCACATGATCGTCTTGGGTTGTTTGCAATTTCTGACTGATAAAAACTCTTTACGAAAGAGATGCGGGAGGGCTTGTATATGAACTCATTATAGGCTTCTTTAAGAAGACTTTCTTCCGCTATATTGATGATCTCAAATTGCTTATATTTTTTGGTTTCTGAATTATTAAATGCTTCATGCATTATTGCCAATGCTGCTGTATCTGATTTTGGTGCTGAGTATCCCCAGAATGTAATCATAAAGGCATTATTGATTATTTTTTTTAAATCGTCCCAAGAATTCTTGATATATGCGTTTTGTTCATAATTCTTTTCTTTTATTGGATAAAGTAATGGTACTGGAGTAAACTGATGTTTGCAGTTTTGACATACATCCCATAAATAGCCAACTATATGACATTCCCCACAGTAGCCCATAGCAGAATTTCCATGAAGAAATAATATTGTGGGTAAATCTGATTTAATATATGACATATAGAAATATGATTGAGCAAGAAAAGGATCCCAGTTGAAAGTCGCGATATAATCCCGGCTTGTTACGGATAGCATTAATTTGTCGTATAAGTTTATTTGCCAACCACAATGAAGAGAGGCCATATACTCTCGAATAGCTAAATCAAGCCGTTTCAATAAATCCTGATGGTGCATCTCATTTGATAATAATGAGTATAAGTCCTCCAAATTTGGATACTCAGCACCCAAATCTTTTAGCTCGGGAAAATTGTCCAAGATTCCTGTTTTTTCTAGAAATCCATTCATTGCAGGGATTAGCCGTCCGCGATAATCTCCGGATGGGAATGAAGCACATGTTGCACCTGCGCCCACTATTACAAGATGAGATGTATTGTATCTATCAATCATATATTGTCTCGTACTCAAACAATATGAAGTGACCTCGGATTTGCAGGATCGCGGATTCGGCAATACCATGGTCTAAAACCAAAAAAGCTTGCCTTACCGCATGCAAAAGGAGATCACTTCAATGTTAACCAAAGAAATT
>CALXYI010000022.1 GCA_944392935.1 uncultured Spirochaetaceae bacterium
CCCAGCTGTCGAACGAAGCCTGGCCTGAGGTGGCGGCGGAGAGCACCCAGATTCCTCTGTTCCCCATCCTTCCTGCAGAGAACGAGAGGATGAATGATGGCAGCAGCGAATTCACGAAGGATTCGGAGGCAAGGTTCCCTTCCGTGAATACCTCTCCGTCTGCCAGCTTGTCTCCGCGTATGAATGCCCCTGAATAGCATGAGTCAAGGAAGAGGCATCTGCACCCGGGTACGGAACCGAGCGCATCAAGCAGCGTATCCGGCGGCAGGCGGTATGAGGTGTCCCTGTCGGTCACGAGCGATCCGCTTTCATCCCCATGCCCTGAGTAGTGGAAGATTATGAGGTCGGATGGCGAGGTATCCAGCTTCCTTATGGTCCCGAGCACATCGCCGTGGTCCCATTCCGCTTCCTGGCCGGAGATGCTCCTGATGCCATCCTCCTCAAGGAAGAGGTATTCCTCATATTCCTCCCCTGAGCCTTCGGAGAGTGCCCGTATCTGAGCTGAGAGCGCCTTCTGATCCGATGGCGGGTTGGCAAGGTAGTTCGCGCTTCCCTCTGTTCCATAGCCTATCGCCACCGAGATGAATACCGTCTTCCCGTCCGGAAGAGGGGAGGCGCAGGATATGGCAAGCAGCAGCGTGATGGCAGCGATGCATCTCATTCGAGCCTCCCGAGCCGGAGGCCGGCCGCTATGCCGATGCTGTACATCATTTCTCCCCGGCTCCATGCCAGGGAAACGGGTATGGAGAGCATGATGCGGCGGATGGGAAGATAGATGAATGAAGCAGTGGCACCAGCCATCCAGGATCCTCCACCGCATGAGCCATACCAGAGGAAGAGGATATCCGCGGATAAGGAGGCCGCCATCCTCTCCGTTATGCGGACCATGTATTCAAGCGAGATGCCGCCTCCCGCAGCCCCTTCCAGATGGAGCCTTCCATGCTGCTCCGATCCGCTCCGGTATTTGATTGACAGCGGCATGGACAGCGTATGCCTATCTGCCGCGGTGAATGAGAGCAGGATCGTGTCAGCAGAGAGCCAGAGGGATGACCAGTGTGATTCCGAGGGGTCTATATCCCTTGAGAAGAGAGTGCCTGCATGGTTCAGTGACAGGCGTACCGATGGGTCCCAGCTTATCGCGCTCCATATGGGGCAGGGCAGCAGCATTATCAGAAGAAGCAATCTCATGCCCCTATATACGCCCTAAGCTGCGGATCCTGCCATCTTCACTGCAGATTCCTCAGGCATGTGCGCAGGATCATGACGGATACGGTGCGACGGCGGGGCTTCGTCGCGCTCTGGCAGAGCAGCGGGTAGCCACGGTAGCTGAGTCCCAGCATATAACCCGTGCCCATGAACTCGCATGAGATGACCTCACAGCCGGAGAAGATCACATGCATCGTATAAAGCGATGGATCAAGCTCCTCTTCGGCAATCGCGGCCTCCTCGGGCCGGAAGAAGACAGAGCCTTCCATATTCTCGAAGATGAGATGCGCAGGCAGTGCGGTGCCTTCCCCTGTGAAGAATGCCGAGAAGAGGCTAGGGGGGTTCCTGTACAGATCCTCTGCGCTTCCCCTTGCCTCTGCCTGCCCATCCTTCATCAGGAGTATGGAATCGGATATGGAGAAAGCCTCCTCCCTGTCATGCGTCACATATATCATCGTGATTCCCAGGCTGTCATGTATCGCCCTGACCGCATTCCTGATGTTCTTCCGCATCGGGGCATCCAGCGCGGAGAGCGGCTCGTCAAGAAGGAGGATCCTCGGCTCCGAGGCAATGGCCCTGGCAAGCTGGACCCTCTGCGCTTCACCTCCGGAGAGCGAATTGACGGAACGCTTCCCATAGCCCTCGAGCCCTACAAGGCGCAGGAGGTCAGCCGTGATCTCCTTCCTTCTTGCCTTGTCCTTCTCCTTCATGCCGAATTCGATATTCCTGCTGACATTCATCGACGGGAAGAGCGCGAAGTCCTGGAATACCATGCCGATGCCGCGTTCCTGTATGCGGCTGTGCGTGATGTCATGGCCGGCAAGCGTTATCGTGCCGCCATCTGCCTCCTCCAGTCCTGCGATGATCGATAGCAGCGTGGATTTCCCCGATCCCGATGGCCCTATGACGCACAGGAACTCCCCCTCATCGACGCTTAGCGAGATGGATAGCGTGAAATCCCTGTATTCCTTCTTCAGATTCCTTATCTCAAGATATGCCATTGTCCTTCCCTCCGTATTCGCCGATGGCGAAGATGATCAGAGCCATGGCAAGAAGTATCGTGCCGAGCGCCGCAGCACCCTGGTAGTTGTAGGAGCTTATCATCCGGTAGATGAGCACCGGGATGGTGGAGATCCTCCCATCCGAGAGCGTGAGGGTCGCATTCACCTCACCGAGCGACAGCGCGAATGAGAATGCGGCTGCCTTCCTTATATATGGCGCGAGGAGCGGAAGCTCTGCCTTCCTCCTGGCCTTTCCCGCTGAGGCTCCGAGCGTGTATGCCGCCTGCGTTATCCGTTCCGGTATCGCCCTTGCTCCGGGAGTCATCGTGCGTACTGAGAAGGGCAGGACTATCACGAGATGCGCAGCAGCCACGAGGATGCAGGAGATCAGGTCGGATTTCACGGGTATGAGGGCGGAAATGAAGGAGAAGCCCAGCCCGAGCGTGACCGATCCTGCCGCCATCGGCAGCGATGATATGGCCGGCAGGAGCCTGGGGCTGCACTTGGCAGAGGCTTCTGCGATGCGCAGCCCTATGATGATGGAGAGGATCGAGACAGCCGCAGCTATTGCGAAGCTGCACATTATCCCTTCCAGCGCAGTGGAGGCCATCCCGAATCCCTTCCCTGCGATATCATCCCATGCACGGAGCGTGAAGGCACCATCCTTCGTGAAGAATGCCCTGTACAGGATGCTCAGGATCGGCGGCAGCAGGAATAGCAGCATCAGGAGCATCATGATGATGGCCTCTGCGATCTTCCCTCCTTCTGCCTTCCGGAGCGTGCGCCTGTGCCTTTCAGCCCTTTTCTGCCTCACGCCCAGTCCTGCGGCAGCCATCAGGATGGCTGTGACGCAGAGCGCGAAGACCGAGAGGGCCGCAGCGCCTTCCCTGTCCACGCTTATATGCACCTTCCTGTATATCTCGGTCTCGAAAGTGGAGTAGGCGGGGTTGCCGCCCAGCACCAGGATTATCGAGAAGGACGAGAAGCAGAAGAGGAAGATCAGGATGAAGGCAGATGCGATGCCGCCACGGAGGCGCGGCAGCGTGACTGAGAGGAAAGCCTTCATGCGCGAGGCGCCGAGGGTATATGCCGCATTCTCAGCGGTATCCGGCAGTCCCATCCAGGCTTCGGTGATCAGGAGGAATGCCACGGGGAAGTTCAGATACACATGCGCCAGTATTATGGCCTTGAATGAATAGAGCACCCTGAGCATCGTGTAGTCACGGTGGAGGAACTTCATCAGCAGCGTGTTCAGGATTCCGTTGTTCCCATACCATATGACGAAGCCGAGCACGACGAGTATCGTCGGGATCGTGAATGATAGCGCGGATAGCGTCATCACCGCCTTCCGCCCGGGGAATGAATAGCGGGCGAAGAATGCGGCGAACGGCAATGCCGCCGCCACTGCTATCAGGGCAGAAAGCAGTGACTGGGTAAGCGTGAATGACAGCAGGCGGTAGGTGTATCCATCCCTGATGATTCCGATCAGGGCTTTTGCCTCATCCCTGAATGCATAGCTGAATGTGGCTGCAAGGGGGATGAGGAAGAGAATCGTCAGCACGGCAATCCCCGGAAGCGCATGCCTTATGCAGTATCCTCTATTCCCCGGCATTCCCTATCCTTCGCATCATCTTGCCATTATCGAGATCCATTCTTCCAGGAGCTCCTCTGTCTTCTCAGGCGATGTGGCACCGCTTCTGAACATCCTGTCAGGCTTCGGAGCGTAGTCGAACGCATCCGGCAGCCCGATGCTGGCGTTCACGGGATACATCGAGTTCGCGATCGCTGTAGGAAGCTGCCCGTCGGTGAGCATGAAGTCGATGAACTCCTCCGCCTCCTCCCTCTTGTCGGTTCCGCGCACGATCCCGATTCCCTCGATCGTTGCCTCATGGCCTTCAGGGAAGACCAGTGCCTGGTATCTGGTCGTATCGTCATTCATCACATGGTAGACAGGGCTTGTCGTGTATGAGAGCACGATCGGAGCCTCGCCTTCCGTGAAGAGCCCATAGGCTGATGACCAGCCATCGGCGATGGTGAGGGCATTCTCCTTCATCGCTTCCCACCAGCTGTGCCACCCATCGCCATATATATTGTATGTCCAGAGCAGCAGCCCGAGACCCACAGATGATGTGCGGGGATCGATGAGTATGACCTTGTCCTTGTATCCGGGCTTCGTAAGATCAGAGAGCGACTGAGGCTTCTCCAGACCGCACTCGCTGTCCCATACGAAGGCGAATGCACCGTAGTCGAACGGCAGGAGCCTGTCCTCCGGATCGAACAGGAGCTCTTCCGGTATATCCTCGATAAGAGGTGAGCTGTATGGCTCAAGATACGGGTATGCACGGTATGCGAAATCATCTGTGACACCGAGTATGACATCTGCCTCCGTATCCTCTCCTTCAAGCTCGATGCGTGAGAGCATCTCAAGAGCATCTCCGGCGCTTACGAGATTGACGTCTATCCCGGTCTTCTCCTTGAATTCAGGAATCAGGGTGCCTCCTGGCCCCCAGTCGCCGGAGAATGAATCATAAGCGTACACGGTGAGTGCATCGCTCTCATCCGTGCCCGATGCGCAGAGCATCGAAGCCGCTGCCAGTACAATGGCTGCTGTGAAGAGCATCTTCCTCATCAGGGAAACCTCCTGTTGCTTCTGCTATGGGTGGAAAGGTATGCCGTTCCCTTCGCTGGCATTGCCCAGATCAGGTTCGAGGGTATGTTCTCAGGCTCCTGGCCACCCCTAGACAGCATTGAATCTATTACGCATTCCCCGCCTCGTCAAGCTCAGGATTGCCACGCATCCGCCTGGGAGGTAGAATCATCACCATGGAACCTCTGTGCCTCTCCGATACCGCATTGCCCCAAGTATCCCTGGCAGCTTCTATCAGGAAGCATGCAGATGGGCACATAGATGTCGTATCGGGGGATGAGCATATAGAGCAAGCGCGCATGCTCTCCGCTGCTCTCGGAGATTCCGCATGCGTGCCTCTCAAGTCGTTCGAGAGCAAGGACGGCGCGCTGTACTGTGCCTTCGGCTGCTTCCTTCCATCTGCCGCGGCATCCTTCACCGTGATTCCCGGAATGAGGAAAGCGGAGTGCTACCTCCCTTCCCGGCGTGCAGGCTGCGGCATCATACTTTCATATCCATCGTCAGATGCATCCCCTGATGATATCTATCTCCTTGCCGACAGCGATTACAGGGCAGTGCGCTTCTCCCTCTCGGATTACAAGAACACCAGGGGGCATATCGCTGTGGTCGGAGGCTCTGACAGGTATACCGGCGCACCGCGGCTTGCCGCACGTGCCGCATTCTTCGCAGGGGCCGGGCTCGTCACGATAGTGACGGATTCGGAGAGGATAAGGGACAGCAATCCTGCTGTGATCATCGCCCCTCCTTCATCCGATCTCTCGGGATATGATGCAATAGCCATAGGCCCGGGCTGGGGAGAGGGAAGCCCCTGCGGATTCAGATCTGCTGTATCATCAGGGCGGAATATGGTCATAGATGCCGATGCCCTGAGGTTCGTTCCCTCCCACAGGTTCTCCCACAGGGCGGTGCTTACGCCGCATCTTGGTGAATACAGGCGCCTCATGGCGGATCTTTCCATGGATCCTGGGCTGGATAGCGCCCGGTCGCTGTCTGCGTCGCTCAGGGCTCTCGCTTCCGCTGCGGAATGCGTCGTGGTGCTGAAATCCTCTGCCGTATGGATAACCGATGGCGGCACCGTATACGTCTATGATGGGGCAAACCCTTCCCTTGGCGTAGCGGGGTCGGGGGATGTGCTCTCAGGGATAATAGCGGCCCTGATGGGTGCTGGTGAGGAACCTCTCCGTGCAGCCATCGATGGCGTCATACTGCATCAGAGGGCAGGACGGAAGGCCATGGAGGATTACGGCTTCTACTCAGCAGAGGAGCTCATACTGGAAGTGGGGAAGGCAAGATGATACAGTTCTGGTTCCTTTCCATAGCCTACATCGTCTTCTCCGCGCTTTTCATCCTTGTCGATATCTACCGGAGGCAGCTTTCGTTCATGCTGAAGGCGAAGTCGAGGATACGTGAGGAGGAGAAGAAGCTCAACCTCTATTTCCTTGCAGGCATCGTGATCGCGGCAGGGACAGCCATCCTTCCGATGCGTCCGGGGCCTGCGGTCCTTGGAGATGCATTGCCATCTGCCCTATGTCTCTTCCTTGCATTCTTCATGCGCCTTTTCTACTCTGAGAAGAACAGGGAGAGGGCAAGCCAGTATCTGACAGGGAATAAGCAGAAGATGAGGCGGCTGGGGTTCGCATGCCTTGCTGCGGCACTGCTTCATTTCCTCTTCCCCTCATTCGTCCTCCTTTGATGTATAATCCTCAGGAAGGAGGATATCTTGCTCAAGGATCTTGTCATAAGGAACAGAAGCTATCGTGGCTATGACAGAAGCGTGAGGCTGCCTCATGAGCTGCTCACAGAGCTCGTGGATCTCTGCCGCTTCACGGCATCCAGCATGAACAGGCAGGCCCTCAGGTTCCATATAGCTGAGGATGAGGAGGAGGTGAGTGCCATACAGGCCCTGACAGGCTGGGCTATGAGGCTGCCGGAGCTGCATCTCCCGTATCCGGGGACTGAGCCTACGGCATTCATAGTCATCGCAGTCGATACATCGGTGGGCAGCCGCAGCGCTTTCCAGCGTGATGTGGGGATAGCGGCCCAGACGATGCTGCTCCGGGCTGCTGAAGAGGGTTTCGGAGGCTGCATGCTTGGAACCTTCAGGAAGAAGGAGCTTTCAGAGCTGCTTTCCCTTCCGGATGGCATCGAGCCGGATCTCATAGTCGCATTCGGCAAGCCTGATGAGAGGATTGTCCTGACGGAGGCCGGAGAGGATGGCAGCACGGGCTACTACCGCAGCGCGGATGGCCGTACGCACTTCGTCCCGAAGCTGAAGCTGGAGGATATCCTGATATGACCGAGAGGATAACCACAGCCGGCGTTGCTGTTGAGAACGGCAGGGTCTTCGTCGCGAGGAGGGAGGACGAGGGTGTCCTTGCCTCGAAGTGGGAATTCCCCGGAGGGAAGAACAGGGAAGGGGAGAGCGAGGCTGATACCCTCAGAAGGGAGTATCTCGAGGAGCTCTCTATCCCTGTCGATGTCGGGGATCTCCTGCTGTCATTCGACTTCACCAATGGCGATAAGCTCTATCATCTCAGATGCTATGCCGTCACGCATCTCTCCCATGGCTATTCCCTCTCCGTGCATACTGAGGTCAGATGGGTATCACCTGAGGAGCTCATGCTGCTTGAAATGGCACCATCGGATGGGAAAATACGGGAGATGGTGCTCTCAACGCTATTGAAGAAGGAGCATTGAGAGTTCTACTATCATAACAAATCCATGAGAAAGAGGTGCGTATGGAAAAGAAAGATATCAACTGGAGCGGCCTCGGCTTCGGCTATATGCCCACCGATTACCGCTTCTATGCAGAATGGAAGGATGGCAGCTGGGACGAAGGCAGGCTTACGACCGACAGCACCATAACGATGAGCGAGAGCGCAGGTGTGCTGCAGTATGCGCAGACCTGCTTCGAAGGCCTCAAGGCCTATACATGGAAGGATGGCAGCATCGTCACGTTCCGTCCTGATCAGAATGCAGCGCGCATGCAGAACTCAGCACGCCGCCTCATGATGCCGGAGGTGTCAACGGAGATGTTCCTCCATGCCCTTGATGAGACAGTGAAGGCGAATGCCGCATGGGTTCCTCCCTATGGTACAGGCGCAACGCTCTATATCCGTCCGTTCCTCTTCGGCTCCGGCCCCGTGATCGGCGTCTCTCCGTCGCCCGAGTATCATTTCAGGCTCTTCTGCACACCTGTCGGTCCGTATTTCAAGGGCGGCATCAAGCCTCTGAGGATCTGTGTGTCCGACTACGACAGGGCGGCTCCGCATGGCACAGGGGATATCAAGGCAGGACTCAACTACGCCATGTCGCTCTATCCCGGTGATATCGCGCATCGCAATGGCTATGCCGAGAATATGTTCCTCGATGCCGCAACACGTACCAACGTCGAGGAGACAGGAGGCGCGAACTTCCTCTTCGTCACGAAGGACGGCAGGCTCGTCACGCCGAAGTCATCTACGATACTGCCTTCGATCACAAGGCGCTCCCTCATTGCAGTCGCGAAGGATTACCTCGGGCTCGAAGTCGAGGAGAGGGTCGTTCCGTTCGAGGAAGTCAGGGAATTCGCAGAGGTCGGTGTCTGCGGAACGGCAGCTGTCATCTCTCCGGTCGGTGAAATCGATTATCATGGCGGCACGATCAAGGTTCCTACGGGAATGGAGGCCATGGGTCCTGTGCTCGGCAAGCTCCGCGAGACGCTTACGGGCATCCAGATGGGGGATATCAAGGCTCCGGAAGGATGGATCAGGAAGATCTGCTGATCATCACGGCGGATGCTGGCTATGGGCTGCTTCAGGGCAGCCCATTATTCATGCTCCCTACCTGATGATGAGCGGGAATGAAGCTGCATCCGTGCCGGTATTCACTGCATAGCGGTAGCCGGTGCCTTCATTCATCTCATCCATTGCTTTTTGCCATGTGAGGCCGCTTTCACCGATCCTGTATATGCCTTCGCTGCCGCCGCCGTGCCCGATTCCGCTCTGCACGCTGCCTGTCTGCCAGAAGCAGTTATTGGCTGATCCTTTTCCATGCTCCTCTCCGATGATCGCACCGACTGCGCGCGAGCCATGGATGTCAGCCGTCGTGTAGCAGGACTTAATGGGGCCATTGTTGTTCCCGGCTATCCCTGCGGCATCTATCTCTGCCTCTATCGTTCCGGATGAATAGCAGAAGCTGACGTGGGTACCTGGCATGTTGAATCCCACGATGCCGCCGGCATCCGCATCGCCGGAGATCGATCCGCTGGACCAGCATGCTGCGATGGTTCCAGCTGAATTGAGTCCCGCTATCCCGCCGAGGTATTCGGTGGAGGCGCTGATGCTTCCGGTGAATGATGAACGTGTTATCCGTCCGCTGCCTGTATTGTGTCCAGCGATTCCTCCGATATAGTAATATGAATCGGAAAGAGAGCCGGAGAAGGTGCATTGATCGATTGTGCCGCCATCGTTGAGGCCCGCGATACCGCCTATATCCCCGCCTCCTGTGATGGATGCGGCAGATGCGCTCTGGCTTATTTTCTTTTTGCTTATTCCCGCGATCCCTCCTATATTGTCCACGCCGATGATGCGGCCTTCAGTGAAGCAGCCGGAGATGCTGCCTTCATTCCGTCCGGCAATGCCTCCTGCCGTCTCACGTCCGGAGATCGTTGCAGCTACCGTGCAGCCGGAGATGCTGCCTGTGCTCTTCCCGGCTATCCCGCCTGCAGCTTCGCTGTCGCTTTCTGTCGCATCATCGGTGCTTTGGTAGTTGTTGAGGATCCCTGTCACAATACAGCTGGTTATCGTTCCAGCATTGCTGCCAGCGATGCCGCCTGATGATCCCTTTCCTGTCACTGCGATGTCCTCAAGGACAAGATTCTGCACTTTCCCGTTCGTTCCGATTGCTCCGAAGAGTCCGTTGAGGGCAGAGGCAGATGCGGCTATCCGGAGGTTCCTGATAGCATAGCCGCTTCCTCCGAAGAAGCCTGTGAATGGTTCCTCGTCAGTACCTATGGGAATCCAGTTGCTTCCTCCTGATTCCTCTGGATCGGGCAGGGTGATGGATGCGGCAAGTATGCAGTTCGTGGCGGGATCGGCACTGGCAGCCGTGATCCATTCATCGAGGCCTTTGCTGCTGAATACGATGTAATTCGTTTCCTTGCCGTGCTTGTTCACTACGAAGTCCTCCCATTTCGGGCAGAGCGTTATGTCCTGGTTTATAGGGGTGGACAGATCATAGACAGCCTGCGAATCCTTCTCGCACCAGCCTATGAAATTGCCGCCCGATATATCCTCGGTTGATAGCCGAGGTATGGCGCTCTCCGGTATCGGGTTGCCGTACTTGACATCGATGATCTTGTCAGCAGTCGTCCCGTCGGCGAATCTGATGCCATATGCATGGAAGGTTATGGTGTATTCCGTGTCGATATGGCCGTCGCATGAGGCGGCAAGCAGGATGATGAGCAGAGCAACGGGTATGAGGAAGCTTCTAGGTTTCATATATCCCATCATAACAACATATTGCTGCTATGTGGGATGAATTCGAAGCTGTCAATTGAAATCAGTCTTGTGCGACCGTTCTGCTTCCGGGATATCGATTCCATGCTCCCTTCCGCATTCGATGCATCGCAGCAGCCATGCCATGTTGCGTCCGATGTTCCTCATCGTCTGCAGTCCTTCCTCGTCCTTCACTGCAAGCGATGGAACAGGACCGAATACCATGTTCCAGTATGTGGATGAGACGACAGGCATCTGGGCAATCGTGAAGTGCTTGTTCATCGCGTCGAGCGCTGCAGTTGTTCCGGCTCTGCGCGCTGATGCGACGGCTGCCGCAGGCTTGTGGGCGAACAGGGAACCTGCGGAGTAGAACATCCTGTCCATTGCGGAGAGCATGCAGCCGGCAGGGTGTGCATAGTAGACAGGTGTGCCGAATACGAAGCCATCGGCTTCCTGTGCCTTCGATATCCATTCATGGACTATGTCATCGGTGAAGATGCAGTGCCCTGCCTCCCTGCATCTGCCGCACCCGATGCAGTCGCGCACGGGAGCCGTGCCGATCTGCAGTATTTCCGTTTCGATGCCTTCTTTGCCGAGAGCCGATGCGATTTCCGACAGTGCAAGGAATGTGCAGCCGTTCTTCTTCGGGCTGCCGTTGTAGAGTATGGCTTTCATTCCCAGATTATCCTCCTTTCCGATGGCAAATGAAAATCCCCCCTCACGCTTCAGCATAAGGGGGAGAGCAAGCAGTGCGCTGTCTTACATCACAGTTCCGTCAGGAATGACTGCGTTCTTGTTGATGACGATGATCCCGTCATGGATGGAATACATCTCGTAGTCGCCATCCGGACGCGGTATGTTGTCGATTCCGATGCGGCAGTTGGAGCCGATGCGGGCATTCTGGTCGATGATGGCCCTCTTTATGATCGTGGCCTTGCCGATGCCGATGTTCGGAATTCCGTGCTTTGCGTTCTCGGCTTTCTCCGCTTCCGTCTCGTAGTATGTGGCACCCATGCAGTAGACGCCGTCGAGCGAGGCTCCCGCCTCGATGAATGTACGTACGCCGACAATCGAATTGACGATGTATGCGTTCGTGATGATCGAGCCTTCGGATGTGAGCGAGCATGAGATATTGCAGAAATTCGCCTTCGTAGCCGGAAGATGCCTTCTGTGTGTATAGATCGGCCTTTCCTCATCATAGAAGTTGAATGCAGGCTTCTCGGATGCAAGGTTCAGGTTCGTCTCATAGAATGCCTTGATCGTTCCGATATCCTCCCAGAAATCACTGAAGAGGTATGCGGATACCTTCCTTGTCTTGATGAGCTCGGGGATGATCTCCTTGCCGAAGTCCGTCTTGTCGTTGTTCAGGGCTTCTTCCATCGTCTGCGCATTGAAGATGTAGATTCCCATCGAGGCAAGGTACTCATTGCTTCCGTTCCTGTCCATTCCGAGCTGGTCCTTGAGGCATGCCTCCGGAACCTTGTAATCGGTGATGTCCATATCGGGAGCAGGCTTCTCGTAGAACTTCCTGATGTATCCTTCATCATCGGCTCCGATGATCCCGAGCCCTGTGGCTTCCTGGCGGGAGATCGGCTTCGCGGCAATCGAGAGCTCCGCTCCTGCTGCGATATGCCTGTCGAGCATCGCCTGGAAGTCCATGCGGTAGAGCTGGTCGCCTGAGAGGATGATGTAGTACTCCGCATTCTGGTCATGGAAGTGCTTGAGGTTCTTGCGGACAGCATCTGCCGTACCCTGATACCAGCTTTCGCTTGCATATGTCTGCTCTGCCGCGAGGATCTCTACGAAGCCGCCGGAGAACTGGTCGAACTGGTATGTGTTGGCTATATGGTTGTGCAGGGACGCGCTATTGAACTGCGTGAGGACGTATATCTGCCTGATTCCGCTGTTGATGCAGTTCGAGATAGGGATATCGACAAGCCTGTATTTGCCTGCGAACGGGACAGCCGGCTTAGCTCTGTCCATCGTAAGCGGATACAGCCTTGTTCCGCGTCCTCCTCCAAGGACTATAGCAATAGCTTTCTTCTTTCTTTTCATAGGATACTATCCTCCTCCTCTTTTATCTTCTTTTCCCTAGTGTATTGTAGAGCTCTATGTATTCGGACGCTGACTTATCCCATGAGAGATCCGTAGTCATTGCCCTCTTTATGGCCTTGGCCATAGCCTCTTTTTCCTCATTGTAGTACTTTATCGCACGGTTTACACCATCGGAGATGCTCTCTGCGGAGAGATTCTCGATCAGGAATCCCGTTCCGCTGGCAGGATCGGATGTGATGTCGATGATGGTATCGGCAAGTCCACCTGTGCGATGCGCGACGGGAAGGGTCCCGTAGTGCAGCGAGTACATCTGGTTGAGTCCGCATGGCTCGTAGCGGGACGGCATCAGGAAGAAATCCGCGGCACCCTCGGTCTCATGCGCTACCTTGGTGCTGAATGCGATCCTGACGGATAGGTTGCCGTATCTCGATGCAAGCTCCCTGAGCTTAGCCTCATAGTGCTCATCGCCTGTCCCGACTATGAGCATCTGGAAGTCTCCCTGCGCCAGAAGCTCCTCCAGGACAGGGTGGTTCCCTCCCAGCAGCTCTGCGTATCCCTTCTGGTCCGCTATGCGGGATATCATCGCGAAGAGCGGTATGTCATCCCGTACCTCAAGCCCGTTCTCTGCCTGCACCCTTGCCTTGAGAGCCTTCTTCCCTGCCATATCACGGGAGGAGTAATGCTCGGGAAAGAACTTGTCCGCTTTCGGATTCCACTCATGGGTATCCATGCCGTTGAGGATCCCTGAGAGGTCTTCCTTGCGCTCACGAAGCAGCCAGTCAAGGCCGCAGCCGAACCTCTCGGTCTGTATTTCCTCTGCATATGTCGGTGAGACAGTCGTGACCTTGTCCGATTCCTCGATGCCGCCCTTGAGCATGTTCAGGCGCCTTGCAGCCGCATTCCCGGAGAAGAATGCATCCGGCAGCCTGTCCCCGGTGAGCACGATATCATAATTGGAGAAATCCCCCTGATATGCGAGATTGTGTATCGTGAACACCGTTTTCGCCCTGAGTCCGTATTCCCTGATATAGAAAGGCACGAGCCCCGCAGTCCAGTCATGGAGATGGACGATGTCCGCATCATAGCCGGAAGCCTTGAGATAAAGCACGGAAGCCTTTGCAAAGAGCGCGAAACGCTCTGCATTGTCCGGATAGGGCGTGAACGATGTATCCCCATAGATCCCGCTGCGTTCAGTGAAGAAAGGATGGCAGAGCCCTACATATTCGACTCCTCCCAGATGCTTCGAGAGGGTATATACCTTCTCTTCGGAGGCAAGCATGGGGACCAGGAACTCCGAGCTCTTCCTGAAACCCTTACGGTCTATGAATGAGTACATCGGCATGAAGACACGCACGCTTTCGCCTTTCTTGGCAAGCGCAGGGGAGAGGGCACCTAGTACATCAGCCAGACCCCCTGACTTCGAAAAGGGGACAGCTTCGCTTGAAACCATAAGGATATTCATGTTCCTGATTATCCTTCACCGGAAAGATAAAGGCAAGGAAAAAACATGGCCTGGGACATCAACTGGACTGCAGGATGCGCGATATCCGCGCACCTTCGGAAACCAAAAGAGGCACTGGATGCGCCATGTGCCTCTGAAGTAAATAAGGATATAAGAAATGCCACCATCCGGATAAACCATCCGATGACTTCAGTAATGCTATATATTGTAAGGTCAGCCGTCAAGGATATTCTGCGAGGTGAACATGCATTTCACCGCGAAATAATGGGAATCCCTGAGTATATCCGTGCACGCTATCCTTGCTCTATATCACGAAGATTGCCTTCATATATCCGGAATCATGAAGAATCGTCAGACATTCCCCTTGACAGAACGATACCGGGGGGGGGTAGAGTTCTATCAAGATTTGGAAATCTGGAGGATTTGAAAATGAAGAAAATCTTAGTGATTCTCGCATGCGTCGCAATGCTCTTCAGCTTTGCTTCCTGCAATGATGGATCAAGTGTTGCCTCTTCCCTTAATCCGACTGCAGCAGCTGCTGGACTGTTTGAGGAAGCAGATATCACGACGATGCTCAGCAGCCTGGGAACAACTTTTGCTGCTGCTGACGTTGATGTGTCTGGTGTTGCTGCTGATCGTGCAACGTTCACGATTTCGGATGATACAACAGGCAATCGCCTTTCGCTTACTGTAGTCAAGGAAGCGGAATCCGCAGACAAGGCAGCTACCTGGGGTGAGAATGGCAAGATCGGAGAGGCAACAATCGATGCTTCGATGACTGTTACGGATCCTGCCTACATTGATCGCACTCTGTCGTTCAATGGCAAGATCGTCATTGATGGGACCCTCACGACTGTTGAGAAGGATGGAACAGCTTCCATAGCTATCACAACAGCTACACTGTCCGATGAGATGAACATCTATGTCGACGGCCAGAAGGCGAATACAGTCGAGGTCTATGAAGCTGTAGGAATCGATTCAGCGGAGAAGGTAGCCGCAAAGGGTGTTGCAAAGGCTTATGTTGATAAAATCAATGAGGCATATACAACGGCAAGTGCTACTGCAGCCAATTTTGTAGTTGCTGATAGCAATGACAAGGTCACCGTGACCCTTAAGGATGTTACTGCTGAGGGCACGCACAAGGTTAATGTCACGATTACCATTCCTGGAAAATTCGGTGATGGTGAAGACAAGACCAAGGGTGGTACATTCACACCTGACAGCACAAAGGTTTCGATTTCCTCTGTCGCTACAGAAGACCTTGGGAATCTTGAATTCGTGAACCTTGAGGCTAACTTCTCAGCAATTACGGTTCCTGAGGGAGGCGTTGTTACAACAGCTCCTGACACAAAGACACTCACAATCAAGTCTGTAACACTTGATGGCTATACATTCAGCGATACAGATCTTGCCTGATTGTTAATTGATTGATGATAAGCCTGCAGTCATCTGATTGCAGGCACTAAGTAGGAGGAAATCCGATGGAAGAGCCGAAGAGATCCTCCTGTATGAAGAGGCCGAGGGTGGCTTCGGAGAAGAGGCGGGAATGCCTTGACCTCTTCGAGAAGGGATATGGATATAAGAAGACGGCG
>CALXYI010000023.1 GCA_944392935.1 uncultured Spirochaetaceae bacterium
CACCGGAGAAGGATGTCGATGGGTTCTCTCCTGTCAATTCCGGGCGTCTCATCGCGGGAGAGGACTGCTTCGTGCCCTGCACTCCAAAGGGGATAATGAGGATACTGGAATACTTCGGCGTGAGGACTTCCGGGAAGAAGGCCGTTGTCATAGGCCGCAGCGGCATCGTCGGTAAGCCCATGGCGCTGCTGCTGATGCAGCGCGGCGTTGATGCGACTGTCACTGTCTGCAATACGAAGACACCTGACCTGAGGGAGTATACCCTCGGTGCTGATATAGTCATAGTAGCCGCAGGGCATCCCGGGACGATCGATGAGTCGTATGTGAAGGATGGTGCTGTCGTGATCGATGTAGGCGTCAACCGCATCCCCGATCCTTCCAGGCCCAGGGGATTCAGGCTCACAGGCGATGCCGATTACGCCTCATTCAGCGGGAGGGATGTATCCATAACCCCGGTCCCCGGGGGCGTAGGGCTCATGACTGTCTCCATGCTGATGGAGAATACGCTTGAGGCGGCAGAGAGGAGAAGGGGAGTATGAGGAAGTTCCTTATCGAATCATATGGCTGCCAGCTGAATATGGCGGAGAGCTCCGCAATAGAGATGCTGCTCATAGGACGGGGGATGGAGAAGACGGATAATCCCGATGAAGCCGATGCCGTCATCATCAACACATGCTCTGTCCGCAGGAGCGCCGAGAACCGCATCTGGGGACGTCTAGGATTCTACAGCGCGGAGAAGAGGAAGCATCCGCTGCTTCTGATCGTCACGGGATGCATGGCGGAGAGGATGAAGGATGAGCTGAAGAGGGAAGCTCCGCAGATAGATGCGGTCATCGGCACGAATGAGAAGGCGGAGATCCCTGATTTCATCCTCGGGGAGCCGCTGGAGAAGCTCTCCGGCTACCGTTTCCTCCCGTCATATTACAGGGATGGCGACTTCTCCAGCTATGTCCCGATCATGAACGGCTGCAACAACTTCTGCTCGTACTGCATAGTCCCGTATGTAAGGGGCAGGGAAGTGTCGAGGAGCGTGGAGGATATCATAGAGGAGATATCATTCCTCGATTCGAAGGGCGTGAAGGAGGTAACCCTGCTGGGGCAGAATGTCAATTCATATTCCTCATCCTACAATGGCCGCCCTGTCGATTTCCCCACGCTTCTGGAGATCCTGACGCCATATCTCGGGAATATCCTCTTCGTGCGGTTCGAATCCCCTCATCCCAAGGATTTCTCCGATCATCTCATATCCGTCATCGCTGATAACCCAAGGATCGCCAGGCATATCCATCTTCCCATGCAGTCTGGCTCCACGAGGATACTCCGCCTGATGAACAGGAAGACAACGAGGGAGGATTTCCTATCGCTTGTGGGCAGGATGAAGGAGCGTATCCCATCGCTTACCCTCTCTACCGATGTCATGACAGGATTCCCATCGGAGACCGAGGAGGAATATGAGGAGACGCTCTCTGCGATGGAGGAGATGGGATGCACAGAGGCCTTCATGTACTACTTCAATCCGAGGGAGGGGACGAAGGCTGCCGCGATGGATGGGCAGATAGAGGAAAGCGTGCGCATACGCCGTCTTGAGCGCCTGATATCTGAGCAGCTCGAGCGCCAGGCAAGGATAAAGGCTTCGTTCCTGCCTTTCACCGCCACTGCGATCGTCACAGGGAGGAGCCGTGACGATGAGGACAGATACCTCGCACGCGGAGAGCACAATGACTACTTCTCGTTCTCATCGCCTCTCAGCCATTCTCCCGGCGATGCTGTCCTGATTGATGCATCGGAGCTGAAGGGCAATACATTCAGAGGAGCTGAGCATGTCTGATTTCGGCGCATTCATGGATCTCTACAGGAAGGCTTCCCGCATCGTGGTGCTGACAGGAGCCGGCGTCTCCACCCTTTCCGGCATTCCCGACTTCAGGTCATCCGATGGACTATACAGCCGGGAATCCGGCCATAAGAGCGTCGAGGAGATACTCGATATCGATTTCTTCACAGCCCATCCGGATATCTTCTATGACTGGGCAAGGGAATACTGGTTCCAGATGGGCAGCTACCAGCCCAACCCGATCCATCGCACGCTCGCGCTCATGGAGGAGCAGGGCAAGCTCAGCGAGGGGATATATACGCAGAACATAGATGGCCTGCACCAGCGGGCCGGGTCGAAGAAGGTCTATGAGCTGCATGGCAGCCTCCGTGAGGGCTATTGCATGAAATGCCGCAGGCACTACACGTATTCCTTCATGGAGGAGATGGTCAGGAACCATGCTGTCCCTGTATGCCAGTCGTGCGGCAGCCTTGTGAAGCCTGATATCGTGTTCTATGGGGAGCCATTGAATACCACTGTCCTGATGCGGGCCGAGAATGCATTCTCATATGCGGACCTTGCCATCGTCCTCGGATCATCGCTGGTAGTGAACCCCGCAGCCTCGCTGCCATACATCTCCGCAAGGGCAGGGAAGGATATCGTCATCGTCAACCGTGACCGCACATATATAGATGAATATGCCGCGCTGCGCTTCAGCGATCTCGGGGAGTTCTTCAGGGAACTTGAGCCGGCTATAAGAGGATAGCCGCAGGAGGAAACTCTTCATACGGCAGACAGGGACATCACGGAATGCTATGGACAGTGCGATGCTGCCCATCAGAGGGGATATTGCATGAAGGGATCCCAGGATGCCGCCAGGCTGTCCTGCCGTATGCGGAGTATCATATGCATGATGGCAGAGCCGTATGACGGCGGGAATGGGCAGAAGCGGACATTGTATGTCAGATATTTCCCACAATTTCCTGATATTAAGATATCATTGTGTAAATATCAGGGAGAAGCAATGATTGATGACACCAAGACATTGAAGCATGTCCGTATATACAACTGGCTCAGAGAGCTTATTGACCGGGGTCTTTTCAAGGAAGATGAGAAGCTCCCTACCGAGATCGAGCTTGCGGAGAAATTCGAGGTGAACCGCATGACAGTGCGGCAGGCAATGGATATGCTTGTCAATGAAGGCATCATCGTCCGGAAGCGAGGGAAGGGGACTTTCCTTGTGAAGAAGCCTGATAAAGTCACATATCTTCTTGATAACATAATCTCCTTTGAGGAAATCGCCAGTGAATTCAATCTGAAATCCGCATATAAGGTTGTCTTCAAGCTGGTTGAGCCTGCGAGTCCGGAGATATCCAGATACCTGCTTCTCTCCCCAGGGACTGATGTGATCCATATACAGCGTCTCATCATGGGCAATGATATCCCTATGTACATCGAGACAAGCTATTATCCTTATGGCGAATTCAAGGGGCTTCTTGATATCGATCTGAACCATCCCGGGATATATTCCCATGTCGCAAAGCTGGCAAATGAGACGACCCTTGACCATTCTGCCCAGATATTCTCGGCGGGTCTCCTGAATCCCAGGGAGACAGAGCTCCTCTGCTATAGCCCGGATCAGCCGGTACCATGTATCCGGCAGACGAACATAATCTACAATTCGAATGATGTACCCATGATTTATTTCAATGCGGTATTCCCTGGGGATAGATTCCAGTTCACTGTGCATTCCGGCACATTCTCAGGTTCTCTTGATTATCTCCCTTCCGGGCAGGCACTGATCTAATCGGAAAAAGACTGTTGTTTTTGATGGACAGCTCCTATTTTGTGCTGTATATATGTATATACAATTAAACAAAAGGAGAACATAATGAAAAGGAGATTATGCTTTGTTCTGCTTACGGTGTTCATGGTGATCTTTTCCTTCCAGGTCTTCGCAGGAGGCAGCGGGGAATCTGATGAGAACGCACTTGAATTCTGGTGCTATTGGGATAAAGGCCATCCAAATGATCTATGGATGAGGCAGATAATCGCTGATTTCGAAAAGGAGACAGGAATCAAGGTCAATTACTCAAATCCTGGTGCGAACATACTTCTGAGTGTTGCTCCTGCGATTTCCGATGGCAAGGCGCCTGACCTTATCGACGGCCACTGCATCGAAATGATCGCAAGCCTTGGCAATGATGGCCTTCTCCTTCCAGTAGAGGATCTTTATAAGGGAAGCACATGGGATGGTTCAGGTGTTTTCGAGGACCAGTTCATCGATGGGACAACGACACAGGGAATGTATGACGGACAGCGCTGGTTCGTTCCTTACTGTGCGCATACATCATGCTTCCATTACAACAAGGCCGAGTTCGAGAAGAGAGGCTGGGAGATTCCGGAGACCTGGGATGAGTTCATTGCTATGTGCGATGAGCTTGTAGCGGAAGGAGTTGCTCCTATCGGTCTTGATAATACACCTCTTTATAACGCGTACTGGTTCTACTGGTTCATGGAAAGGATCTGCGGAACAGGTGCATTCTGGGAGCTTGCAACGGATCCTACGGGAGCCGCTTGGGATAACCCTGATGTCCTGAAGGCTGCACAGATGGTCAGCGATGTATCCAAGTACTTCATCAGCGGATGGCAGGGCAATGTATGGCCGGCTGGACAGATTGCATGGGCACAGGGACAGGCCATATTCCATCTTGATGGTTCCTACATCGCAAACGAGCTCTTCGACAAGGTCGACGAGGACTTCCAGTTCGGAGCATTCCCGTTCCCGGCTATCGAGGGCGGCAAGGGCGACCCGGCATCCAAGGAAGTATCTGTCATGGGATTCTCGATTCCGAAAGATGCAAAGCATCCTGATCTCGCGAAGAAATTCATCCAGTTCGCACTTCAGCCCAAGTATCAGATCGCCCTCATGGAGACCTACTATCCAACGACTTTCGTCGGACTTGAGGATGAGATTCCTGACTATATCAAGGATGTCTATGCAATCATCACATCCGATGGCCCTGTCCATATGATGTATGACGGACTGCAGAGCCTTGGAGAATGGTGGAGCACTGTCTTCTATCCTGTCGATAATGATCTTATCTATGGGAACATCACGCCGGAAGAATTCGTCTCACGTCTCAAGGCAGATACGGTCGCATATCTGAACAAATGACATTCCTGCGGGCTGGTACCTCGGGGTACCAGCTCCCAATCTGGATTTCTGATAGGAGTCTTATATGAGTAATTCCTTCAAGAGAAACAAGAAGCTTGCCTTGCCTTTTCTGCTGCCAAGCCTTGTTGTATATATTCTGTTCTTTATCTATCCAGCGGTAAGTGGATTATTCTATAGCTTTTTCGATTATAAGGGATTCACCCGCGACAAGACATTTGTCGGCATATCGAATTTCACTGAAGCTCTTTCCGACAAGATCTTCTGGGGTGCTCTTCTTGTCAATCTGAAGATAATGTTCTTCGGTGGGCTTTTCATATTCCTGCTGGCCTTTGCATTCCTGATCATGTATCAGTGCATAGCGCATTTCAAAAGCACCTTCAGGGCATTGCTGTTCCTCCCGAATATAATCTCCCCTGTTGCAATATGCATATTGTGGGGATTCGTGTTCAACCAGAATTTCGGGTTATTGAATAATCTTCTTACCTCTTTCGGGCTGGAGAAGCTCATTGTCGCCTGGCTTGCTCCAGAGTACATAATGGTAAGCCTGATCTTCGTGATCGTCTGGACTTATGTTGGGTTCTATTTCGTCATACTCGTCTCTGGTGTGAGCAAGATACCTGATTCCGTGTATGAGTCCGCCCTTCTTGAGGGGGCAAGCCCTGTGCAGGCGTTCTTCAAGATCACGATCCCGATGATCTGGGATGTCTTCACCGTTGCTGTTGTCTATTGGCTTATATCCTCCTTGAAGATGTTTGAGCTGCCTTTCTCGTTCACTGGATTCAAGCCGAGGATGGAGATCTGGAACATACCGATCTACATCTACATGCTTGGTTTCGGCCGCAATGATGCCATCTACAGGATCGGATACGCGGCAGCTATCGCGGTACTGCTTTCGATTATCGTCATGATCTTCGTGCAGATTTCAAGGAAGCTGATGACCCGTGAGTCAATCGAATACTAGGAGGTGACGGAATGGAATATCGTGTAAACAGGGCAGCAAAGGTCTTCTGCTATGCAGTCTTCATCCTATGGTGCATGATCGTCATACTGTCGCTTGCCTGGATACTCCTGACATCCTTCAAGACGAACAAGGAGCTCTATCAGGAGATATGGAAGCTGCCTGGATCATTCAATCTCGATAACTATAAGAAGATATGGAGCCTTTATGATCTGAGTGCATTCTTCCTCAACAGCATCCTTGTCGTCCCGATCAATGTCATATTGATCCTGGTCCTATCGGTACCTGCTGCGTTCGTCCTGACAAGGGCAGAGTTCAGACTGCGCGGATTCATCCTGTCATTCTTCATATTCGGTATGGGAATCCCTGTGATAATCGCGCTCTTCCCGACTTATTTCCTGCTCTCGGACCTTCACCTTCTCGATAGCCTGACAGGATTGTCCTTCGTATACATCGCTACATCGCTCTCTTTCTCCATATTCATGCTGCATGGATTCTTCGGATCATATCCAGTGGAGCTTGATGAAGCTGCGACAATCGATGGCTGCACACCTTTCCAGTCTTTCATGAAAGTGGTCCTCCCTCTCTCAACGACAGGGATAATAACCGTTACGATCTTCAATTTCATAGGCATCTGGAATGAATATATGCTTGCTCTTATCTTCATCAGGGATGAGACAAAGCGTCTTCTGTCTGTCGGTATCTATGCGCTCCAGGCATCCATGCAGTATACGGGAGACTGGGTCACCCTCTTCGCGGGTGTGGTGCTTGCCCTCCTGCCATTGATAGTCTTCTTCATCTTCATGGCGGATAGGATCATGGATGGCTTGACTGTAGGAGCTGTGAAGGGCTGAGCTTATGGGAGGACGGCTGGCTGCATACCGAGCATATTATGTCGTATACTGGTGCGCATCAGCCGTAATTACACCCTATCTTGGTATATTCTATAGATCCATTGGTTTTGATGGAATGCAGATCGGGGCATTCTCCAGTATCTATGCATTGTTCTTCCTTATCTCGGGATCTGCAATCGGATATATCGCGGACAGGGGAGTGCCTCTGCGGCTGCTCCTCGTCCTTTCAGCATGCTCCGGAGTCGCGGGAGCTCTTCTGATATTCCTTGCGGAGGGCAAGCTGGCAGCGCTTCTTCCCGGGCTTTTCCTTCTCGCGGCCTGCCTTGCCTCCCCAAGTCCTATTGTCGATAACCTCCTGATCATCTCGCTTGGTCCCGATAGATTCAGGTACTCGCGATTCAGGAGATATGGGCCGCTTGGATTTGCGATCGGTTCCGTGATCTGCTCGAATGCAATCAGCGTATTCGGCACTGCATGCATCCTGTATATCTATCTGCTGGCAATGGCTGTCCTTGCTGCAGTCTATTTCTGGCTCCCTATTCCTGCAGCAGCCGGAGAGATGAGGGAAAGGAAACCTGGTGGGCATGTTCGCCTGAATGAGGCTCTCAGCCCGGCTTTCCTCTGCATCCTCGCTTCGCTCTGGGTATGGGGGATATGCGAGCAGGGCATGTTCCAGTACCTGAACCTGCTCATCGTCGAGCGATGGGATGATATCGGCATCTCCGGAATCATCTCCTCTGCAACGATGGCAGGGGAGTTCATTGCCTATGGAGCCATGTCGGCATTGCTCCGGAGGAAGATCAGCACCTACCTGCTGCTTGCTGCTGGATTCATCCTTGCGCTTGTCCAGTTCATAGGCATTTCGTTTGCTGCCAGCCCATACATGCTGGTTCCTCTCCTGTTCCTTGGGGGAGCTGGATTCCCTTTCCTCTGGTCATCCGCGACCGACATGCTCCATAGCGTCGTTCCGGCATCGGTGATCAATACATGCAGGGAGCTGTGCTCTGCCATGGTCAGCGGTGCAGGAGCGATAACCGGAGGCCTTGCCTATGGATTCGTATACAGCAGATACGGATTGGAAACCGCCTACGGTCTTTCCTTCCTTATTCCGGTTGTGGGGTTGCTTGTGTCCTTCATCCTCTGGCGCATCATGAAGATGCCTGAGGCGAAAATGGAAGATTGACAACGCAGACATATAATGTATAATTGTCTATACAAAAGGAGATGGTGTTATGTTTTCTTTCACCCCAATCAGCAATCAGGAGTATAAGGATCGCATTCTGGCTTTCCAGAAGCGGATGGACGAACTGGATCTGGATGCGGTAATTGTAGCCGGTACAGCATGCACCTATGAGAACATCAGGTATTTCACCGGATACTGGCCGATGTTCGAAAGGGGAGGGATGTGCATTCCGAGGAAAGGCCAGTCATATCTTCTGATAGGGGCGGAGGCCCCGGGACTCGCAAGGGAAACCCCGCTTGGTGACAATTACTTCATAATGCATGATTTCAGCCACACATTCCCGATTGAATGGAAAGGCGTGAAGTATTCAACGTTCAACGATGTCTTCGACAAGGTATCGGAAGGGAAGGGCATAAGGCGTGTCGGACTGGCGGATGCATCAATCACATCATATGAGACATACGAGAACATCAAGGCAGCGCTTCTTCCCGGAGGCGAGATCCTCGATATCACCACTGAAATGATAAGGATGAGGAACCGCAAGACCGATCATGAAGTGGATCTCATAAGGACAGCCAATAAGATCAATGAGAAGGTCTTCGAGGAGTTCCTCGGACAGGTAAGGCCTGAGATGACGGAACTCCAGGCGCAGGGACTGATCCTGGCTGGAATATACAAGTACGGAGGAGAGGGCGAGTCCTTCCCGACATTGCTTTATGCAGGCGAAAGGACACTCAACCAGATCGGCCGCGGCTCTCATAGCCAGCTGGGAAGGAACAGGCTGATAGACTGTGACTTCGGAGCGATGCTCGGGACGTATTCCTCCGCATATTGCCGTCCGTTCATGTTCGGCAAGATGCCTGAGCAGATGAAGAAGGAGATCAACTTCGTCATCGATATGCATAAGCGTCTCATATATGATTGGGTGAAGCCCGGAATCAGCATGGCGGATGTGCAGAAGAAGTTCGTTGATGCATACCTTGAAGCAGGGTATGGCCATCCATCTGGAGCATCCCATGGACTTGGCATATTCGAATGCGAGCCGCCTCTCATGAGCCAGTCCGATATGATCATAGAGAAGAACATGACATTCGCGGCCGATCATTTCTATAAGGGTGATGGCTATGGATTCAGGATTGAGGACTGCTATGCAGTGACAGATACGGGAACCGATCTCTTCACGGATGGATTCTGGTATCCGATAGAGCTTTGATTCATGTCCTGCTGCCGGGTCAGCAGACCCGGCAGGCATTCTGCGAGGAATTATGAAAGCCACTCATGTGCTCTCAGGATCGATCATGGTTTTCCTGGGAGTGATGGTTTATGCATTTGATACGCTTCTTATAAACCTTTCCGGCGCAAGCGGCCCTGTCGCAGGCTTCTGGAGGGGGTTCTTTGCCTTCCTATGCGTCTCGATTGTCTTTCCGATAGCCTATAGAGGAAGGGTATCGGCAACATTGGGATCCGGAGGATTGCCGATGCTGCTTTCCGGTGTGCTCTATGGAATCGGAGGGATAGTGTATTCGAATTCGGTATCGCTCATAGGGACATCGATGAGCCTTATCCTCCTGAGCCTCACTCCGATCATAACCTCGCTGTTCTCCATAGTCCTGCTCAAGGAGCATCCAAGGAAGATCACCTGGCTGACGATGGTAGTCTGCTTCATCACTGTGAGCATAATGTTCGGAAGCAGCGCTGCGGATCTGTACATCCCCGGGCTCTTCCTTGGATTGGTTACGCCGATTGCACTGTCGCTGAATTTCGTGAATCTGCGTGCCCATCCCGCCATTCCGCGTCTTGGCGTCACGATGACAGGAGGTCTGTTCGCTGCGATCGCCTGCTCCGCGATGTCCGGGTTCGATCTTGCCCTGCCTTTTGACAGGCTCAGGTACCTTCTTGTCCTCGGCATGGTCGTCATACCGGTAGGGCAGTTCATGATAACGAGCGGCACTAGGTTCATAAGCGCCTCGGAGACGACCCTGATCAACTCGCTTGAATGCATAATCGGGATGTTCTATGTCTTCATCTTCACCTCTGTCGCACCATCCAGGACAGAGCTTGTCGGAGCTCTCGTGATATTATCGGCAATCGCTGTGAATGTGGTTTCAGGCAATCACACGCATGCGAAGAAGCTCCATCACAGGATACGGCATCCTCACATGGCATGAGGCACAGCATGGGAATCGCTGCCCATGGAATGCACAATCCATCTGCAGCGTTCCTCTCTTCTTGATGATTGCCTTCCTTTCTGCTATTTTACAATCGAACACTAGAATTGGGGGTGTTCCGGTTTCGACTGGCTTTGCTATGCCATAGACTGCGGATCAAGAGCTGACTTGTAAAACCGGCAAAGAAAATTAAATGCAAAGAAAGAAGACGAGTTCGTCTCTGACGAAGCATTTGCTCTTGCTGCTTGATCAGCATTGAGCGGGAAGCACTGGGTTAAGTCCCTGATCCTTTGCCTCCTTTACCGCAGGGGACTTGCTTTCCTGCCTCTCACCGGGCAGGTGAGGACTCTCAGGTGATGCTGCATCCGGACGCCGGTCCCGCTGCCGAAGGATGAGCAAGACAGAACCGGGACTACATCCGTAGACGTTTATGGGTGGACTGTCAGGACGGGAGTTCGATTCTCCCCACCTCCAGAGGATACGATGGCGAAGACGACAGACATCAGAGTGCAGAAGACAAAGGAGAGGCTGAAGAGAGCCCTCCTTTCCATTCTCAGGGAAAAGAGCGTCGACAGGATAAGCATCAGCGAGATATGCTCAGCCGCGAATGTCAATCGGAATACATTCTATGCCCATTACACGAGCATCGAGGATCTGCAGGATGAGATAGAGGGCAATTTCATGTCCGAGCTCATGTCCATACTGAAGATATCAGGGGAGATGATCCATTCAGTGAAGGATTTCATGGTGGTGCTGCTGAAGGTGCTGCGCTCGAATGAGGATATGTGCACCCTTCTCCTTTCGGACCATGGCGACAAGAGCTTCCTGAGGAATATCCTGCACTTCGCGCTCCCTAAGGCCGTCGACAACTGGATAAGCGAGCTTGGCATGGGAGAGCAGGATGCGAAGCTCCTCTTCTATTTCATAATGGGCGGTGCCGTCAATGTGCTTGAGGTCTGGCTCAAGGATGGGGCGAAGGATGACATAGACGAGCTTGCCGGCAAGCTCAATGCCCTTATACTCAACTCGCAGGCTGCATTCGTGCCTAGCAGCTGCTGAGTTCCCTCAGCTGCCGCCTTGTATCGCGGTTGAGGTCCCTTTCCTTTATCGCTTCCTTCTTGTCGCGTACGTTCTTGCCGCGCGCCAGCGCGATCTTCATCTTCACCAGATTGCCTTTCAGATAGATCTCCGTGGGGACGATGGTAAGCCCTCTTTCATTGACCTTGCGCGTGAACTTGCGTATCTCCTGCCTGTGTGCGAGGAGTGTCCTTGTCCTGTCGCTCTGGTGGTTGAATATATTGCCATGGGAATAGGGCTGTATGATGAATCCGATGAGCTTCAGCTCACCGTTCTTCGGGACGACATAGCTGTCGGAGAAAGAGCATCTGCCCTCCCTGACGGACTTCACCTCAGTCCCTGAGAGCGACATGCCGACCTCCAGCTCCTCCAGCATCTCGTAGTTGAAATATGCCTTCCTGTTCTTCTGTATAAGCTTGATGCTGCTCATTCCGTCCTGACCCTGAACCCTGCGAACGGGCTGCATGAGCTCTTGTCCATCACTCCCACGCTGTCTATCGTGATGCTCTCCGGGGAGTTGATATAGCTGCCGCCCTTCACTATATGGCCATCATAAGGATAAAGGGCGGAGAGTTCAATCGCCTTCTGGTAATCGGAGAGCCTCATGAGGGGAACGTAGGGCGTTGACGTGAACTCCCAGAGCTGCCCCATCATCCCCGATGGCGATGATGGATCCGGATCGTAGAAGATGAGTGATGCGGCATAGCGCTTGTCCGCTGCAGATAGGGCTGCGGCATACCATTCGGCTTCTGACGGAAGCGAGTATTCCCTTCCTTCCTCAGCGCTCCTCCACCGGCAGTATGCCTCGGCAGCATATATGGAGATGTTCCTGACCGGACGCGTTGAGACGGCGGAAACGGAGAGCGAGACACCCTCAAGATAGCTGTCATCGACCATCCCGTCGGCTATGAGTCTCTCCTTGTTGGCCCAGCTCCAGTAGGGGACAGCCTCGGTGAAGAGCGCATACTCATATTCGGATACGGGATGGGAGGCGACTGAGAAGGCCTCTGCCATGACACTGGCAGGATACTCGTTCGACTCAGGATATGAAGCCGATCCGGATCGCCCCATCGAGACAGGGCAAGGCGCATAGCTGATGAATCCGCCGGAAGAGGAGATGGGCTCAACTCCTGCATTGCTGCCGGGGGCAGGAGCAGGAAGGCCTGTTCCTGAGTATATGGCATCAAGCTTCGCATCAAGCTCCTCCAGTTCCGGCGATATGTATGCAGCCGACGACGCGGCGAGAGTCTCCATGCCTTCCGCATAATCCTCGTACATCGCACGGGAGGTTATGTGCATGACGCCATAGAGCCAGATATCCCTGATATCATCGAATCCGAGGGCTGCCGCGTTGGATGCGAAATGGGAGAACAGGGGAGGGAATCCATACGGATCCTCATACTCGATCACCCTGGACCATGCAGCTGCATCCTCTGCGAAGGAATCCGAGATGGCCTTCTCAAGCTCCGGAGTGTACACCGGCTCGAATGCGATCGTCTCCATGCGATGCGTGAAGAGCGTGAAGAATATCCTTCCCTTCACATCATGCTCGATGCTTCCCGCATCCGAGCCTGCTATCATGAATGAGAACTCATGCCGCCCTGCGGGGACACGGTAGACGGATCCTTCCGATGATCCCAGGTACTTACCGTCCATATAGATGGCCGTATCGGAGGTAGGGAGGCTGAATGCGATATAGCCGCTTCCTGAGATGATGCCCGGAAGCATGCATATCAGGAAGAACGCCAGAAGGACAGCAGCAGCAATGGATGCAAGTATGATGATGCCTGGCCTTATGCCGAAGAGCGGGGATAGCTTGACCCTCTCGACATCAGGCAGGTCCTCTTTCTTTCTCATGGCCTAATACTCGGCCATCGTGCTGTCCCTTGTCAACAAAAGGCAGAAGATGTAAGTTGACGCTATGGACCGTTTCCTTTCATTCCTCGAGAGGAGGACAGAGGATCATCTTACGAAGCGCAGGAGGATCCGGGAATACAGCCGCACGAAGAAGCGCACGGTGCTCGGCGAGATATGGAGCTGGATCGATGCCCTGATATTCGCCATATTCTGGGTTCTCATCATAAACCAGTATCTCTTCCAGCTCTTCGTCATCCCTTCCCCTTCGATGGTCCATACCCTTGAGGTGGGGGACAGGGTCATCGTCAACAAGGACAGCTATGGCATTGAGCTCTATCCGGCAGGGAGGAAGGTCCTTACGGACAGCCGACGCGTGCAGCGTGATGAGATCATCACATTCTACAATCCTGAGTATGATTCAAAGGGGCCTGTGTTCGATGTGCTCTCGCAGGTCCTGTACATGGGCACCCTCACTCTTGTCAACATCGACCGCAATGATGACGGCACGCCAGCAGAGAGGCTGTATGTGAAGAGAGCTGTGGGCATGGGAGGGGATATCATCCGCTTCGAGGAAGGGAATGTCCTGATAAGGCCTTCCGGAACCGGGAGCTTCA
Source organism: uncultured Spirochaetaceae bacterium (assembly GCA_944392935.1). GTDB lineage: Bacteria > Spirochaetota > Spirochaetia > Sphaerochaetales > Sphaerochaetaceae > Ornithospirochaeta. The sequence goes on from CALXYI010000023.1 coordinate 13,700, forward strand.
TCCCGGAGGAGGAATTCAGGGCAGAGGCAGGTCTTGCCGACGGTCCCCGCAGATCTGTGGATGGCAGGTACTATCCCGGCCTGAGGGCTGCAGGCGCGCTCACTGCCTTCCGGGAGCACGGGCTCGAGAGCTATACCCCGTCCTATATCGTGGACAGGTATTCCACGCTCGAGGATTCGGGATACATGTATATATTCGACAGATATGAGTTCGAGGCCGCGCGTGCATCGGCTGCCTCCTCCTTCGATCCCTCGGATATGCATCTCCGTTCCGTAGCCGCGCGCTATGAGAACGGCATCTATGTTCCCGAGGACCATGTCCTTCCCCTCGGGGACAACAGGGACAACTCCCGCGACGGACGCTATTTCGGACCTGTGGATGAGAGCAGGGTCAATGGCCGTGTCATCGGACGCTTCTGGCCACTTGGAAGGATCTCATCCCTGACGGACAACGAATGATGGAAGGACTTGACCGCAGCCATCCGCTCTCGCTCTATATCCACGTGCCTTTCTGCACCCGCAAGTGCGACTACTGCGCGTTCTACTCCGAGCCTCTCGCATCATGCCCCCAGGATTCCATCAGCCGCTATCTCGATATCCTCCTGAAGGAAATCCACGCCCTCAATGACGATTGGAAGAAGCCCTACAGGACGATATTCATCGGCGGAGGCAATCCAGGCATCCTCGGCTATGGGAATATCAGGAGGATAGTGGAGGCTGCCTCCGAGCACGGCAGGCCGGAGGAGGCCACGGCAGAGCTCAATCCCGAGAACGTGACAGAGGATATAGAATCGCTCTCAGGCTGCCTGACACGCATCTCAGTAGGAATACAGAGCCTCGATGAGACCACGCTCCGCACCCTCGGCCGGAATGCATCCCGCCTCAGCTCGATCCGCGCGCTCTCGATCCTGTCCGGCTCATCATTCAGATGGAATGCCGATATCATCACGGCAGTGCCCGGCGAGAGCATCGATGATGCCCTGAGGGATATCGATGGCATAGCCTCATTCTCACCCGGCCATATCTCGTACTACTGCCTCTCGTTCGAGGAGGGGACCCCTCTTATCGGAAGGGAGAAGCCCATCGGGGAGGAGATGGAGAGGGAATTCCTCCGCGCTGGCTGGAAGCGCCTCAGGGAGCTTGGCTATAAGCATTATGAGGTATCGAACTTCGCGAAGGAAGGCGAGCGCTGCATGCACAGCGAAGTCTACTGGCATCTCGGCCAGTATGCCGGATTCGGTCCCGGCGCGGAGAGCTCCGTGGGATGGAGGGAAGCTGTGTCGATGAGGGAGAACGAGACACTCTCCGGGTATCTTTCCTCCCCGATGCTCACATGCACGCCGCTCACGGCTGCGGAGACGGAGGAGGAGTTCCTCCTCACCGCTCTCAGGACTTCGGACGGGATATCCAAGGAGGGGTACAGGGAGCGTTTCGGCCGCGATTTCGATTCAGTCTACGGAAGCCGGATCAGAGGGATACCGAAGGAGTCGTACAGGAACAGCAGCAGCTCGTTCAGCCTCACAGAGGAAGGATTCCTCATCCTGGACTGGATCATCCTGCATATGGCGATGGTGCTTTAAGGCCTCTTATTGACACCTCTGATGCCATTGTGGTAACTTGAACCGGTATTCACTGACAGCTTAATTTTTAAAGAGGTACATAATGTCTGGCCATAGCAAATGGGCAACAATCAAGCACAAGAAGGGAATCGCTGACGCAAAGCGCGGACAGAAGTTCACGAAGCTCATCAAGGAAATCACCGTAGCAGCCAAGAGCGGCGCGGATCCGGAAGGGAATGCACGCCTCAGGACAGCGATCCTCAAGGCCAAGGCCGAGAACATGCCCAAGGACAATATCGACCGCGCCATCAAGAAGGGAAGCGGGGAGCTCGGGAATGCGACATTCTATGAGCTTACATACGAGGGCTATGCTCCGGGCGGAGTCGCCATCATCGTCGATACCCTTACCGATAACAAGAACAGGACAGCAGCGGATGTGAGGTCAACGCTCACGAAGCTCGGCGGCTCGCTTGGTGCGACAGGCTGCGTAAGCTACATGTGCCAGACGAAGGGCATCATCACGTACGATGGCTCGAAGTACACCGAGGACCAGATCTTCGAGGCCGCTCTCGAGAACGGTGCAGAGGATGTCTCCGCGGAGGAAGGCATCATCGAGGTCACCACGAGCCAGGCGGATTTCGCGCAGGTCCTTGAGGCTATGCAGGCTGCAGGCTTCGAGCAGGAGAGCGCGGATGTCTCAAGGGTCGCGGACCAGACGGTCTCCCTTGACAAGGAGAAGGCGGCAAAGGTCATGAACATCGTCAACAGGCTCGAGGAGCTTGATGATGTGCAGCAGGTCTCCACGAACCTCGACCTGCCTGATGATTACGAGGAAGAGTGATAGTACTCGGAGTCGATCCGGGACTTGCTGATACAGGCTGGGGCGTTGTCGAATTCGATGGGCAGCACTACCGGCCTGTTTCTTTCGGGACAGTGAGCACATCACCGGATGAGGATATCCAGAAGAGGATATATACGATAGGGCAGGATCTCGGAGAGATCGCCATGCGCTACAATGCCTCCGTCGTCTCGATGGAGGATATCTTCTTCACGAAGAACATCACATCGGCAATCCCTGTGGCGAAGGTGATAGGCGCTGCCGTATTCCGCTTCACGGAGCTCTCGCTGCCTGTCCATCTCTTCTCCCCGCTGCAGGTGAAGACCGCTGTCACCGGGATGGGCAGGGCCGACAAGATGCAGGTGCAGGAGATGGTGAAGGTCATACTGAAGCTGAAGTCGATACCGAGGCCTGACCATGCAGCCGATGCGCTTGCCGACTGCATCTGCTATTGCTCCACACTCTCCCTGAAGGATAGAATCAAGGCATGATCAATGCACTCCATGGCCGTGCTGTAGAGATACGGCCTGACTACATAACCATCCTCACTCCCGGCGGGGTCGAATACAGGCTCGAGGTATCGCGGGGCACATCCGACAGGATAGCCTCCCTGCCGGCCCCCGACAGGGAAGACCTGAGGATCCTCGCGACGCTCCAGCACAGGGAGGATGCCATGACGCTCTTCGGGTTCTATTCCGAGGAGGAGCGGTTCTGCTTCGAGCAGCTCCAGACAGTCCCCGGGATAGGTGCGCGGCAGGCGATCAGGATACTCTCCGGAATCAGCGTGCAGAATCTCATACGCGCCCTTGACGGGCAGGATGTGAAGACACTCTCGAAAGTGCCGGGCATCGGGCCGAAGACAGCGCAGAAGCTCGTGCTTCAGCTCCGGAACGTGCTTGTCCTGGAGGATGAAGGCTCCCAGGATGCCGCAGACGGCACCGTTGCACCCGGGGAATTCAGGGACATGGTCGATTCGTTCGTATCGATGGGGCATGACAGGCGCCTTGTGGTAAGGACGCTGGGTGAGGTGCTGAAGGAGAACAGCGATGCCATCCGCGGCAATGACTACCACGCAATAGAGCCGCAGATCTTCTCCATCATGCTCAGGAGGCTCTCAAGATGATCCATGACAGAAGCGCCGGAATGGAGATCGAGCCCGGGGCCGTGGCGGTATCAAGGCCTGTGGATGCCGCATTCCAGGAAGAGGACAGGCAGGAGAACATGCTGCGGCCGAAGTACCTCGGTGATTTCCAGGGGCAGCAGTCGATAAAGGACAATCTCTCCGTATTCATAAAGGCTGCACGCGACCGCGGCGATGCCCTTGACCATACATTCATCGTCGGTCCTCCGGGGCTGGGCAAGACAACGCTTGCCTCGATAATAGCGAACGAGATGCACAGCGAGATAAGGATGACATCAGCCCCTGCACTGGACAAGCCCAAGGACCTTGCGGGCATACTGACGAATGTCTCCGAGAACTCTGTGTTCTTCATCGATGAGATACACCGCCTCAAGCCGGCTCTCGAGGAGATGCTCTATATAGCCATGGAGGACTTCGAGATAGACTGGGTGATAGGCCAGGGGCCCGCCGCCCGCACCATGCGCGTTCCTCTGCCGCGCTTCACCCTCATCGGTGCGACGACGAAGGCAGGATCCGTATCATCGCCTCTTGCATCGCGCTTCGGGATAAACATACACATCGACTTCTATTCACCCGAGGAGCTGTCGACGATAATCGCGAGATCCGCGAGGATACTCGATACCCGCATCACCCCTGATGCCGTGATCACGCTCGCGCGCTGCTCAAGAGGCACTCCCAGGATCGCGAACAGGCTGCTGAGGAGGCTGAGGGATTTCGCCTCGGTGCTCGGTGATGGGGTGATAACCGGCGATATAGTCACCGAAGGGCTCGGCAGGCTCGG
>CALXYI010000024.1 GCA_944392935.1 uncultured Spirochaetaceae bacterium
CAGGGGAACGCTGGGTAAATTAGGGGAATGTAGAGATTTGACCTCCTGCAAATAATATATTATATAGTAAGTAGTAAGGAAAAATAAGGGTTTATAGGGAATAAGTCATTATGACTCCCTCTGGGCACAGCACCCCGCTTATGGCGGGGTTTTGTCTTCAGAAGCAATTTCTTATAATACAAAGGAAAGCATCCACTGTTATGCGATTCTGGCATGATGGATCCTTTCCATTTGTACCCCAATATGGACCTTTTGCTGGGAAATATGCAGAAGGGACAGGTGGCAATGGCTGCCAGAAGCACCCGGTGCCTGTTCCCTATGAACTGATGGTACCCTCCCCGCATCCTGCTGCCGCTCTCATGGGCTCTCCGGTTTTCTTGCGGCAATTCCCAATAAAAGGTATCCTTCTCCTTATGGTTAGGATACTCTTCCTTGGGGAGATAACGGGCAGGCCCGGGATAGCCGCTATCAAGAACGGGCTTGCCTCCCTCAAGACCGAATACGGAATAGACTATACGATCGCCAACGGCGAAGGGATGACGAATGGCTTCGGCATCGGGAAGGCGCATGCACTGCAGCTCGGCAAGCTCGGAGTGGATACCATCACTGGTGCGGAGAAGCTCTTCTATAAGATAGATATGGTCGAGTTCATACAGAAGGCGGGATTCATACTCCGTCCTGCGAACTACCCTCCAGCATGCCCCGGACACAGCTGCCGCCATGTCACGATCAAGGGACGTAAGTTCGTGATCATCAACATCCAGGGCAACTCGAATTTCCCCAGGCAGAACCTGCAGAATGCCTTCTACTCTGCAGACAGCCTGCTGAAGAAGTTCGCGGAGAATGCTGAGAAGGAGATACCGATAGTCATCTTCCATGCAGCGACGACTGCGGAGAAGAAGATGATGAAGTTCTACATCGATGGCAGGGCCGCAGCGCTCATCGGGACGCACGCCAAGGTCATAACAGCGGATGCCGCAGTGACTGACAAGGGGATGGCATACATCACCGATATAGGGCGGGTTGGCTCGTTCATGTCCGTAGGAGGATTCGATCCGCAGACCGAGATCCAGAAACTGAGGTCCCAGCTCCCCATCAGGAGCAAGGAATGCTGGGATGACGGCATAATAGAAGGTGCGGTCGTCGATATCGATGAGGAGACGGGGAAGGCAACGGCGATAACCCCGGTCATGAAGCATGTCACGATAACGAAGCCGGAAGAGAAGAAGAATGAAGCAGACGGTGACGATTCAGGAAAATAAGGATGGCAGGATAACCGCAGGCTGCGACAGGACTGCATGCGAAGGATGCAAGGGATCATTCTTCTGCATCTCGAAGAAAGCCGAATTCCAGGTTCTGAATCCTGAGGGGATACCTCTGGAGAAAGGAGACCTGGCGGAGATAGACCTTCCGTCAGGGAAGACGCTCTTCACCGTCTTCATGAGCCTCGGGCTTCCTCTCCTGATGTTCCTTCCGGGGTATTTCATCGGCACGCTGTTATCAGACAGCCAGGGAATCATATTCCTTTCGGCTATAGCCGGCGTGGCGCTGGGCTTCCTGATCTCAGCCATCTTCTTCAGGGTGAGGCGCAGCAGGTACATCCCCGTCGTGACTGGCAGGAAGGAGTGAGATGAGAGCTGCTGCAGCCTGCGTCATGATCCTCATGATGCTCACATCATGCTCATTCACATCCGACGATGGGGAGCATGAGAAGGGAGTCTACCCTGATATGATCCTCTACGGAGCCTCCTATACCCTCGGGCAGAGCGGTGAGAACCCGATATTCATCGACAGTGCCGAAATGGCGCTGTACTCGAAGGACAGCAGGGCTGTCGTCGAGGACATCTCATTCGTAAGCTACGATGATGAGGGGAATATCGCGCTGGAAGGATCTGCGGAGCATGGGGAGATAGATACCGAGGAGAAGACGATGGACCTGTCAGGCAGCGTAAGGCTCTCCCATCGTGATGGCAACATGATGATCGAGGCCGATACGCTCTTCTTCGACAGCGGAAGCGAGGAGATAGAGGCTGATGGGCACGTCCATGTATCATCGGATGACGGGGTATTCACGGGAACGGGCTTCAAGGGGGATCTCAGGGAGGAAGCCTATTCATTCAATACGATCGAACAGGGAGTTTTCGAGATATGAGAGCGATGATCATCCTTGCCGCATTGATTGCAGCTCTGCAGCCGCTTGCAGCTGACAGCATAGAATTCTCAGGAGGAGAGAGCTCTGTCGTGCTCAGGGACGGGCGCGAGAGCGTCGTGCTCTCAGGATCTGCCTCGGTCAGGGTAGGATCGATGGAGATAGGCGCTGACAGGATCACCCTCAGCGGGGATGGCTGGAGATTCGTCGAATGCTCGGGACGGGCCTCCGTTGACGATGCGGAGAGAGGCATCTCGATACTGACATCCTCCATCTGGTATGACAGGACGGAGGAGAGGATCCTGATCTCATCATGGTTCGAGATCGATGATACAGAGAACGAGGTGACCGCGACAGGAGCCTCGCTGGAGTATCTTCTGGATGACGAGATGCTGCGCCTGGATAAGGACATAGCCCTTCTGAAGAGCACGGATGACGGCATGATGCGCTGCAGTGCGGAAAGCGTGGTATACTCGAGAGGCGGGAATACTCTTCAGCTCAGGGGCTCTGCATCGGTCGACTGGAACGGAGACAGATACGAAGCTGAAGTGATCAGCGTCGATCTCGATACGGACAGCATCGTGCTTGACGGCAGGATAAGGGGAAGCATCAATGGCTGAGCTTGAAGTCGATCATCTTTCCAAGTTCTATGGGAAGAAGCATGTGGTCAAGAATGTCTCCTTCGCGATGTCCTCAGGGGATATCACGGGGCTTCTGGGACCGAACGGAGCCGGGAAGACGACATCCTTCTACATGATAGTAGGCTTCATAAAGGCGGATGGCGGAAGCGTGAAGGTCGACGGCACCGAGATAACGAAGCTGCCGATGCACCGCAGGTCGAAGATGGGGCTTGCATATCTGCCGCAGGAAGCATCTGTCTTCCGCAAGCTCTCCGTCGAGGACAACATACGCCTTGTGCTGCAGACGCAGAGGCACATGGGCAGGGACGAAAGGAAGGAGCTTCTTGAGAAGCTCATATCGGACTTCGGGCTGGAGAAGGTCAGGAAGCAGTATGGATACACGCTCTCAGGCGGAGAGAGGCGGAGGACTGAGATCGCACGATCGCTGGCGACGAAGCCGAAGTTCCTTCTCCTTGATGAGCCATTCGCGGGAATCGACCCGAAGGCCGTCTACGAGATAAAGCAGATAATAAGGCGTCTGGCGGATTCCGGTATCGGGATACTCATCACGGACCACAATGTACGGGATACGCTGGAGATAACAACGACCGCGCACATAATCTCAGACGGAGAGATCCTCGTCTCCGGCACGAGGGAGGAGCTTCTTGCCAATGATGAGGCAAGGGAGATCTACTTCGGCCGTGACTTCGACAAAGGGGAAGGCGGACGATGAAGCAGGGTCTCGACCTCACACTCAGACAGGAACTGAGGATAAATGCCCAGCTTCTCCAGACGATGGAGACGCTCTCGCTCTCTGCGGATGAGCTGAGGGAGAAGATCAAGAAGGAGGCCGAGACAAACCCTACCCTCATTGTCCATGAGAAAGCCGCCTCATACGACAGATTCGCAAAGGAATACACCAGGCGTGCGGACAGGCCGGAGAGCCTCGGGGACAGCGATGGGGATGATGAGCATTCCAACTGGATAGAAGGGATGATCGGCGAGAAGGAATCGCTGCAGCAGCATCTCCTGGGTGAGCTCGGATGCATGGATCTGGACGAGAACGTGCGGCGGACTGCCGAAACGCTCATCACGGCATTGGACCGTAACGGCTTCTTCCCTGCTGAACCGGAGTCTCTCGTGAAGCCTTCGGAGGCGGAATACGTTCCTGAGGCAGTCAATGTGATACAGAGGATGGAACCCGAAGGCGTCGGCGCCAGGGACTGGAGGGAAAGCCTGATGCTGCAGGCGGAGGCCAGGGGGATGAAGGGCGATGAGCTAAGGATCTTCCGTGGAGTCGTATACGATGAGCTGGACAGCATAAGGCTCGGTAGAATAGAGAGCAGCGCGAAGGCGCTCAGGACCGACACAGGGGAGATAGAGGCGCTTTTCGCCTTCCTGAAGACGCTCACGCCATTCCCGGGAAGGAAGTACGGCTCGGAATATGATGAATATATAGTCCCGGAGCTTTCGATCAGGAAGGAAGATGGGGTGCTCCGCATGCGCATGAACCGCGATGCGCTCCCTTCGGTTGAGATCGATCAGGCATACAGGGATCTTGCCGAGGAATACAAGGCAAGCAGGACAGAGGACGGGAAGAAGGCGGAGAAATTCATCAAGGAGAAGCTGGGTGCGGCACAGAACCTGCTGAACCAGCTTGAGATGAGGGCCACGACCCTGGAGCGTACTGGAGCAGTGCTCATGGAGAAGCAGAAGGATTTCTTCCTCAAGGGACCGCTCTACCTCAAAGGACTGACGATGCAGGAAGTGGCAGCGGAAGTCGGGGTGCATGAAGCAACGATAAGCCGCATCGCTGCCGCCAAATACATCGATACGGATTTCGGCATCTATCCCATAAGGGCGCTCTTCTCAAGCACGGTAAGCTCCGATGACGGCTCTGGGTATTCCAGGAATGCCGTCAAGGAGATGATACGCGGCATAATAGCCGGGAACACCTCCGGCAAGCCCCTTTCTGACCAGAAGATAAGCGACATCCTTGCCGAGCGCGGCATAAAGGCCGCACGCCGCACAGTCAGCAAATACCGCCATGAACTGGATATAGATTCCTCGTTCTCGAGAACGAAATGAGGCAGATCAGATATTCTTTGTGCTCTTAACGATCATGGATTATAATCTTGTTATCAAAGAGAAAGGAGGAAGTCTATGAATCTTACATTCAGAGGTATAGGATTCACCCCCAACGATGAGGACAGGGAATTCCTTGACAAGAAGCTGAAGAAGCTTTCATTCGCAGAGGACTATCTGCATGATCTGGATATCGTGGCAACGAAGGAAAGCAAAGGCATCGGCTTCCATCTTGATGCCACTCTCCACTTCTCATGGAAGAAGGAGAAGGTGGTGTCCCAGGATGCATATGAGCTCTATGAGGGCATAGAGCTGCTGGCGGACAAGATCCAGGCAGCAGCCAAGAAAGAGAAAGAGAAGACAATGAAGATATGACGGACGGGGGATCGGGAAAAACCGGTCCCCCTTCCTTTTCCATGCCGCTTCAGGCAGATGCACAGCACATCATCTCTGCGCTATACTCGGGATATGAGGGAATTCACCGTACTCGATCTTCTTGATCTCGACCTTAGGGAGCACAACCACCTGCAGCTCATCTGCTTCGCGGGGCGCTCCGGGCTTTCAAGGACCATAAGGAATGCGAAGATATCGCGGCCGGGACTCGCGCTGACAGGATACTTCGTCGACTACTCAGGCGAGAGCATACAGCTCATCGGCAGGAGCGAGCAGGCATATATCAAGCTGCTGGAGGAGAAGAACGAGTACGGGAACATAGAGAAGCTCTTCTCCTACGGAAGCCCCTGCTTCATATTCATCGGCGGATACAGGCCTTCCGACCATTTCGTAGAGCTTGCGGAGAAGAATGCGACAGCCATACTGACCACCCCGCTCGAGTCCTCGGCATTCTCGAGGCGCCTCTATGCGATGCTGGATGAGGTCTTCGCCGAGACGATGACTATCCATGGCGTACTCGTCGAAGTCTACGGGATCGGAGTGCTCATAACGGGAGACAGCGGAGTCGGCAAGAGCGAGACCGCACTGGAGCTCATCGAGCGCGGGCACAGGCTCATCAGCGATGACACCGTGAAGCTGAAGAACATATCCGATGCCTTCCTCATAGGATCGGGGGAGAACCCGATGCTTGCCCATCACATGGAGATACGGGGCCTCGGCATCATAAACCTCCCTACCCTCTTCGGCGTCGGTGCCATCAGGGAGAAGAAGCAGATAGAGCTCTCCGTATACCTCCAGACATGGGAGAAGGGAAAGCAGTATGACAGGATCGGCGATGCCCTGACCGATACATTCCTGGGGATATCCATACCGAAGATCGTCCTTCCGGTGCGGCCGGGACGGAACATCCCCGTGCTGATAGAGACCGCAGCAAGGAACGAAAGGCTGAAGAAGCTTGGATACTACTCATCCAAGGAGTTCGACCAGAACGTCCTCAAATGGCTTGAGAGCGAAGCTGCACGCAAGATGTACTTCAACAGCGATGACATAGGCTACGACGGGGAGGACGGAATTGATCAGTAAGGAGCTTGAGGTGATGAACAGGGCAGGCATCCATGCCCGGCCTGCATCAGAGATCGCAATGACGGCATCGCCATGCAGCGCCGATGTCTTCTTCGTGGAGGATATCACCCCCGTCAATGCGCACTCGATAATGAGATGCATCACGCTGGGAGCCACATACAGGACGAAGCTGCTGCTCACCTGCTCAGGCCCGGACGAGGAGGCAGCCATGGCAGCGATAGAAGGCCTCTTCGAGAGGAGATTCGAGAATTGAGGGATCTCACGGAAAGGCAGAAGGAGATACTGGCATTCATAGGATCCTATATCTCCTCTGAAGGACGATCCCCGACACAGCGGGAGATCGGGGCTGCCTTCGGCTTCTCGCATGCAGCTGCGCGCGATGTCCTCATCGCCCTTGAGAGGAAGGGATGCATAGAGATGGGCGGCGGCAGGATCCGGGCGGTGATGCTGGCGGGCAAGGACAGGATGGAGATGCTGAACGTGCCTGTCCCTTTCTTCCCTTCAGAGCCATCGCCGGAGGACCTGCAGCAGGATGGGATAAGCCTCAGTACCGTATACATACCGCGCTCGATGGCAGAAGACGGAGCATTCGCGTTCCGCGTGCACTCAGAATCGATGAAGGATGGGGGCATCCTCCCCGGCGATACCGCGGTGATGCGCCGCTGCACGGAAACGGCTGCTGACTCGATAGTCCTTGCCTCCTTCGGTGATGCTGCTGAGCCCATGGAGCTCCGGCGGTACAGGAAGCTCGGACCGGGATATGCGGAGCTCTGGCCGGAGAACGACAGCATGGGGATAATAAAGATACCGCTGCAGGGGCTGCGGATGCAGGCTGTGCTGGTGGCGATAAGGCGTGACTACAGGGTGCTTGGATGACGTATATGCTTTTAGGGCCCGAAGAGGGACTCAAGGCCGACTGGCTGGAGGAAGAGAGGAAAAGGAAGCTTCAGGAGCACCCGGATGCCGAGGTGCATCAGATCTTCGTCGGCGATGACAGAGGAGAGGACCTTGAGGCTGTGCTGATGCAGCCATCCCTCTTCTCGTCATTCCGGCTCGTGATCGTCAAGCAGTATGAGGGCAGGACCGCCAAGGATGGCTTCGAGAAAGCCGTGATCAGGTTCGTGGAGGAAGGCGCCGATGATGCGGAGCTCATCATACTCTCTTCGGAGAAATCGAAATCGAGGATAAGCCAGAAACTGCAGAAAGCACCGGAGAGCAAGGTCTCCATCATCTTCTTCTGGGAGCTCTTCGACAACCAGAAGAGAGGATGGATACAGAATGCATTCCGCCGTGAGGGATTCTCCATCACTCCCGATGCCACTGAGGAGCTGCTCTTCTCTGTCGATAACAGCACATCGGAGCTGCGGAGCATCGTATCGTCCCTTTCCCTCTTCTTCCGGGCAAAGGGCCAGGAAGGCAGGGAGATAACCGCAGATGACATACAGCAGTACGCTTCACAGACCCGCGGAGAGGACGGCAATACGCTCTTCAGGGCGATCGCTGATTCGGATCTGGAGCATGCGGAGGCGATCATGGCATCGATCCTCTCCTCGGATGCGTCAGCTCCCGTGCGCGCGGTCTCGGTGCTTGCCTCGAGATTCAGGATGCTCGAGAGCTTCGAGAGGGCAAGGAAGGCGGGGCATCATGATGAGAGGGCCTTCGAGGAGGCGGATTGCCTTTCCCCCTACCCCTCTCCCTACCCCACGAAAGGCATAAGGAAATCGGAATGGCAGCTCTTCAGGAAGGCCGCAGCAGCCTATCCCCTGGAGGATACGGAGAGGATAATCCTCTACCTTGGGAAGATGGACAGCAGCGTGAAGAACGCCCCTTCCGAATGGCAGCCCATAATACTGTCCACGCTTGTCGCAACGATAATCCATTTCAAGGGAAGGGAGACAGGGATCGCTGTCAATCCATCCCCGCTGATGGATTCACTGTGATCAGAAGCTGAGCTTATGGAGCACCCGCTCTGCCACAGGGCGGGGAATGGATGCGCCTTTCGCAAGCTCTTCAGGCGAGAGGCTGAGGATAGCCTCCACAGAGCCGTACCTCTGCATTATCCTCTTCGATCTCTCCGGCCCTATGCCATCAATCGACTCCAGAAGCGAGAAAGAGGCCTCACGGCTCCTCATGCGCTGGTTGAATGAGGTCGCGAAACGATGGCATTCATCGCGCACTGCTATCAGGACACGGAGCGCAGGATCGCTGTGATCCAGGAGAAGCGATTCCCTCTCTCCGGGGAAGACTATCTCCTCGCGTTCCTTGGCAAGCCCCACGACAGGGAAATCAAGGCCAAGGGCAGCAAGGCTGTCGAGAGCCGCGCTCACCTGCCCCTTGCCGCCATCGACCATCAGGAGATCAGGCATCGCTGTCCCCTCATTCAGCAGTCTCTGATAGCGCCTGCCCACAGCTTCCCTCATGGACTGGAAATCATCTATCTGCCCATCAAGACTCTTTATCGAGAAATGCCTGTATTCCTTATTCGATGGATTGCCGTCGCGGAAGACTATAAGCGATGCGACTGTGTACTTCCCGGAAAGCTGGGCTATATCGAAGCCCTCGATATGCCTGGGAAGCGAAGGAAGGGACAGCTTCTGCCGCAGCTCCTCAAGCGCAGGGGTGTTATCGACTTCACGCAACCTCTTCTCCACATCCCTGGAGGCATTCTCCGAAGCCATGCGCAGTATGCGGTAATGCTTCCCCTCCCTCGGCACAGATATCTCCACAGGCGCCTTCAGCTCATCGTTGAAGTACCTTGAGAGGAGCGCTGTATCTATATCGCAGGAGACGAAGATCTCAGAAGGCAGCGTATCCCCATCGCTGTAGTACTGAACGAGGAACGAGAAGAGCGTCTCGGTATCATCTCCCAGGCATTCGGCCCTGTAGAGCGCACGCCCTATCAGGCGCCCGGAGCGGAACTGCATGATCGATATGGTGCAGAGATAGCTCCTCATCTCTATAGCGGCATAATCACGGCTGTCAGAGGAGAAATCCTGGACCATCTGGTTCTTCTGCATCACCGTCAGCGCCTTCAGCTGATCGCGCTTCCTTGCAGCCGTCTCGAAATCAAGCTCCTTCGCAGCCTTCTGCATTTCCCTCTCGACCTGATGCAGCATCGAGGAATCATCGCCGGAGAGGAAGCTCTCGATCTCCTTTATGTAGCTCCCGTATTCCTTCTCGGATACGGCTCCGATGCACGGCCCTGAGCATTTGCGGATATGGTAGTACAGGCAGGGCGCCTTCCTCGCCTTCAGCGGCCCTGAGCAATGGCGGAGCGGGTAGTTGTCATCCACCATCTGCAGATACGCCTCCAGCCTCATCCCATCAGGATAAGGCCCATAGTATCTGGACCCGTCCTGTATGATGCGCCGCGTCTTGTACACGCGGGGGAAGGCTTCCCTGGTGATCCTTATCACAGGATAGCTCTTGCCATCCTTGAGGAGGATGTTGTAATGGGGATTGTATTTCTTTATGAGATTGTTCTCGAGGATGAGAGCCTCATACTCATTGCCTGTGATGACATAGTCTATCGTATCTATCTTCTCGACGAGTGCTGCGGTCTTGGTGTTGCGGTTGGGAAGGAAATACGAAGCCACGCGCCGCTTCAGGTTCTTCGCCTTGCCGACGTATATCACAGTGCCTTCCCTGTTCTTCATCAGATAGCATCCGGGGGCATCAGGAAGCTCCCGTGCCATCTGCCTTGCGCTTTCAGACATAGCATGAGGATAGCTTCACCAAACATCTTTGGCAACTTATACTCTGCACATGAGCGCAGCAGATGATATCATAGCAGCATTGCCGGAAGGAAGGAGGAAGCCTCTGCTTGCCCTCTTCTCACGCTATCACTTCACTGAAAGCCAGAAGCTAGAGGCCGCGAAGGCCGAGGCCGATCTCAGGCAGTGGAAGGAGACGCCTTATACGGAGATCGCGCCATATAGCGACATAGACAGACGAGGGGATGGAAGGAAGGGAGATGCATATATCATCGGCCTGCGGAAGCACATGCATTCCCTGCGGAGCTGCGAGACAGACTATTCGGCATTCATGCCGGCAGCGCACCCCAGGCCGAAATACAGGATAGCCACGATTGACAAGCCTGCCATCCTCGGGAAATGCCCCTGCCCCGTTGATGGGGAGAAGACGAGATGCTGCAAGCTCACCACCCTTGATGCCGTGGAGCAGTGCGCATTCTCCTGCTCATACTGCTCTGTACAGGCTTTCTATGCCGAGAACGAGATACGGGCCGTAGGGAATCTGAAGGAGAAGCTCCTCTCGCTCACCATTCCCGATGGCATATGGCACATAGGTACCGGGCAGGCCTCCGATTCTCTGCTTCTGGGAGATGACTATGGAACGCTGAGCGCGCTTTCAGCATTCGCCTCCGCCCATCCTGATATCGTGATAGAGCTCAAGAGCAAGAGCGGAAGGGATGTGTTCTCCACCCCGTATCCGCCGAACATGATCTTCACCTGGTCGCTCAATGCCCCGACGATCATAGAGAAGGAAGAGCATCTCACGGCCTCGCTCGGCAAGAGGCTTGAAAGCGCGATGCGGGCAAGGGACAATGGCAGCCTGGTGGGCTTCCATATCCATCCGATGGTCTATTTCAAGGGCTGGGATGAGGAGTATCCCCGGATCGCAGAGGAGATAGCGAAGTGCTTCAGCCCTAGCGATATCTGCATGATCAGCATGGGAACCCTCACATTCACGAAGCATATGCTCAGGACGCTCAGGGAACGCGGCGAGGAAAGCAAGGTGCTGGAGATGGAGCTGACACCCGCTGCAGGGAAGTTCTCCTATCCTCTGGACGTCAAGGAGAGGATGTTCGGCACCATGCACAGATCGTTCCCGGAGGAATACAGGAAGAGCGTATTCTTCTACCTATGCATGGAGGATCCCTCACTCTGGCATCCTGTCCTTGGGCGTGGATACAGCTCAGACAAGGATTTCGAGATGGATATGAAGAAGCACTATCTCAAGAGGATAGAGGAGAGAAGGAAGCCATGATGCTCTCCCGCGGAAGCCTGCAGCTCCATTATGAGGTATCAGGGGAAGGCCGCCCCCTGCTGATGCTCCATGGCAACGGAGAGGATATGTCGATATTCGCCAGATCGCTTCCGCTTCTCGAGAAGCACTTCCGGGTGTGCCGTATCGATACGCGCGGCCACGGAGGAAGCTCCGCAGCAAGCACCCTGCATTACAGCGACATCGCAGAGGATGCATATGCCCTCATTTCATTCCTGGATCCCAGGAAGCCGGTTGTCTATGGCTTCTCCGATGGCGGAATCGCCGCCCTGATCCTCGCCTACACGCATCCAGATGCCATCGATGCGATAGCCGTAAGCGGTGCGAACACATCCCCGAAGGGACTCAAGCTGGGATACAGGGCGCTCTACTCTGCTCTCAATGCAGTGAAGAAGGACGAAAAGCTCAGCCTGATGCTCAGGGAGCCCCATATAACGGCAGAGGACCTCGGGAAGATAGCCGTGCCGGCTCTGGTGATCGCTGGCGAACGGGATGCGGTAAAGCTCTCGGATACACGCTTCATAGCTTCATCCATACCCCGCTCCCGCCTGATGATCCTCCCGGGTGAGAGCCACGGCTCATACATCATAGGATCTGAGAAGATAGGGAGGATACTGATCGAAGCCTTTGCAGGCAATCCTACCTGAGCTTCTCCTCGAAGATCTCCCTCTCCCTCTTCTCCAGCGGGCATTCCTCTCCGCGGAGCATAGCCTTCAAGGCATCAAGCTCACGGCCAGAGAACGAACGGCCGCGGAGCTTGTGGTTCTCGAAAGCCTCCGTGGCTATCGGGCAGACCTTGCGGACGATCTCCAGCATGATCTTCGCATACTCCCTTATCTCATACTGCGCATGGCCATCCAGGCGCAGTGCAAGGAAATGGAAGAGGTTGTGCAGATCGATCTCCCAGTAGAACTCGGTATAGATGGAAAGAGGCAGATCGATGCGGGATATCTCCCTTGCGATCCCCATATCGAGAAGACGATGGTAGTTCTCGAATGCACGCCTTCCATCCTCCTCCATTATGGCCCTCACCTGCCCGGCG
>CALXYI010000025.1 GCA_944392935.1 uncultured Spirochaetaceae bacterium
GTCCTTCACAAACCGCCTCGCATAGCCACCGGCTCCCGACTCCGTCAAGCCAAGATTACCATCGATACTGCATCTCTGTAACTCAGACCTCTTTGACTTACGGGCTCAGTGTATTTTCGTTACACAAGGAACACCTCATGGCAAAGCCCGCCATGAGGTGCATCCGGCCTTGGTGAATCGCTCTCAGACCGCTCCGGAAAGGATAGCTCCCAGCTTCGAGAGGCGGTCAAGGGCGAGATCCAGCGTTTCCCTGGACCGTGCGAAATGCAGCCTTATGAGATTGTTCACATCCTCGCGGAAGAAGCTCGAGCCGGGAACGGCAGCCACACCTATCTCCTTCACCATCCATTCGCAGAATTCCAGATCGGACCATCCCCTGAAGCGGGGCAGGTCAAGGAAGTCCTGGATATCGACAAGGACGAAGTAGGATCCCTGCGGCACATTGTGCTTCAGCCCTATCCTGTCAAGCCCTGCCAGGAAATAATCCCGCTTCTCGGTATAGAGCGCGCCAAGCTCGGCATAGTAGCTCTCAGGTAGCGTCAGGCCTGCGACAGCGGCTTCCTGAAGCGGCGCGGCCGCACCGACCGTGAGGAAGTCATGGACCTTCTTCGCAGCCTCTATCACGCTCTCCGGCCCGATGAGGTATCCAAGTCTCCAGCCTGTTATCGAATAGGTCTTCGAAAGGGAATTGCATGTGATCGTATGGTCGAACATACCCGGAAGGGAAGCAACGGATGTATGCACGTTCGGGGCATAGATTATATGCTCATAGACCTCATCCGTGACAACGAACGCATCGTACTCAAGCGCGAGCCTGCCGATTGCCTCAAGCTCCTCCCTCGTGAACACCTTCCCGCATGGATTGGAGGGATTGCAGACGATTATCGCCTTAGCGCCGCTCCTGAATCCATCCTCTATGAGCGAGAGGTCGAATGTGTATGAAGGAGGCACGAGCGGGATGAATATAGGCTCCGCACCCGAGAGTATGGCATCGGCCCCATAGTTCTCATAGAACGGCGAGAATACCATGACCTTATCGCCAGGATTGCAGATGGTCATCATCGCGCACATCATGGCTTCCGTACCTCCGCATGTGACCACTATCTCGGTCTCGGGATCTATCTCCCTGCCCATAGTGCGCCCTGCCTTCCTCGCCAGCGCTTCGCGGAAGTTCTCCGCGCCGAATGTGATCGAATACTGATGCGGCCCGGCGTACGAAGCCCTGGCAAGCGCATCCAGAAGCTGCTTCGGGGGATCGAAATCAGGGAATCCCTGCGAAAGGTTTATGCTTCCGGGGCATGCATCGCTTATGCGCGTCATGCGTCTTATCACCGAATCCGTGAATGTTCCTACTCTTCTGCTGAGTTCAGGCATTGCTCTTACCTCTTGTCTTGATGCTTGTATCAGCCCGTCACTTCCGGGAGCACGGTGGATCCTGTCGGTATGACATAGATCGACTTGCCCTCGAGATGGGCATCAGAGAGAAGCCTATCGAGATCATCATAGGCCCTGATTCCCATCGGAGCCACAGTCTCTGCGGGAATCGATGAATACATTAGTATATTGAAGCGCGAAGCCTGCTCGCAGTTGAGGAAGAAGATATATCCCCCGACAGTGAAGCCGCTTCTCAGCTTCTCCTCGAAATCCCCGTTTACCAGCGGCTTTATCCAGTCGAAGTAATCGGGGCTTCCACCGCCGTTCCGTCCTTCCAGCAGGAGAACAAGCGTTCCACCGTCCTTGAGCGCGGAGATGACATTGTCTACGGCTTTAGTCCCCTGGTACAGCGATTCATCCTTAGGGAAGCCTCCGCAGCTCGTGATGATGGCATCGGCCTTTTCCCTTATGGGCACCGTATATATCCTGCGGACTTCCTCGCAAGCCCTCTCCCATGACGTCCTCCAGTGTCCTGCGAAGATGGATGAGAGCCTGAATTCCGCATCGGTGACAAGGGTGATCATGAAGAGATTGCGCATCATCGCGGCAGCCTGCAGCATATCCTCATTGAGAGGATTGCCCTCAAGACGTCCATTTCCGATTGCCGGATTCGTGACGAATCTGTCAGGAGCAAGGCTGTATGCATGGTTGTGCTTTATAGTCTCCAGCGACGAGATGCCGGGCAATATGCTCTTCCTGCCTCCGCCGAATCCCGCCATGACATGGTATGTGGCAGCGCCGAGGCATATGACGAGATCAGCCTCCGCCGCATCGCGGTTGACGCGCACGGGAGTACCGTAATCCGTCGTCCCCAGATACACGAGGTCATCCTCCATGCAGTCATGGTTGACTGTCCTCACCTTGTCGAAGACATCGGATGTGACCAGCGTCCTGAGATCCTCCTCAGAGCCTCCAGCATGGGTTCCCGTGGCTATGATGATCTCGAGATTGCCGTATGCCTTGCCGCACTGCGTGACAAGATAATCCACGAGGACAGGGACTATCAGGTCCTGCCTCATCCAGTAGCGTGTCATATCGCTGATGATTATGGCTATCGAGGAAGCCATGGAAGCGGCCTCACGGAGCGGCCTGGAATCAATCGGATCCTCGATCGCCTCGATCAGTGCCCCTGCTATATCATCAAGCGGCTTCGTCTCATTGCCGTTTATGACACCTATGACCTGATCCTCCTCTATCGGGAGGGAAACGGAAGAGCTTCCGTATCTGAACGTATATTCCTTCTTCATTTTCTCAGAGAACCTTCTTGAGGAAGCTTATCAGGCGCGGGCTATGGGGATCATCGAAGAACTCATCGGCACCCCTGTCTTCATCGATCCTGCCCCCATCGAGGAAGAGTATCCTGTCGCTCACCTCGCGGGCAAAGCGCATCTCGTGCGTGACGATGATCATCGTCATACCCTCCAGGGCAAGCTGCTTTATGACATCCAGCACCTCCCCGATCATCTCGGGATCGAGCGCGGACGTAGGCTCGTCGAAGAGCATCACCTCAGGCTCCATCATCAGCGAGCGGACTATCGCGATCCTCTGCTTCTGACCGCCGGAAAGCTGCGAAGGATAGGAATCAGCCTTATCCTCAAGCCCCATCCTCCTCAGGAAGCCCATGGCCATCTCCTCGGCCTCTTCCTGGCTCTTCTTCCTGATCCGCATCGGGGCGATGGTGAGATTGCGCATCACATTCATATTGCTGAAGAGGTTGAAATGCTGGAACACCATCCCTATCTTCTGCCTCTGCGCATTGATATCCGTATCGGACGAGCAGAGATCGACACCATCGAACACGATGCTGCCGGATGTAGGCATCTCCAGCAGGTTGAGGCAGCGGAGGAACGTGCTCTTGCCACCCCCGGAAGGACCTATTATGGAAACGACCTTCTTCTCCTGGAAATCGGTGGATATATCATTGAGGACCTGTAGCTTGCCGAAGCTCTTGCAAAGCCCCCTTACCTGTATGATGCTCTTATCTTCCATGCTTCATCCTCTTCTCCAGATATGCGATGAGCCGGCTGCTGAGGAACGTCAGGACAAAGTAGATGCATGCCGCGATCGCAAGGCATGGCAGGCTCCTGTATGTAAGCGCTATCACACCGTTCGTCCCGTACATCAGATCGGAGATGCCTATCACGGAGACGATCGACGATTCCTTTATGACAGTCACGAACTCATTGCCGAGCGCCGGCAGGATGTTCTTCACCGCCTGCGGCAGTATGACAAGCCGCATCGATTCACCATATCTGAATCCGATGCTTCTTGCAGCCTCCATCTGCCCTTCATCGACAGCCTGGATGCCAGACCTGATGACCTCTGCGACATATGCGCAGCTGTTCATGCTCATTGCCACGATACCGGCCATGAAGCGTGAGAAGTTCGGAATCCACGACACATCGGGGAATTCGATTCCCACCATTGGCAGTCCATAGAAGATGAACATGAGCTGGACCATCAGCGGAGTGCCGCGCACGAATTCGATATATGCTGCAGCAAGCCACTTCAGGGGCTTTATCCTGCACATCCTCATGATGGCCATCAGAGTGCCGAAGACCACCCCCAGCACGACGCTCATGGCGGCGATGATGAGGGTGTTCTTCACTCCATCGAGGAAATACGGGTAATACCGCTGAAGGATAACCGCGATCTGCTCGAAGAAGCCCATCTCAGAGACCAAGCTCCTTCTGGAGGGCTACGGCTTCATCATAGGCCTGCTTATACGAGCCATCGGCGACTACCCTCTCTATGACCGCATTGACCTCCGCAAGGAGATCCGGGTTGCCCTTCTGGAGGACTACGGACTTGCCGAATGTCGCTTCCTTCGAATCGAATGTGTAGTTGGCCTTCACGAGCTTGCCATCGCTGGAGGCTATGATCGAATCGCCTACCGCGGCATCGACCACAAGACCTGCGATATTGCCGTTCTGCACCTCGATCGAGAGCTCAGGGTACTTCGCAAGCTCGAAAAGCTCGGAATCCGGCATGGCCTTCATGATGAGCTGCGACTGGATCGTGCCCCTCTGCGCACCGACCTTGAGGCCTGCGAGGGACTCCGGAGTCGTATACACGTCCTCATCTCCTGCCTTTACGACAAGATACTGGAGGCTTTCCTCATAAATGGCGGAGAAATCGATCACCTCGGCTCTTTCCGGAGTATTCGTGAAAGCTGCGATTCCAAGATCGACCTGACCTGACTGGACAGCCGGGATGATGCCGTCGAATGACATATCGACGATCTCGAGATCGACACCAAGGGCCTCTGCGATCTCTGCAGCTATGAACATATCGCAGCCCACGATATTGGCATCCATGTCCTTGAACTCATAAGGGGCATACTGGGCCTCTGTACCGACGATGAGCCTTCCCCTCTCCTGGATGTCGGAAAGGACAGTGCCTTCCTCTGAAGCGCCGGAGGCGAATACCGCGGCCGGCATCATGATGAGAACGGATACAACAGCAAGAATAGTGATCAGCTTTTTCATGTTTCTCTCCCTGACAAGTCTGTTTGAAGAATAATCGTGAATATTTATACATAAATCAGGGAATATTATGCAATAGGTTCCGCATCAGAAAATGCAGGAATATGCAGACCCAATATTTACATAGGGTTCAGATCCAAGGTGATGCAATCGATAAGACCGATGTGTGGAATGAGATAATTCCAATGCATAAATATACATGGAATGATGAACATACGGCAAACAGCCGCACCCTGCATTGAAAAAAAATCCATGATGTGCTCTACTTGATGGCGAAGAACCGCACTTTTCCATAGGGGTGTTGGGAGAACCCGGCTGAGATACAGGCTGATACTGCCTGTGACCCTCTGAACCTGTTGGGTAATGCCATCGTAGGGAGATTCCACGCAATATGCGCAAAAGTCGCCAGCGAAGGCTGTGCGGCTTTTTCAATCTAATCCTTTTCCCTGATGGAGGAATGTATGGAACAGGAAAGGAAAGCGTGGGAACTGAAGGATGTCATCATGATGGCAATCCTCGGTGTGGTATTCGCGGCAGTATACATGGCTGTCTTCCAGGGCGGGCTCGTGATATCCACGGCATTGACGCCTTTCGGGCTCGCGAATTTCGGATTCGAGATCATCTACGGCATCTGGTTCATGGCTGCGACGCTCTCGGCATATATCATCCGCAAGCCAGGCGTTGCCCTCATAACGGAGATGCTCGCCTCCGCGATCGAGCTCCTCATGGGCAATTCCGGAGGGCTGACGGTCGTGCTTACGGGCTTCATACAGGGGCTAGGCGCTGAAGCCGTCTTCGCTGCCTTCCGCTACCGCAGGTGGGATATGCTCTCAATGAGCCTCGGAGGGATGGCATCGGCGGTGCTTATCTTCTGCTATGAGCTCTATTATCTCAACTACATAACACTGGATCCTGCGCTTCTTGCAGGCCAGCTCCTGGTGCGCTTCATAAGCGCCGTGCTCTTCTCCGGGATAATCTGCAAGCTTGCAGGGGATGGCCTGGCGAGGACCGGTGTCGTGAGGAATTACGCTATCGGTGCATCTGCCGATATCGTGAAGATATACGATGAGGAGGAATGAGGAATGGAAAGACTGAAGGTTGTGCTTGACTGGTTCCCGAATACGAACCACACGGGTTATCTGATCGCCAAGAAGCGGGGCTGGTTCGCTGATGAAGGCCTGGATGTCGAGATCTCCGGCGAAGTGCACGGATCGATGCACCTCGGCGATGCGGATTTCATATGCGGTCCTGAGATCTCCATGCTGGACTGCATGGAGCGCGGAGAGGATATGACATGCGTGGCGGTCATGACGCAGAAGTGCGATTCAGGCATCGTCTCGCTCAAGGAAGCCGGGATCACGAGACCCAGGGAGCTTGAGGGAAAGCGCCTCACGCACTGGTCTCCGGCATGGTTCCACAAGGCCATCGGAAGGATAGTCGAAGTGGATGGCGGCGACTATTCGAAGGTGAAGCTCCTGAATATGGATGTCGGTGATATCGTGGCAACGCTCGGGACGACCGCTGATGCGACATGGGTATACGAGAACTGGGAGAACCAGGTGCTGATCGAGGCGGGGAAGGAGATCAACTACTTCAATCTCGGTGATGTGGATCCTATCTTCGATTTCTGCGCACCGGCGATGGCCGCTGCACGTTCGACGCTCGAGAAGAAGCCGGAAGCGGTCAGGAAGTTCCTCCGCACGCTCGACAGGGCCTATCGCGAAGTCGCAGCCGATCCAGAGGGGACTGTCCTCGAGGTGAAGGATATGATGCCTGCGGGATCCAGCGATTCGCTCCTCATCAGGAGCCAGAGGCATCTTGCACCGATATTCCTCGATGACAAGGGCCGCTGGGGCCGGATCAGGCCAGAGCGCTGGGACAGGATGGCTGACTACATGCTCTCCGCCGGCGTTATATCGAAACGCAGGGAAAACGAATATACAAACGGATACTTCGACTGATGGGAATCCGCTTCGAGAACCTTGCATTCTCATATTCTGATGATCTCAGGCCTGTCGTAGATGGGCTTGATGGAGCCTTCAGCAGGTCTGAGGTCACTATACTCACAGGAGCTTCCGGCTGCGGGAAGTCGACGCTCCTGTACCTTGCCGCAGGTCTGTATCCAGGAAGTGCCGGCACGCTGCGGAGCGGCTGCGTGGAAGTGGATGGGAAGGAGCTCCGTAAGCTTCAGCCTCCGCAGAGAGCCCGCATCGCGGGAATGATGTTCCAGAATCCTGATCTGCAGTTCTGCATGGATACGGTCCGCAACGAAATCATATTCTGCCTTGAGAACATCTGCACACCTCCGGAAGAGATAGGCAGGAAGGTTGATGAAGCCCTCGCCTTCTGCGGTATCAGCGGGCTGGGAGACAGGATGCTGCACAGCCTCTCCGGAGGAGAGAAGCAGAAGACAGCGCTGGCATGCCTGGTGGCGATAAAACCTGAATGGATATTCCTGGATGAGCCATTCGCCAACATCGATGAGGAATCAGCACGCTCCATTGCCATGAAGCTGGGCAGGCTTCATAGCGAGCAGGGCATGGGTATCCTTGCCGTCGACCACCGGCTGGACAGCTGGATGGGGATTGCAGACACAGTGAGGGTGATGGAGAACGGGAAGCTGCTGGGGGAAAAGCTCGATGCAAGGCATCTGGATCCCGGACAGCTTGAGAGCCTGGGGATAATCGTTCCCGGCGGATCCTATGATCCTTCCATACCGCCTGCGAAGCTTGGCGATACCGTCCTTGAGCTTGATGGACTGAACATCCCGCAGGGCGGTTCCTGCCTTCTCCATGATGTGAATGCAGCATTCAGGCGCGGAGGCATATACGCGATCCTTGGCCAGAGCGGATCGGGGAAGAGCAGCCTTTTCGGTGCGCTCTCCGGTGTATTGCCCTATAAAGGAGAGGCAAGGCTTGAAGGACGCTCCCTCAGGCATCTGAGGTCATCCGATATAGGGAAGATGGGATTCATAACCCAGAATCCGCAGGATCAGTTCATCGGGGGGACCGTCAGGCAGGAGATCATGGCAAGCCTGCGGAGGATGCCGGATGCGGAGAAGAGGAGCGAGGAGATCCTCCGTGCCATACGGCTCTGGCGCTACCGCGACATATCCCCGTATCTCCTGAGCCAGGGACAGCAGAGAAGGCTCGGGACCGCTGCCCTGATCGCATATGACTGCCATTGCCTTATATGCGATGAACCGACATATGCGCAGGACAGGAGGAACACCATCGCGATCATGGATGCGCTCTGCCGCCAGGCACGTGAGAAAAACATCGCGCTCGTGTTCTCAACGCACGACAGGAAGCTGGCAGAGGACTATGCCGACATGATATTCGAGATAAAGGGAGGTACTCTCAATGCGGTCTCTTAATCCAGCCTGCAAGTTCATATCGCTGCTTGCTGTCACAGTTGTGCTGGCAGGAAGGATGGATCCGTTATGGAACACGGCAGCATTCATCCTGAGCGCAGCGCTCATCATCGTTTCGGGAGTACGCATAAGGACATTGCTCCTGCTCCTTCTCCCTGTCGCGCTCGCGGCCCTCGGGATGTTCTTCACCGGCTACCGGTTCACAGCGGATAGCGCGATGCCTGTGAGTTCCGCAGCATTCCTGTCGGGAAGCAGCCAGCTTGTGAACGGAATCACGCAGGCAAGCAGGGTCTTCGCATATGCAGGTCTCGGCTATCTCTTCGCCCTGACCACCGACAGGATCCTCATGGTGCGCTCATTCAGGAGGCAGTTCCATCTGCCTCAGGTATTCGCATACGGCCTCCTTGCGGCATGGGGAGCATTCCCGCATATGGCGATGGAATACAGGAAGACGAAAGCGGCTTTCCGTGCACGCGGCATACGCGTATTCCCGGTATCCCCTGCCCTTCTCGCACCGCTTCTGGTCAAATCCGTAAGATGGTCGGACGAGCTGTCCATCGCTATGGAGTCAAAAGGATTCTCAGCACGTGCGGAAAGAAGCGACAGCTCCCCTGCAAAGGTACATCTGCGTGACTGGATCATGCTCATCCTCTGCTGCGCAGTCCTGCCGGCAGCCTCAATCCTCATATAGCTGCATGCTGAAGCCAGATCTGTAACACGGAATTATTGCACAGCAAGCACACTGGCAGATTTCTATGAAAATCGCTAGTAGAAATAGCGAAAATAGTAATACTATGGCAGTAGATGTGACATATGTAAAGGTATATTAAGCGTATCATAGACATTCAGTCAAAACTCAAGAGCAAGTCTCTTTTCCTTTCCGGCCCAAGGCAGACGGGGAAAAGCTCTTTGATGGCAAGCCAGATTCAGGATGACATAAAGCTTTCATGGCCACTTCTCAATGCAAGGATAAGAAGAAGGTGCCAGGCAGATCCTGGAGTGCTGCGTGATGAGATTGAGACAAGAGGAATCCACAATGGGCTTGTGATCATAGATGAAATCCAGAAAATCCCAGAGCTTCTGGATGAGGTTCATCTACTGATTGAGGAGACAGATATCAGGTTCCTTCTCACTGGTTCCAGTGCAAGAAGACTAAAGGAACAGGGCGTGAATCTTCTTGGAGGACGAGCTGGAAAGATGAATCTCCACCCATTTGTCTGGCCGGAGATCAGAGAATTCAATCCTACCATTGACAGGATCCTGAAATACGGCATGCTTCCATCCGCCTTCCTTTCTGATAGTCCTGACGATGTTCTTGATGATTACATCAATGTCTACCTTCAGGAAGAGATTGCTGGAGAAGGCCTTGTGAGGCAGCTTCCGAAGTTTGAACGCTTTTTAGAGGTTGCAGCCCTTACCAATGCTGAAAAGATCAACTACTCCAATATCGCAAGCGATGTGATGATGAGCAGAGGTTCTATAACCGAATGGTACGGCATCCTATATGACACCATGATTGGTTTTTCCGTTCCTCCATATACGAAGACGAAGAAAAGAAAAGCTGTTGAGACTGAGCGCTTCTACTACTTCGATGTAGGCCTTGTCCGCTTCCTTCTTGGTCTTAGTGATATTGTCGATACGCAGACTGAATACGGAAAGCTGTTCGAGACATACATTGCTGAAGAGCTATCAGCATACCTCGATTATAACAAGCGCAAGGAGAAACTGTCGTACTGGAGAACCCGTCAGTCATCATTCGAAGTTGACTTCGTAATCGGTGATGATGTTGCCATTGAGACCAAGGCGACGAAGCTTGTGAATGAGAATAAGGATCTCCGGGGACTCAGGGCATTGAAGGAAGAAGGGATATTCAAGAAGTACATCGTAGTCTCAAGGGACAGCATCCCCCGGACAACTGATGATGGAATAACCCTTCTTCCCTGGAATCTTTTCCTGGACTGGCTCTGGGACGGAAAGATCATCTGATCGCTGGGTGAAACAGGCAATCATTGCGGAATCCTTACCAAGCAAAAGGACAGGGCGGATCAGGCAATTCCGCCTAAAGCGGCTCCAGACATAGACTAGTGCCCGGAAATGCTTGTCGCCCCCTCGTCCTGAACCCAGGGGCCAATCGAACAGCATCAGCCTGCTCCTCCCCTTCAGATATGCTTTTGCTCCTGCTGCGCTTTCCTTAGGTGGAATCGACACATGCATATGCATGTTGCCGCGCCACTTCCTTGCATCAGTTCAAGATCGACTTCGCCAATCGCCTTGCTGCGATCATTGCCCTTCTTCTTCGTTATCGAGTCCAGAAAGTCCCATGAACGTATCACGGAAAGCATGAGCGCCTTCTCCTTCGATATCGGGAAGGTCTCGACAAGCTCACATGTGTGTTCGAGGACGAGCTCTCTGGCAGCGTTCTCGACAACCGTCTTCTTGATTGATGCTGATTGTTCTCTTGCATTCATATCAACATCTGAGGGCGCAGAATGCGCCTGATGTTGTTTATCATCCCCGATTCCCAACTGCAGTCACATGAGAAACCATTGCCTTGGTGACATATTTCATGAAATACAGCTTTTCAAAAGTCATTTTTCATGAAAATTGATTGATAGATGGACGTTTTCAGTTTAGGCTGTAGGCATGAGATACATAAAGCGGGTTTTGGATATCAGTCATGACCTCGAAAGGAAGTCACAGTTTCTGTTCGGGCCCAGACAGACGGGCAAGACCTCATGGATCAGAGAAGAGCTTGATGGTGTGAGCTACCGTTTCAACCTTCTGGACAAGAAGCTTGTGAAGGCACTGCAGGACGATCCTGCCCTTTTTGCGGGCATGCTGCGAAGGGAGGGAATCGACAGCGGGCTTGTCGTCGTGGATGAGATCCAGAAGCTTCCATTCCTTCTTGATGAGGTTCACAACCTGATCGAGTCCACAGGCATCAGGTTCCTTCTGACTGGATCCAGCGCAAGAAGGCTCAGGGAACAGGGAACGAATCTCCTTGGAGGAAGAGCCGGCTGGAAGGAGATGTATCCCCTCGTATGGCCTGAAATCAAAGGTGATGAGAGAGAACTTGATTCGGTTTTCAGGACAGGCCTCATCCCCGCCATGTATCTTTCAGATGATCCGGATTCTGATCTCTTCGACTATGTGCAGCTCTATCTCAACGAGGAGATACAGGCTGAAGGACTGGTCAGGAACCTGCCCTCGTTCGAGCGGTTTCTGGAAGTTGCGGCACTGGGCAACAGCGAGATGCTCAACTATGAGAACATCTCGAAGGATGTCGGTGTCAGCCGTTCCGCTGTCATAAGCTGGTTCCAGATTCTCTATGACACTCTCATCGCCTTTGAGGTTCCTGCATATACAAAGACAAAGAAGCGCAAAGCCTATGCCTCCTCGAAGTTCTATATGTTCGACCTCGGTGTCATCCGCCATCTCCTCGGCTTCGATAAGATAGAGGCTGGCAGTACCGAATACGGGAAGTTTTTCGAGACGTATATGGCAATGGAGATG
Source organism: uncultured Spirochaetaceae bacterium (assembly GCA_944392935.1). Lineage (GTDB taxonomy): Bacteria > Spirochaetota > Spirochaetia > Sphaerochaetales > Sphaerochaetaceae > Ornithospirochaeta. The sequence goes on from CALXYI010000025.1 coordinate 11,806, forward strand.
AGGGCGTATATCGGATATAGATCAAGACCAAAGCTCAACATCACCCCACTCAGCTACTGGAGGAGTCTTTCCGGATTCGAGGTCGATTTCATACTCATGGAGAAGGTCGCCATTGAGACAAAGACCACACGCCGCCATACGGCAAGGGATCTGAAAGGGCTGAAGGCTCTGAAGGAGGAAGGCATCTTCTCCCGGTACATTCTCGTATGCAACGAGGACTATGCCCAGACGACGGAGGACGGTATCGAGATTGTCCCATGGAGGCAGTTCCTTGATGAGCTGTGGGCTGGGAAGATCGTATGATGGCATCAGCCTGCATCATCCCCTTTCGTGCTGACAATGCGCTGTTCCCTCTTTTGCCCTTTGATTGTCATCCAATGGCAGGGAATGATTTGCTATCCTGCCATTTGGGGATATCCTATATCTATGAAAAGGGCTTCTGGTGAAATCTCAGTTCCTCCATTGCCGGAGGAACAGGAGAAGGAGCTCGAAGCACTCGGAAAACATGAAAGAGGAGTATATCAATACTGGCGGTATACCTGAGACAGCCTTCTCTGCTGCTGCGTTTTATTATCCAGACATGAAGTTCAAGAAGAAATGGGTCCTGCATTAACGGCTCTTCTGGGAATGAGGATTTGTTCTCAGAGGCTCAGAAAGCATTGAATCGACTTCACCAGGTGCAAAATACTGTTCTTCTTCTTTTTTCAAGGCTTTCTGTGCTTTCTTACAAGCTCTATGATCCGTTGGCAGCGCAGATTTGTATATCTCGGATGTCTTTTTTAGCAAATCGTCCCGTATTTGCATGATATCAGAAGAGTGTCATCAGGGCACACTCCGAAGAGATTGTCCTCATACCGATATCGATGAAGGATGGCGCTCTGATCTGCAGAGGCAAAAGCAATGCTGATTACAATATGCCAGCACCTCATGGAATTGGAAGAAGGCTTTCAACGAAGACAGACTATAAAAAACTCTCGATGGATGAATTCAGGAAGGAGATGGAAGGTATCTACTAGACCTATGTCGTTGTGTCGACGATAGATGAGAGTCCGATGGCTTGCAAAGCGCTCGATGACATCCTTCCGATGCTTGAAGTGTCATGTGATGTACTGAAGCATATCAAGCCAATCTACGGCTTCAAGGCGGCTACGCAAGAATAAAAAGGCTCAGATGCCTGACGAGGAATCAGCTGGAAGACTAACAGCTGATTCCTCCATTCTGCACAGCCAGTAGTCATGACGTGCATGAAATCAGTGATTTATATTGATTTCCTGTGATGGCCGGATCTGTATCTGCGGTATTTCTGCTTGCTGCTATTAGGCTTATCAGGAATCGTGCGTTCTATGAGATGGGCCGCTAGAGCAGGATCGAGGTAGTTCTTTCTGAATGTCGGGCGGTGAGAGAGCCCTAGTCGTCTCATAAGCTCAGCTGCAGAAATAGTCTCATCTCCAAGTACTGATAGCAATCTCTGGACAGGGTTATCGACTTGGTCGGCCACTTGGTCGCTGACTTGGTCGGTATTCCTCAGGGTATCCCTTATGATCTCAAGCATCAGCGTGACAAAGAAGAAACTATCAGATGCATTGTCCGCATAGTTGAATGCCTCGTAGTATTCTCGCTGCCTGGCCTGTATAAGCCCTTCAATGGGAAGCCAGTAGAACAATTCCGTCCATTTCCCCAGAAGGAGAGTATGCCACATCCTTCCATTGCCATCAGCAAAGGGATGGATGAATTCGAACTCGTAATGGAACACAGAGCTCTTGATCAGTGGATGGAGCCTGGATTCTCTATATCACCCGATGAGATCGCAGATTTGTCTAGGGACAAATCCCGCCGGAGGTACCATATATATGATCTTCTCTCCATCAAACACTCCTACACATTTGGCACGGAATCTACCGTTTTCAGGAATGAGTCCAGCCATCATCAGTCCATGAACCTTCAGAAGATCATCAACGGAGAGCGGATTGAGTTCAAGCATGAGCTCGTACGCTTCATAAGCATTCCTGACCTCCCTGATTTCGTTTGGGTTTCCAAGGACGCGTTTTCCATCGATGATTGCAGTTACCTGGTCTATTGAGAGGGTATTGTTCTCAATCGCAAGGGATGAATGAATCGTGCGGATTCGGTTCTTTCTTCTCAGATGAGGAGTAACATGCCCTTCCTGCAGAACAGAAAGCCTGCCGATCTCCTCGCTGATTTCAGAGACCAGCATCGTCATGTCATCGGTCATGGTGAATGGTGGTTTATATGAACTCATATTACCCTTTGCTTCCCTTGTTAAAGATGGGGCCGATATCAATCAAGGAGCTTCCAGCTTCCTTTCTTGTTGCTTCCTATTCTTTCGATTTTCTTTCTCGCTACCAGTTTCTGCAGCATTCGTTTTACGGTTGCCTGAGAGACACCTAAGGAATCTGACAGCTCAGAATACGTTGAGGCTGGTTTTGCTCTCAAGGCATCGAGCAGTATTGTTTCATTTCCATTGGTTTCATCATGATTTATCGGGTCATTTATCGGGTCATTTATCGGGTCACCTGACCTTGATTCAGTTTCAGGACGATAGAATATGACAACGAATCCTGATTTCTGTACCTCAAACTCGCATCTACAATTGCTTTTCCTGCATGCTTCGACAATTCGCTTTAGTCCCGTACCGAAGCTCTCGATATCCTTCGAATAATAAAGAATGGAAGCAATGAGAGGATTGCGACGCACAGGACGCTGATTCCCATCTATGAAGTCATGAGGAGATAATCCTGCAGGGAATGTCCCGGGATTGTAGATCTCAACACGGTCGGGATGGATTGTCACCTCGTTGGACTGGCATGCCCCATAGTCCTTGTGACAGAAGGAGTTCATGAGCGCTTCTCTGACTGCATCCATAGGAATCTCTGGTATCTCCCTGCGTTGCAGAGAACCATCGAACTCTACTCTCCATCGTATATTGCTTGCAATGTATCTCTCAGCCTTTGCTACCAGTTCAAACACTGGTGCTCTTTCCCTCTGGATATCGAGAAAGGTGAGGCGTTCCTTGCCTGCGAATATGGCCAGCTGGACTTCTGCATAAAGGCTCTCGCAGAACAGGACCATTCCGGCATTGAGAAGCCTGTCTCCGGATATGAGCATGAGCTTGTCGAGGGCTGTCCTCTTATCGGTATATCCAAACGGAATACGTCCTGCTGATACCCCACGTTCGACATAGGTCTGAACACGTTTATCCGCAACCTGATCGACAGTGAATGCTGAAAGCTGCTTCTCCCAAGGGTCTTCTGTCTGGTTCCCTCTGAAGAAGCTCTCAAGCTGCTCTCTGGACATCATCAGGTCTTCATCCGCAACCCTGAGGCGAGCTATGCCGTATGCGAAATATGGTGTGTTATATCCTTCAAATACAACTCGGATGCAATCCTTTCCATCGATGACAACGGATGTGATAGAAGGGAATATCTGGGGCTCGATATGATTCGCTATGGCCTGGCTTACTTCCCTGAGAGTCTTTTCGTTGACTATCTGGCCAATCGGAGTACCATCATTCCTGACACCGAAATAGAGTTCTCCTTTCTGATGCTTGTTGAGAATGGAAGCAATGGAGATGACAGCTTCCTTCATCTCACCTGTTGATTTCTTATACTCAAGCGTTTCTGTTTCCATTCCTAGGTTCATTATCACATCATCCTTAGAAACCTGTACGATGTGAATATGAACCCCAGCTGCGGATTCTATCTTCCTGGATCGTACCCTAATGAAATAATAAGGTATTGGCCTCTTATTTGATTATCTCATAGGGATTTTTGATTGTCAAAATAGCCGTTTCCCCTGAATTTCCCCTTTTTTTACAGGTACAGGGCATTTTACAATCATGACCACCGGCCCAGCCGGTGGTTTGTCCAAGCCCTATAAGGGCCTGATACCGGCAAGCGCTGATACGCGCCCTGAAACCGACTGCCAGTTGCACACCTTCCCGGACAGCTGCTGAAGCAGC
>CALXYI010000026.1 GCA_944392935.1 uncultured Spirochaetaceae bacterium
GGTCCTGAGCTGACGGAGAACATGATAGATATCGGAGGGCCATCGGTTAATCCTTCGAAGAGGATCACCCCGAAGAAGATCGTCCGCACCGGTATCCCGATGATCGACGTGTTCAATACGCTTGTCGAATCGCAGAAGCTTCCTATCTTCTCCGTTTCCGGAGAGCCGTACAACCAGCTTCTCGCCCGCATAGCGATGCAGGCAGAGGTCGACATAATCGTTCTCGGGGGAATGGGGCTCAAGTATGACGACTACCTCTTCTTCCGCAATACGCTTGAGAAGTCAGGAGCGATGTCCAGGACGATAATGTTCATCCATACGGCATCCGATCCGACTGTTGAATGCACTCTCGTCCCTGATATGGCGCTTGCTGTCGCGGAGCGCTTCGCACTGGACGGGAAGAGGGTCCTTGTCCTCCTTACCGATATGACCAACTTCTGCGACGCGCAGAAGGAAATGGCAATCACCATGGATCAGGTGCCTTCCAACAGAGGATACCCCGGCGATCTCTACTCCTCTCTTGCCTCGCGCTACGAGAAGGCTGTCGACTTCGAAGGTGCCGGCTCCGTGACCATCCTCGGCGTCACGACGATGCCTGGCGATGATGTCACGCACCCGGTTCCTGACAACACAGGATATATCACGGAGGGGCAGTACTACCTCAGGAACGGGAGGATCGAGCCTTTCGGATCGCTTTCCCGCCTGAAGCAGAATGTCAACAAGGATACGCGTCCGGACCACCGCGCGCTCATGGATGGCATGATCAAGCTGTATGCTGCATACAAGGATTCCCTTGAGAAGCGCTCGATGGGCTTCATGATGTCCGACTGGGATGAGAAGCTCCTGAAGTACGGTGAGCTCTTCGAGTCGAGGCTCATGGATCTGTCGGTGAATATCCCGCTCGAGGAAGCGCTTGATCTCGGATGGAAGATCCTTTCGGAGTGCTTCGAGCCGAATGAGACAGGACTGAGGACAGAGCTTCTGGAGAAGTACTGGCCCAAGGAGGCGTGAGTTGGGAGTCAAGCTGACCAAGAATGAGCAGAAGAAGCAGAAGGATGCCCTCAAGCAGTTCCAGCGCTATCTTCCGACTCTTCAGCTCAAGAAGCAGCAGCTGCAGATGGTGATCCGCGAATCGGAAGCCGAGATCGCGGCCCTGAAGGAGGAGCAGAGGAAAGCTGTCGATGCCCTCTCCGGATGGATTGCCGTCTATGGCGAGAATGCTTCGTTCCCTGAGGATAAGTCCATCTCGAACCTTGTCGTCATCGACAGGATAGAGAAGGACAAGGGCAATATAGCTGGAGTGGAGGTGCCTGTATTCAGGGCTCTCGTATTCCGCGATATGGAATATGACCTGAGATACTATCCGCTGTGGGTCGATAAGGCTCTTGCTGCTCTTAAGGACATTGCAAAGTATGATGCGCTCGTGAAGACGCTCCAGGAGAGGATAGACCTCCTCTCGAAGGAGCTGAGGACGACATCGCAGCGCGTCAACCTCTTCGAGAAGGTCAAGATACCGGAGGCGAAGGAGAATATCCGCGTGATCGGCATCTACCTTCAGGACCAGCAGACTTCGGCTGTCGTGAGAGGGAAGATATCGAAGAAGAAACTTGTGAGGGCCGGCTGATGATCGAGAGAATGAAGAAAGTCACGATCCTCACTGAAGGGGGCAAGCGCAATGACCTGCTTCTCGCGCTGAGGGAGGCAGGGGTGCTGCATATCTCCGATCTCGTGCAGAAATCCCCATCGGTGGATTCGCTTGAGAAGGAGAGGGGCGAGTATGCGCGCATACTCCAGATCCTTACGGAGCGTGGAAAGAAGAGGAAGGGCAGCGGGGCTTCTGTATCAGGAGAGGAATTCCAGCGTCTCCATGCATCCATCGCTGAGAACGTCGCCGAGGAGGAGAGGCTGAAGCAGCGCGTGATAACGCTGCAGAACGAACGCGAGAGGATACTCCCGTTCGGGGATTTCGATCCTGCTGCTCTCGCCTCCCTCGCCGATGAGGGCATCCCCATCTATCTCTATACGATGGAGAGGAAGGAGATGGAGAAGCTCCGCGCGGATGAGAAGGCTGTATATATCCCGGTCGCATACAGCGGCAAGGGATGCGCTGCGGCGCTGCTGTACTCCCCGATTCCGGAGGGTATCCAGGCAACTCCTTTCCGCCTGCCTTCCATGAGCCTTTCCGCGCTCGATGCCGAGCTTATGTCAGACAGGAAGCTCATCGAGGAGCTCGGAGAGAGGATAGAGGCTGCAGCTGGGTTCATCCCGGCGTACAAGGCATATCTTGAGCGGGAGGATTCACGCATCACCTTCGAGAAGGCGGCTTCGACCATCTCCGGCGATGATATCGTCTATCTTTCGGGATATATCCCGGAGAAGGACGAGAAGCGCTTCCGCGATCTTGCCGCGGCGAATGCGTTCGCATTCATGATCGATGATCCAGGGCCGGATGACAATCCTCCGACACTGGTGCAGTACAAGGGAATCGTCAGGATAGTGAAGCCGGTCTTCGATATCCTTGGCACGGTACCCGGATACCATGAGTATGATATCTCATCGTACTTCCTCGTCTTCTTCTCGCTGTTCTTCGCGATGATCATAGGAGATGCTGGATACGGCCTCATATTCATACTCGTGTCGGCGCTGCTGCAGCTGAAGACGAAGAAGCTGACGGACGTGAACATACTGATCTACGTCCTAGGAGGCGTCACTGTGATCTGGGGCGCCCTGACTGGAACATGGTTCGGCTCAGAGGCCATCCTCGTGCACATCCCGTTCCTCCAGAAGCTCATCGTTCCCGCGATAACGAACTTCCCGGGCGTGGTGGGCGTGGATGCCGACTGGGCGCAGAATATGCTGATGAAGTTCTGCTTCATCCTCGGCGCGGTCCAGCTGGGGCTTGGAAGGGTGATAAACATCGTCACGAAAGCACGCAGCAGGGATCTGTCGCTCGTGGCGGAGATAGGATGGTTCCTCGATGTCGTGATGCTCTATCTCATGGCGCTTTATCTCGTCATCGGCGAGGCCATCCCGTTCAATATCGTCATCGGCGGCGTCGCGCTGGGCTTCGTGCTCGTATGCTGCTTCTCCGGACAGGGCCCGGGGATCAGCTTCGGGAAGGGGCTTGTATCAGGGCTGTCGGGATTCTTCACGACATTCCTCGATACCATCTCATGCTTCTCGAACATAATGAGCTACATAAGGCTCTTTGCCGTCGGCATGGCATCCCTTGCCATCGCGCAGTCATTCAATGATATGGCAGGCGGGATGCTCCAGGGCTTCATGCTTCCCATAGGTATCCTCATAATACTCGTGGGGCATGCGCTCAACTTCGTGATGGGCATACTTTCCGTGGTTGTGCACGGAGTGAGGCTCAATCTGCTGGAATTCTCCGGATCCCTCGGAATGGAGTGGACCGGATACAACTACGACCCGTTCAGGAAGACGGTCGAAGAAAAGAATACTGCTGCTGAAAACAGCTAAGGAGAGGATATGGAAAATCTTGCTTATCTCGGAATGGCTTGCGCACTCTGCATCTCTGCGCTTGGATCAGGACTCGGAACCGGTGTTGCCGGACAGAGTGCTGTCGGTGGATGGAAGAAATGCTATGCGGCTGGAAAGCCGGTTCCATTCATTCTTGTTGCTTTCGCAGGCGCGCCTCTTACGCAGACGATCTACGGCTTCCTCCTGATGAACTTCATCAGGTCGGCATTTGAGACAGGAGCATCATATCTCCTGTGCCTCGCAGTAGGCGTCTTCGGCGGTCTTGCTATCGGGCTCTCGGCATGGATGCAGGGAAAGGTCGCAGCAGCATCAGCTGATGCTCTTGCAGAGACCGGAAAGGGAACAGCGAACTACTTCATCGTAATCGGTATCACCGAGACAGTAGCTCTCTTCACCCTCGTTTTCTGCCTGCTCCTGCTGTAAGGAAGGATATACCTGTAAGGAGATGGAGGTCCTCAGAGATGAGGGCCTCCCTGCATATATGGGATTCATCAGGGACGCGAGGAACAGGAGAAAAGGGAGAAAGGGCGAGAAGATGGTTCGCCGTGCTCTCAGCCATCAGGGGTTCTTCTCTCCTTTCCACAGATCGGTCCATGGCATCATCATAGCTGACCGCCATGGCAATACGCATGAGATCGACCACATCGATATACGCCGCAACGGCATCTTCTGCATCGAGACGAAGAGCATATCAGGACGCATCGAGGGCAAGGCCACGGATGAGCTCTGGTTCTCGTATCTTCCGGGCAGGAAGCATGAGCACCGCAATCCGCTCAGGCAGAATGCAGTCCATGCCAGGGTGCTCGAGGAGCTCCTGGACAGGCCTGTATCCAGCATTGTCGTCTTCGTCCAGGACAATGCCCCCGGCGTGGAAGGCACCATCAATCTATCATCGCTTGCAGCCTATCTCAGATCATACCGCGGCAGCGACACGCTCAGCCGGAGGGAAGTGAAGGAGATCCGGCGGATCATAAGGGAAGCGGGATCGGGGATTTACCATCGCAGCCATGTCAGGGCGATAAGGAAAAGCTCCGGAGGATAAGTCCGGAGCCCATTGCGGAACAGGAGGAGGAATGTCACTCATCCCTGATGATTCTTGCAAGTTCTTCCGCCTCTGGAATGGAGAGGAGCCTGCGCTGGCGATCAGGGGGCAATCCAAGACCTTCCTTATGAGGTTGAGCGAATCTGCCGCTGCAGCCCGATGTCTATGAGTCGCCATCGAGCCCCTCCGCGAGGATGTCCAGGATATCTGAGTGATGAGCGATGCTGTCCACAGGTTCCTGGATATTCATATGAGCGATGGATATGCCATCCCTGCCGGATATTGCATGTACAATGGAGCCGACAGCTTCCGGATTGCCTCGGAAGGCAATGCGTGCAGCCTCGTCATCGGCAAGGTACAGGCTCTGGACCAGCTCCCTCGCCTTGCTGCTGGATTCACGTTCCGTGGATCGTATCTCCTTTGCAGGATATGCGCGCAAAGCTGCACGTGATGCCGCATTCACGTTCTCCTTTGTCCTATCCGGCGATTTTCCGTCGATAATACTGTACAGGGAAGGCTCCGGCATGTTCGGTTTCATTCCATCATATGCTAGAATACTGCAGGGGACAGCATGGGGAGAGAAAGGGCCGAAGACATGATCAGGAAAGCTGCTGCATCGCTTGGGAATGCTTTCCCCGTGATTGCCTTCTTCATCCTTTCCTTCCTCTTTGTCTATTCCGTTTACGGTCTGCACTATACTATCGCGGTGCCTCCGATGGCGGCGTTCTTCAGCGCGTTCCTCAGGAAGGAGGACAGCAGCTGCAGGGATTACCTTCTCCTTCTTTTCCATGAGACCGTGCTCCTTGTGCTTGCATCCCTCGGCTCCCTCGGCATAGCTGCCGCGACGGTGCTGAACATACTGGTGCCCTTCGCACTGGTCTTCACCCAGAGCACGCAGTTCAATCCCAAAGGCTACTACATATACATGCTTCTCTTCGTATATATGTCCTTCGTTCCTCCTGTGGATCTGCACGGGTTCCTTCTGATGCTCCTGTCGCTCTGGAGCCTGACAGCGCTCATGGCAGCAGGAATATGGATATGGAGACGTCGCCATCCATCCTCAGAGGATGATGGGATCACGATGCAGGAGCTTTTCGGGGAGCTTTCCGCCCTGACTGACCTGCTCATCGCCGACAGCGATGGCATAGCTCTGCGCCAGAGGTTCTCGGCACTCATGCAGGAAGTATCATCCTCCCGTCCCGGTTTCTCCGCCTTCTCATCCTGCGAGATCGAGATAGGCAACATGATGTCGACGATGCTCCAGCGATTCTCATATATGATCGCGGATCTTGAATGGCGCAGCGAGCTTGATTCGGCGCATATGCTTGAGATGCGGCGCCTCTCATCCTTCCTTTCCGCAACATCACGCAGGATCGGAACGAAGTGGCAGGGCAGCCAGATAGCTGAGGCACAGCAGCTGCTTGACAGCATGGCAATCCCTGAAGGACGCATACGGATATTCATCCGCAGCATCCTCCATATGGCTGACCTCATGCTCAATACCGCGGAGACATCCCGGGACAGGGTGGTGAAGTACAGTGTGGACTGGATGAACCTCCGCCATGAGATAGCGATGCGCTTCTCCCGCGATGCGTTCGAGATGAGATTCGCATCCCGCCTTGCCGCTGTTATGGCGATAAGCGGAATAGCGAACTACCTGCTGCCGACGACGCATTCATACTGGATACCGCTCAATGCATTCCTCCTGCTGCAGCCGTCGAGCGAGGACAGCAGCTACCACATGAGGACGAATCCCATCGGTACATTCATCGGATGCCTTGCCGAGTATATGATCTACCCATTCCTTCCGGGCCTGGGAGGGGAGATGGCATTCGCTCTCCTGATGATATCATTCATGTACTGCTCGAAGCCCGGTACATGGTATCATCCGGCATTCCATACATGCTATACGCTTACGATGGCTCTCATAACGCTGGGGGAATCAACGGCTATCGCACTCCGCCTCATGTACCTCGGCATAGCCGTGGCAATAGTGTTCATAGTGAACAGGTTCTTCTTCCCCATACGCCAGGCGTCCCAGTTCAGATACAGCATCAAGGCCATGTTCCGTCTCCATAACAGCTATTGGGACATCATACGGAAAGGCCTTGTCTCGCATACGGATCTCTCAGTCTCCACCGATATCCTCACCGATTTCCACATGTATTACGAGGAGTCCATATCATATATCCGCAAGCATCCTGAGATCGGCAGCGGAAAGGAGCTGGAGGAGGCGATAGTCATCCTCTGGCATATGTTCTCCGAGCTCGAGCAGATACACTACCTCGTGCGCATCAAGAGCATACGGAGCGATGAGAACAGCCAGATCCTCTCGCTCATCACAGCAATACAGAAGGATCTCTATCCGATAATCCGCTGCGAGGATTTCCCATCCCTCTATGATGTGATACACCTCCAGCGTCCTGACATAGCCTATGTGATAGGCGAGTACCTGAAGAACGCCGAAAGGCTCCTGCAGTACAGGGACTGCATCCCATTCTGATAAGATAGACGATTTTCTTTCAAATCATCGAACAAACAGCTTGACAAAACGATACCGGGGGGGGGTAGAGTTCATTCAAGATTAAATCTTTCTGGAGGATTTGAAATGAAGAAAATCTTTGTAGTTCTTGCATGTGTCGCAATGCTCTTCAGCTTTGCTTCCTGCGACAACAACTCAGGATCATCTGCGAACCTCAACAGGGTTGCTATGGCAGCTGATGCGATGACTCAGCTGAATGCTGCAATTTCCAAGATCGCAGCAGATGCAGATTTCGTCTATGATCAGGACAACATCACGTCAAAGGTTGAGTATGTAGATAACACTCATGCAAACATCGTGATTACGATTGCAGAGCCTACAACACCAAGTGGCAGCAGCTACATTGAAGGAACTGTAACGATTGCACTCACAGGTGATGCTTTCAAGGACAAGGAGACCTCGCACGAGACAACACTCAAGGAAGCTGTTATTTCCACGAATCTTACACTTACCGATGCTGTGTACAACCAGTACTCTTTCTCTGTGAATGGCAAGGTTTCGGTTGATGGTAAGCTCACAATAACAGCACCTGTTGCTGCTTCTCAGGGTATTGCTGAAAAGGCTGGATCTGCGGCTATTGCTGGAGCAACAGCTGTAAGCTTCTCCGATACAGTTGCAATTTCCGCTGATGGTGGAGTAGATACAAAGGCTGTATTCGAAAGAGCTGGCATTACATCTTCTGAGGCTGCTGCGGAAGCCGCACAGAAGGCGGCTCAGGCTGCCGCAAAGGCAACAGCAGAATCGCTTCTTGCTGCAGATACAGCTACGGCCACATATGATGATACAGAGGATGAACTTACACTTACGATTTCTGATATAACCGGTGTTGATGGCAATGTAACAATCACAATTCCTGGTACATTCGAAGGTTCTGAGTCTACATATGCTTTCGAGGCTTCTGGTGCTGCAGTTCTTACTGATATTACAATTGATGAAGGGAAGCTTGTTTTCGCAGGGTTCGCTGTAGAAGTAACTTGTGGTGCAACTGCTGCTGACGGAACAGGGGCCAGTGTTTCAGCTCTTGAGATAACAGCTACATCCGTAACAGTTGGAAATTATCCTGCTGTAACTCTTGGAGAGTAATTGAACGGATTCACGGGCCTGCAGTTCTCTGCGGGCCCTGAGTAGGAGGAAATCCGATGGAAGAGCCGAAGAGATCCTCCTGTATGAAGAGGCCGAGGGTGGCTTCGGAGAAGAGGCGGGAATGCCTTGACCTCTTCGAGAAGGGATATGGATATAAGAAGACGGCG
>CALXYI010000027.1 GCA_944392935.1 uncultured Spirochaetaceae bacterium
TTCCGCGCCTGTCTACACGATGAAGACAGCGGGAGAGGGAGGCCCCTATGGGATGGCCCTCCTTGCAGCCTACTGCATTGAAGGCAGGGGCACGTCGCTCGCGGACTTCCTCGACGACAGGGTGTTCGCCGATGCTGAGGGTTCCAGGATGGATCCCGTGGAGAGTGAGGTGAAGGGTTTCAGGGCATATCTTGATAGATTCATAAAAGGACTCCCACTGGAATCTGCTGCAATTGAATTCTCATAATCAGGTAAAACGTCACGGGATCCTCAGGAAATCACTGGGAATCCCTTTCCAATCAGACATCCTGATTTTGAAATACAGAATCATGCATCCTGCCGCAGAACGGTCGTGTAGGGGATCCATACATAGCGGTCATCGGTGATTTCATAGCCTATCGACTCGGAGGTGGGGATGCGCCCCGCAGCAAGCTCCTTCGCGATATTGTATGCGGCCCTTCCCTGGTTCCCGGAATCGTTGAAGACCGTTCCGAGAAGCGTTCCATCACGCAGCGCACGCCTTCCGGCAGGAGTGGCATCGATGCCGACCACGGGCATATAGCGGCCATCCGTGAAGTAGCCGGCATCCTTCAGGGCCTCGATCGCACCGAGCGCCATATCATCATTGTTGGCGAACACAGCTTCGATCCTGTCGCCGGAATATGACAGGAACTCATTCATCACATCACGTCCGTCATCCCGGTTCCACAGCCCTGTGTCCTCATGGAGCTTCTCCAGCTGGATGCCCCTTTCCATGAGTGCCTCGGTGAAATACTCCGTCCTGAGCTCCGTATCCTGATGCCCTGTCTCCCCCTTGATTATGACGAACTGGAGGATCCCGTCGCCGTTCCTGTCCATCCCGGGATTCGCATACCAGCAATCCGCGAGGATCCCGCCGGCCATCCGCCCGGATTCCTCTGCCCTTGCGCCTACATAGTAGACCTTGTCCCATTTCGCCATATCATCCTTGACAGGCTCCCTGTTGAAGAAGACAAGGGGGACTGAGCTGCGGCGGCATTTCTCGATTATCACTCCGGAGGCTGTCCTGTCCACTGAATTGACGATGATTGCGGAAGCACCGCGCTCTATGAAATCCTCGATCTGCTCATTCTGCATCTGCTGCCTGTTGTCAGCAGAGAGGATCTCCACAGGGACATCTCCCTCGCTTGCCGCTGCGATGGATTTCCGGACCTCGGAAATGAATGAATCATCGCTCCTGTAGACCGTTACCCCTATCATTTCATCCCTCTCCCCGCCGCATCCGGCTATTGTAAGGAGAAGAGCGATAAGGCACAGCAGAGCGATGATCCTTCTCATTCCATAACCCCGGGATGCCGGGCCAGACCCGGCATGGTCTCACTTCTTCTTCAGGTACTTGATGCTGTCAAGCGACACAGCAGCAAGGATGATGAAGCCCTTGAATACGAACTGGAGGTTCGTATCGATGCCGAGGAAGGTAAGGCAGTATGTCAGTGATGTGAATATGATGACGCCAAGCGCCGCACCGCCGATCTTGCCTATGCCGCCATTGAACGATATGCCTCCGACAACGCATGCAGCGATGGCATCCATCTCATAGCCCTGACCCGTTCCGGCGCTTGCATTCGCCCTGAAAGCCTCCAGGAACGATCCGCATCCGTAGAAAACGCCAGCCATGATGAATACGCCGAGAGTGACCCAGAATACGGATATACCGGAAACTGCCGCTGCTTCGGCATTGCCTCCGACAGCATACATGTTCTTGCCGAATGTCGTCTTGTTCCAGATCAGCCATGCGATGATGATCGCGATGATCGCAGGGATGATGAGCTTCGGGAACGTGATCAGCTGGCCGTTGAGCACACCGAGCGTCCAGCGTCCTCCTATAAGGCTCCTTATTCCGCTGTCGATCGATCCCACAGGCGTTCCGCTGGTGCCATAGAAGAGCATGCCGTAGATGATGAGCTGGTTTGCCATCGTGGATATGAACGGATGCATCTTGAAGCGTGCGGTGAAGAAACCTGCCACGGCACTGAAGAATACGCAGAGGACCACCGCAAGGAGAAGCGCCATGATGACGCGCATTCCCATCGGAATCGCGGAGAAGTCCCATGTGGGCATTCCGAAGAGGGAGACGATATTCATTCCCGGATGGAGTATGAGGCCGGTGGTGACCGATCCCAGCGCGACCATTCGCCCGATCGAGAGGTCCGTTCCCGCAAGAAGGATGAGGCCTGCGACACCGAGAGCATAGAACATCCTCGTCGATGCCTGCTCAAGGATCGTGAAGATATTAGGAAGCGACAGAAGGTTGCCGGATCCCCTGAGAGGAGCTGCGATGATGCAGACGATGAAGAATATCACGATCGCGATATACAGCCCGTTTGCGAGGAAGAAGGATGAGGGGGTAAAGTTCCTCACGAAGTTCTTCCACTTCATCCTCATATCCTCGCCGAAAGCAGACTTGCCGTTCCTCAGCTCCCTGTTCTTCTGGATATGATCGACGAATGCCTGATGCTTTGCAGCCTTCGCCTTATCCAGCTGATCGGTGTATCTGCTCTTCGCATCGAAGAGCGCGCTCTTCAGCTCATAGCGGCAGATCTCAAGCTCGCTCCTGAGCATCTGGGGATCCCCTCCGGAGAGCTGGGCGCGGACAGCTTCCTCCCTCTCGGCTCCGGCCTTCCTTATATCGGCGACCTCCTTCTCATAGTATGCCTTGGCACCTGCCATGCGCTTGTCCTGCTTCGCATTGACAGCTGCCTCGATATCCTTGGATATCCCGTTGACATACCTGACAGCCTCCTTCGAGAGCGATGCGATCTCCGCCCTGTTCCTCGCCTCGACTTCCTTCGCTGCGGCGATCTCCGCATTGAGGGCCTGGATCCTCTTCGCCCGGTCTTCCTCGCTTATCAGCTTGTTCTTGCGTATCGAGGCGATCTCGATCCTGCAGTCATTTATCTTCGTGACTCCATCGGCTCTGAGAGCACGGAGCTTCTCAGAGTATTCCTGGACTTTCCTGTCTTCCTCAAGGGTTATGATTTCCTTAACGTTTCCGGCCATGTCCCCACTCCTTACAGATACTTGGCAGAGAGCCTGAGAAGCTCTTCCTGATTGGTTTCCCTGGTATTGACGATACCTGCAAGCCTATGATTGCTCATCACGGCTATCCTGTTCGTTATGCCAAGGATCTCCGGCATCTCGGAGGAGACTACGATGATGGTCTTCCCCTCCTTGGCCATCCTTATGATCAGCTGGTAGATCTCATACTTGGCGCCGACATCGATTCCCCTGGTCGGCTCATCCATCAGGAACACATCAGGTGCCCTTTCCATCCACTTCCCGATGATCACCTTCTGCTGGTTTCCGCCCGACAGAGCCGTTATCAGCTCATCGGGAGAGACGCACTTGGTGTTCATCACGGCGATCTCCCTGTTGGTTGCCTCATACATCTTCTTGTTATCGAGAAGGTGGTAGCTCTTATAGGCTTCGAGATTCGTTATCGTGGTGTTGAACTTGATCGTGTCCTTGCCGAACATGCCATTGAGCTTCCTTTCCTCCGTAACAAGGGCGAATGAATGCTCCATCGCATCCTTCGAGGAATGGAACCAGAGCTTCCTGCCGTCCACAGCCATCTCGCCGCTGGCGATCGTGCGGATGCCGAACATGGACTCGAGCAGCTCGCTGCGTCCTGCACCCACAAGACCGTAAAGACCGAATATCTCACCGCGGCGCACCGAGAATGAGATATCATGGAGCACCGGAGGATATTTCGTCCTGAGGTCCTTCACTACCAGGTATTCCTCACCCGGAGCATTGTCCACATCGGGGAAGCGCTTGTCGAGCGAACGGCCGACCATCGCGGCGATAAGCTCGTTCATATCGGTATCCTTGACGGCCTTCTTGAAGATCATCTTGCCATCGCGGAGGACCGCGACGTCATCGCAGATCTCGAAGATCTCATCCATCTTGTGCGAGATATATACGAAGGAGACCCCCTGCTTCCTCAGATCATCGACGATTGAGAAGAGCTTCTTGACCTCCCTTTCCGTAAGGGAGCTGGTGGGCTCATCAAGCACGATGAGCTTTGCATCATAGCTTACGGCCTTCGCAATCTCGACCATCTGGCGCTGCGAGACCGACATCGTCCTCATCACCGTCTGGGGATTGACATTCATCTTGAGCTTCGCGAACAGGTTGTTGCTCTCCCTGAGCATCCTCGCTTCATCGACTATGCCGCCTTTCGTCGGATAGCGCCCAAGGAAGAGATTGTCCACGACAGTGCGGTCCAGGCACTGCTGAAGCTCCTGGTGCACCATGGCAACGCCATTCTCGAGAGCATCCTTGGGGTTCTTGAAGTCCACGGGATGCCCGAAAAGGGAAATCTGCCCTTCATCCTTGGCGTATATTCCGAAGAGGCACTTCATCATGGTGGACTTCCCTGCTCCGTTCTCTCCCATGAGACCGCAGACGGTTCCTTCCTCAACCGTCAGGTTGATGCCATCCAGGACCCTGTTCTTTGCAAAGGATTTGGATAGATTCTTTATCTCAAGTACAGTTTTCCCACTCATTTAAACCTTCCGAACTGTGCATTGCAAACCGATGATGGCGGACGCATCGCATCCGCCATCTCTTCCGAATACCCTGGGGGATCAGTACTGGAGCCTGTCCAGGTAGTCCCTTCCGGAGTTCGTCCTGACCATGTTGATGGCAAAAGCATCGAAGCTGTTGAAGTTCGTGAACTTATCAAGGCAGGACGACTCGTTCTGTCCGTCTCCCTGAACGATCGTGAGATCGATGTTGAGAAGCGGTGCATAGTAGTTGAGAGCCGGGATATACGACGATGAGAGGAAGTTATCGCCTGAGTTGTAGATGGTCAGGAGCACTCTCTTCTTCGCTGCATCGGTCTGCTGGATGCCCTTGTCCCTTGAACCCTCTGTGTACTGCTCCCAGTTGGAAGCGTTGACGCCGGTGTTCTGTGCGAGAAGCGCCTTGGTATCCGCAAGGTATTCCATGTCAGCGGAGATCTTGTTGCCATACTGGTCGGGCTCCGTGATGCCGGCCGTTATGACTGCATCGCCTGTAAGTCCGTCAAGAAGGTTCCTGATGACCTGGAGAGTGGCCGTTGCCTGGGCATCGACGTTCTGGGATACGGTTCCCGTAAGGACGCCTGCACCGATAGCCTCGATGGCATCCGCATTCGCATCATAGCCGAAGATAGGAACGCCGGCAGGATAGTTGGATGCCTGGAGGCAGCCCATTGCCATACCATCATTGTTGGAGATGACCATATCGATCTGGTCACCAAGGCGTGTTGCCCACCCGCCCATTGCGTCGGTGGCAGCATTCGCATTCCATGTCGTTCCGTCGGTTCCTGTCATGGCGCGGGAATCAAGCTCCACGACCTTCATCGTCGTTCCGCCGACAACCGCGGATCCTTCCTTTGTGTTCTCTACGCCAGGATCGGTGGAGCCCACCCATGTTCCGAGAGCCTCCCTGACGCCCTGTGTCCTTGCCTTGGAGTCATTGTGGCCGACATCGCCGATGCAGAGCACATAGCCGATGATTCCATCGCCATTGCGGTCAATCACCGCAGGATCAGCGGAAGCAAGGTAATCGACAACGAGCTTGCCCTGCACTGCGCCGCCGCCAGCTGCATCGAATCCGACATAGTATGTCTTGTCATTCCAGTTCATGACTTCCATATCTATGGCTCCGGAAACAGGATCGGAAGGCTGCCTGTTGAAGAAGATGACCGGCTTCTGTGCATTCGTCACTACTGAAGCCGCTGCCTCTGATCCGCCCCCTGCAAAGAGGGATGTGCAGACGACTGCCACGAGAAGGATGGCAACTATGGACTTTTTCATTTAAACCTCCTATAGCGGAAAACCGCCTTTGGTTCTTTACCTCTGTGACCAGTTTCCGATGGGAAACGCATTCCGTACATATAGGATTTTTACGAAAAAGGTGGAAATTTTTTGCTTGCCGATTCTGCCTATAGTATCCTTCAGGGAAACCAGAGTCAGCTCTTCCTCCGTCCCTCCTGGGAGGAGAAGGTCATCGTCCCGAGCCGTGTATCCGCCTTCCCGGAGATTCCCGCCGCCGAGATCTCCGCCTCGGCATCATAATCAAGAGGCCCTATAGGCGTTTCAATCGAGCCATGGAAGGAGATGAAGGGACCATCGGCGGTCCCCTGGAAATCAGAGGAGAAGACCATGAATGAAAGGGAACCGGAAACCTGCGCGCCGGAACGCATGAGCCTTATCTCCCCGCGATACTTCCCGAAAGGCGTCCTGACATACACATCAAAAGCTTCCATCTGTAGTTCCGCTGACACTGAATCTCCCGTTCTTGCCCGTCACGCCCGAACCCTCGAGCTGCCTGCCCGAGAACCTTCCATCGACGCGGAACTCAATCGCTCCCGCATAGGAATCGAAGATCCCGGAAACGGAGAATACCCCGCTGTCCTCCAGCGTTCCTTCGATCTTCCCCTCGTATCCGATGAAGGAATAAACCCCCTCGAGCCTGCCGTCCAGATAGGCGACAAACTCCAGTTCTAAAGGAAATCTCCCATAGAACGTATCAACCTCAGCACGTACCATCATACTGATGGATTATAGCGCAGAGAGATTCCAGCAGACAGGTTTTTAGATGAATATCACTTCTTTTTTGGACATTTCGGCATAAGGAAAGGCTGCCCGGAGGCAGCCTTCAACCAATCCATCAGGATACGATCCGTCAGATAGTCTCGCCGAGGACCTCGCCGCACCTCTGATAGAATGCAAGTCTTTCCTTTGCATCCTCAGCTGCTGCTGCGAAGAGCTCATCAGCATGCTCGGGGTTCGTCTTGTAAAGCGAAGCGTACCTTGTCTCGCCCTTGATGAACTCCTCGAAGTCCGCTGTGGCGGGCTTTGTCTCCCAGATGAACCTCTTTCCTGCCTCGAGCCTTGGGTCGAAGCGGTAGAGCGGCCAGTAGCCGGCCTCGACAGCCTTCTTGGCCTCGACCTGGGAATACCTCATGTTGATACCGTGGTTGATGCACGGAGCATAGCAGAAGACGATCGAAGGACCGTTGTAGGAGACAGCCTCCTGCAGGGCCTTCTGTGTCTGGAGCCTGTTGTATCCGAGAGCGACGGATGCCACATAGGCATGGCCATAGCTCATCATCATGAAGCCCATGTTCTTCTTGCCGACCTTCTTGCCTGCATTCGCGAACTTGGCGACAGCTGCCATAGGAGTGGACTTGGAAGCCTGTCCGCCCGTGTTGGAGTAGACCTCTGTATCGAGTACGAGGATCGTCACGTTCTTGCCGGAAGCAACGACATGATCGACACCGCCGAATCCGATATCATATGCCCATCCATCACCGCCGATGATGATGACGTCCTTATCGGAGAAGTAATCCTGGAGCTCCCTGATCTTGTCGAGGAGAGCTGCGGAAGCAGGATCCGAAGCCTTCTCGGAAGCAAGCACGGCCTGGACTTCCTTCTGTGCCGTGATGGAGGCCTCCGTGATGTCATCCCACAGGGAATAGCACTTCTCGATGGCTGCCTTGAGCTCTGCGGAGCATCCAGCTGCGATGAGCTCATCGCACTTCATCCTCAGGAGAGTCCTGTTGGAATCGACTGCGAGGCGCATTCCGAGTCCGTACTCGGCATTATCCTCGAAGAGCGAGTTGCCCCATGCTGGACCGCGTCCATCAGCCCTCTTCGTATACGGGATGGTCGGGAATGTTCCGGAATAGATCGAGGAGCATCCTGTAGCATTCGCGATCACGGCCCTCTCGCCGCAGATCTGGCTAAGCATCTTCACATACGGAGTCTCGCCGCAGCCTGCGCATGCACCGGAGAACTCGAAGAGCGGCTGCTTGAACTGGAGCCCCTTGACGGTTCCCATGTTCAGTCCGTCGAGGTTGTCATATGTAAGACCCTCGAAGAACGTGCAGTTCTCGATCTCGCCGTTTGCCCTTTCCTCTGCGATCGGCTTGAGCTCAAGAGCCTTCTCCTTTGCAGGGCATGCCTCTACGCAGACGCCGCATCCCTGGCAGTCCTCTGTGTAGACCTGGATCTTGAACATAAGAGAGCGGTCATTCTTCGTGTTGGACTTGATTGCCTGGAAGGTAGCAGGAGCCTTCGCCATATCCTCAGGAGTGATCTGCTTTGCCCTGATGGCCGCATGCGGACAGGACTGCACGCACTGGTTGCACTGGATGCACTTGGAGCTGTCCCAGTGAGGAACATATGCCGCAACGCCTCTCTTCTCGAGCTTTGCCGTTCCTGTAGGAAGCTTGCCATCATAGGACATCTGCGATACAGGGATGTCATTGCCCTCGAGGTGCATGATGCGCTCGATGACGTTCTTCGTGAAATCATCGGCATCGTCCGGGATAAGCCTCTTCGGCTCATAGCTCTTGGTGATCTTCTCGGGAACCTTGACCTCGACGAGAGCAGCCGATGCGCCATCTACCGCAGCCCAGTTCTTGTTGACCACTTCCTCGCCCTTCTTGAGGAACGTCTTCTTGATGTACTTCTTGATCAGGTCGATGGCTTCCGTCTCAGGAAGGACATTCGCGATCTTGAAGAATGCGGCCTGCATGACCGTATTGATCCTGGCGCCAAGACCTACGCTTCTCGCGATATCGAGGGCATCGATATTGTAGAAGTGGATATGCTTGCTGATGATCTGCTCCTGCATATCCTTCGTGAGGTGGTCGAATACCTCATCGGATGGGATCTGGCTGTTGAGGAGGAACACACCGCCGTCCTTGAGGGCCGAGAGCATATCATAGCGCCCGATGTAAGCCGGGTTGTGGCATGCCACGAAATCAGCATGGTCGATGAGCCAAGGCATATCGAGCTTGCCCTTTCCGAACCTGAGGTGGGAGATCGTGATGCCGCCGGACTTCTTGGAGTCATATGCGAAGTATGCCTGTGCGTTCATATCGGTGTTGTCGCCGATGATCTTGATGGAGTTCTTGTTCGCGCCGACAGTACCATCGGAACCGAGACCCCAGAACATGCAGGACACGACGCCTTCCGGAGTCACGTCGATCTTGTCGCAGACAGGAATCGAGCGGCCCGTCACATCGTCATTGATCCCGACCGTGAAATCATGCCATGCCTTATCACCCGCGAGGAAGTCGAATACGGACTTCGCGTGGGTCGGTGTGAAATCCTTGGAGGAAAGACCATAGCGGCCTCCGATGACCTTCATGCCCGTCCTGCCCTGGAGGCTGAGAGCTGTCACCACATCCTCGTAGAGAGGCTCGCCGAGAGCGCCTGGCTCCTTCGTCCTGTCCATGACAGCGATCCTCTTGACGGATGCCGGGATGCACTTCACGAGATCGGCTGCGCTGAACGGCCTGTAGAGCCTTACCTTTACGAGGCCGACCTTGCCGCCCTTCCTGTTGAGGTAGTCGACAACCCACTCGAATGTGTCGGCTGCGCTGCCCATGATGATGACGATATCGGTTGCATCGGGTGCGCCGACATAGTCGAAGAGATGATACTGGCGGCCTGTGAGGGCTGCGACCTTGTCCATGTACTTCTGGACGATTCCGGGAACGGCGTCATAGTACGGATTCACCGTCTCCCTTCCCTGGAAGTAGACATCCTCGTTCTGGGCCGCGACCTTCGTCATCGGATGCTCAGGGCGCTGTGCGCGTGAGCGGAAGCGCTCGATGTACTTCTCGTCTACGAGAGTGCGGATATCATCATAGGAGATCTCCTCGACCTTCTGGATCTCATGGGATGTCCTGAAGCCATCGAAGAATGCAAGGAACGGAACCTGGGACTCAAGAGTGGCGAGATGTGCCACGAGAGCCATGTCCATCGTCTCCTGGATGCTGGAAGCGCATGTCATGGCGAATCCTGTGTTGCGGCATGCCATGACATCGGAATGGTCACCGAAGATGGAGAGCGACTGCGCTGCGAGGGACCTTGCGGATACATGGAAGACCGTCGGGGTCATCTCACCTGCGATCTTGTACATGTTCGGGATCATCAGGAGAAGTCCCTGGGATGCCGTGAATGTGGTTGTGAGGGCTCCTGCTGCAAGGGCACCGTGGACAGCACCGGCAGCACCTGCCTCTGACTGCATCTCCATGATGTCTACTTTCTTGCCCCAGAGATTCTCACGGCCTGTAGAGGACCACTGCTCTGCATACTCGCCCATAGGAGAGGACGGAGTAATCGGATAGATAGCGGCTACATCACTGAAAGCATATGCTATATGCGCAGCAGCGGTGTTGCCGTCAATGGTAACCATTTTCTTGTCTGCCATTTCTACACTCCTAAAATATTTCATGTGGCATCGCCACAGCCAAACCAGAATGAGGGTATTAGCCGATTACATAGGATATCGCAAGAAGTGTAGGTTTACAATAAGGAATTATGCTTGACTGCTGCAGTTAGGAAGGAAAGAGGAGCGGCCAGGCGAAGCCCTGGATGCCTTCTGGCGGGACCGGCTCTGGCCGCGCTCCTATTCCGAATGACTTGGTTAGCTATGGCTAACTACAATCTATCACAGCTCTCCCCTCCTGTCAACACCGGATCAGGAAGGGAGGGATGGATCAGTAGCCCTGCGCGCACATCGCATCCGCAACCTTCATGAATGCCGCGATGTTCGCACCCTTCGCATAGTCGATATATCCATCGCTGCATCTTCCGTGCCTCACGCATTCGGAATGTATCGATTCCATTATGTGCTTCAGCCTGGAGTCGACTTCCTCGGCAGTCCATGAGAGATGCATTGCGTTCTGGCTCATCTCCAGGCCTGAGACCGCGACGCCTCCTGCATTGGCAGCCTTGCCCGGCGCGAAGAGGATACGGCTGTCATGGAAGAGCTTCACGGCATCCTCCGTGCATCCCATATTCGATGTCTCGACGACATACTTCACGCCGTTCCCTATCAGCGTCCTGGCATCCTCCTCTGCGAGCTCGTTCTGGATAGCGCAGGGGAATGCGAGGTCGACAGGGACCTCCCACGGCTTCCTCCCCTTCACGAATCCAGCGCCGAAGCGCTTCGCATAGGGCTCCACCACATCATTGTTGGATGCCCTGAGCTGCACCATATAAGCCCACTTCTCAGGAGTGCCTATCCCATTCTCATCATAGATATATCCATCGGGGCCGGAGATGGTGACCACCTTGGCGCCGAGGGCGGAAGCCTTCATGGCGGCACCCCATGCGACGTTCCCGAATCCGGATATGGCAACACGCTTGCCTTCCATCGTCTCGCCGTTCTCACGGAGCATGTTCTCCGCGAAGTACATCGTGCCGAAGCCCGTGGCTTCCGGACGCACCCTGGAGCCTCCCCATCCGAAGCCCTTGCCGGTGAGGACCCCTGTATTCTCAGTCATTATCCTGCGGTACTGGCCATAGAGATAGCCTATCTCCCTGGCCCCTACCCCGATATCCCCGGCGGGGACATCGGTATCAGGCCCGATATACTTATAGAGCTCTGTCATGAATGAGCGGCAGAACCTCAGTATCTCCGCATCCGAGCGTCCCTTCGGAGAGAAGTCCGATCCGCCCTTCCCCCCGCCCATCGGGAGCGTCGTGAGGGCATTCTTGAATGTCTGCTCGAAGCCGAGGAACTTCATCGTGCCCTCTGTCACGGATGAATGGAAGCGAAGCCCTCCCTTGTATGGGCCTATGGCATTGCTGAACTGGACGCGGTAGCCACGGTTCACATGGATCTCCCCCTCATCGTCCTCCCATTCGACCTTGAATGATATGACCCTGTCAGGCTCTGTGATCCTCTCCAGTATCCTGTTCTGGATATACTTCGGATTCTCGTTCACGGTATCGATGACGGATGCCACGACTTCCCTGACCGCCTGGATGAACTCCGGCTCCGCAGGATTCTTCCTCTCGATTGCACGCATGAAATCATCAAGCCTGTACATCTCTGCCTCCGCACTCAGGTTAAGCGAGGTTGCTGCATCCGTCAATGAAAAGATATATCTCATTTTTCCGCGGCGTGGATTACATATACATAATGACAGAAGCCGTTTTCTGCGGATTCCGCATCATCGGCATATTTCCATGCAGTATGCTCCGCACAATGGTATCCATGGCCGTTTCTGGGGTATAATCGCATAGTATGAGAAAACGTGATGCGATCATATACAGGACTGCGGTCATCCTTCTTGCCGCCGAGCTCATCGTGCTGGGCCTCTCGATTCTCCTGCATCCCGTATCCGACGGGTATCTGGCTGCCTTCGGGACTGCCGTGCTCATAACGATGGCAGCAGCCGCATATGGCTTCATACGCAGCAGGATGGACAGATAGCATGTATCTCCTTGACCCCACATGGCTGCCATTCTCGAACCTGATGCTCAGGCATGTGTACAACGTGCTTCTCATCTGCTCCGATTACGACAGGTTCATGCTGGAGGAGGATGGCAGGGTCGAGGAGGAGCTGTACAAGGAATACACTGCCCTGGGGCTCTCGAACCCGCCGAAGATAACCCATGCCTCCAATGAGCGCGATGCGCTGGAGATGATAGATGCGCTGCCATTCGATCTCGTCATCTCGATGCTGGACCTCGGATCGGACAGGGTCGAGGGGCTGGCGAAGGAGATAAAGGCCAAGAAGGCTGACATGCCGATAATCGCGCTCTCCCCTTCCCCCGACCACAGGAAGGCGAGGGAGCTGAAGGGGGAGAACTGCCCCTATATAGACTACCTCTTCTACTGGCAGGGCAACGCGGCCCTCTTCCTTGCCATGGTCAAGCTGATCGAGGACAGGATGAATGCCGACCATGACACGAACGAGGCGGATGTCCAGGTCATCGTCCTTGTGGAGGATTCCGTCAGGTTCATCTCATCATACCTTCCCGAGATGTATCTCTGCCTGATAAAGCAGAACAGGCTCTCGATACTCGAAGCCCTGAACGAATGGGGCAAGACGCTGAGGATGAGAGGGCGGCCGAAGATACTCCTCGCGAAGGACTACAGCGAGGCATGGGAGATGTACTCGCGGTACAGGGAGAACATCCTCGGAGTCATAACGGACATAAACTTCCCGTCGCCGGAAGGCAGCGAAGGCGCAGGACTCAGGCTCGCTGCGGCCATCAAGGAAGACAATCCCGAAGTGAGGATACTCATCCAGAGCACGGAATCGGGGAACATGAAGGAAGCGGGCGAAGCCGGTGCTGATTTCCTGTGGAAGCTCTCCCCTACGCTGCTGCAGGATCTCGAGAGGTATTTCCTCAGGTCGTACAACTTCGGGCCGTTCATCTTCCGCGATCCTTCAGACGGACGGGAGATAGCGCGTGCCGATACGATGAAGGAAGTGCAGGAGACGCTGCGGACGCTTCCCATAGAGTCATTCCGCTACCATTCGAAGAGGAATGATTTCTCAAGATGGCTCCGTGCGCAGTCTCTGTACATGCTTGCCTCGAAGATAAAGAACATAAATCTCGATACAGGCATGAGCGATGAGGAGACCAGGGACCTCCTGTACACGACGATAAGGGACTACAGGGCAGAGCGCACCAGGGGCGTGATTGCCGAGTTCACGCCATCATCATATGACGAGACGGTGCTTTTCGCGAGGATGGGCAAGGGCTCTCTCGGAGGGAAAGGCCGCGGACTGGCTTTCATCGCGATGGAGATGAAGGCGAGCGGCATAAGGCAGAGATACCCGTCCGTATATCTATCGATACCCCGCACCATAGTCATCACGACGGAATTCTTCGATGCCTTCATGTCGATGAACGGGCTATCGGATCTCTCATTCGCTGACAGGGAAGACAGCAAGATCCTATCCGCCTTCCTCTCTTCCCGTATGCCGGAGGAGCTTGAGGAGAACCTGAAGGCTGTGCTGAGGATAGTGCATAAGCCTCTCTCCATACGCTCCTCGTCGCTTCTCGAGGACTCCCATTTCCAGCCTTTCGCCGGCGTATACCAGACATCCATGATACCGAACACCGGGGATGACGGGAAACGCCTGAAGGAACTGGAGGATGCGATAAGGACGGTCTGGGCCTCGACATACTTCAGCACTGCGCGCGAGTATCTGAAGAGCACCCTCCATTCCCTCGAGGAGGAGAAGATGGCCGTCATAATACAGCAGGTGACAGGCTCGGACCATGGCGGATTCTGGTATCCGAATGTATCGGGAGTCGCCCGTTCCCTGAACTACTACCCGGTCCCCGGCCAAAAGCCGGAGGATGGCGTCGGGATGCTCTCGTTCGGGCTGGGCAAGACGATAGTCGATGAGGGAACCGCATTCCGGTTCTGTCCGGCAAAGCCAAGGAAGCCGTCGGATTCCCTTTCAGGCGAATCCTCTGAGCAGGACAGGTTCTACTCCCTCGATCTCTCGCATCCATTCATGCCCATGGAGGATACGGACAACCTCGTGCAGAGGGATATAGAGAACGAGACGAAGCGCTTCCCGAAGGCTTTCAGGGGAATCGCATCGACGCTTGACACGCAGACCGGCATGCTGACGGAATCGATGAGGGCGGAAGGGGTGAAGATGCTCACGTTCAACGGGATACTGAAATACGAGACCCTGCCCCTTGCCCCGATAGTCGATGACATACTGAAGCTGGGCTCGGAAGCGATGGCGGAGCCTGTGGAGATAGAGTTCGCAGTCGACACCGAGCATGCCGACCGCCCTGATTTCTCGATCCTGCAGATGAGGCCGATCTCAGGCACAAGCGGCTACACGTACATCCCCATAAGCGATGATGACATAGAGAAGGCGCTGATATACTCCGGCAAGGTCATGGGCAACGGCATCGCCGAGGATATCAGGGATATCATCACGATCAAGCCCGAGGCATTCAGGGCCAGCGAGATGACGGAGATGGCCCGTGAGCTGGAGATACTCAACAGGACTGTCGACGGGCTCTATGTGCTCATAGCGGCAGGACGCCTTGGATCATCTGACAGATGGCTCGGCATCCCGTGCACATGGTCCCAGATATCGAAGGCCCATGTAATCGTGGAGACAGGGCTGAAGGAGCTCCAGGTCGAGCCGAGCCAGGGGACGCACTTCTTCCAGAACATGACATCGCTCGGGTGCATCTACCTGACGATAAACCCGATGTATAATGACGGGATATTCAGATATGAGAGGATCGCTTCCCTCACGAAGGTGGCTGAATCGGAGCATTTCCTGCATGTGCGTTCGGAGAAGCCACTGATCATCAAGGCCAGCGGACTTGATGGGAAGGCGGTCATAAGGGAGGAATGATGGCAGATTGTCTTTGCACCCCTACCCGGGTGCTGCTCGGAAGAGGAGCTGAGGATTCCCTCGGCGAGGAACTGAGGAAGGAAGGAGCGGGGAAGGTGCTCATCCATTACGGATCCAGGCGCATCGTGGAGAACGGCCTTATGAAGAGA
The DNA here is from genome assembly GCA_944392935.1 of uncultured Spirochaetaceae bacterium. Taxonomy (GTDB): domain Bacteria; phylum Spirochaetota; class Spirochaetia; order Sphaerochaetales; family Sphaerochaetaceae; genus Ornithospirochaeta. The sequence continues at coordinate 15,337 of CALXYI010000027.1, forward strand.
GCCACCGACCAGCTCGATGCCCTTGGCATCCCGTATATAGCGCTCGGCGGCGTCCAGCCCAATCCCCGCGTGGCTCTGATACGCGAGGCGATAGAGCTCGGCAGGAAGGAGGGCGTGGACTTCATCGTAGCCATCGGAGGCGGATCCGTGATAGACAGCGCGAAGGCCATCGCATATGGCATAGCGGACCGCAGCTGCGGCGATGTGTGGGATTTCTACACGAAGGCACGCACGCCGGAAGCCTCCATCCCTGTCGGAGTCATACTCACGCTCGCGGCAACCGGCAGCGAGATGAGCGACAGCTCGGTGATCTCAAACGATGAGGGACAGCTGAAGAGAGGCTGCAATTCCGATCTGTGCCGCCCTCGCTTCGCCCTCCTCGATCCCGAGCTCACATATACCGTATCCCCATATCAGACATCATGCGGGACCGCGGATATGATGATGCATACGCTGGAGAGGTTCTTCCATCCGGGCCCTTCATTCAGCCTCACCGACGATCTTGCGATCTCCCTGCTGCGGAATATAGCGGAGAACGGGCTGAAGGCGCTTGAGGATGGGGAGGACTACGAGGCGAGGAAGAACCTGATGTGGGCCTCGTCGCTTGCCCACAACGGCCTTGTGCAGATGGGGAACGGAGGAAGGGGCGACTGGGCCTGCCATCAGATGGAGCATGAGCTCTCAGGGATGTTCGATGTAGCCCATGGCGCAGGGCTGACGGCTATATGGAGCACATGGGCACGCTATGTATGCTCTGCCGATCCTGCGCGCTTCGCACTTCTCGGCGAGGTCTTCGGCCTGTCCCGCACAGGTTCGGATACGGAGGATGCGGAAAGCGCCATCAACGCATTCGAGGATTATTTCAGGAGGATAGGGATGCCCGTGAATCTCCATGAGCTTGGAATCACGCCAAGCGATGAGGAGATCGATCTCCTTGCCGAGAAGGCGGTATTCTTCGGGAAGAGGAAGATAGGAGCGTTCCGTATCCTCGGCAAGGAGGACATAAAGGAGATCTACAGCGCCGCGCGCTGATCGCCTGCCCTTGCGGAGAACCAGTCCCAGAGCGATGAATGAGGGGGAGGAGCCGTTATCGTGAGCTCCTCCTTCCTTATCGGATGGACAAACGAGATGCGGCGGGCATGGAGGCAGATGCCCCCATCCGGATTGGAACGTGCCGCTCCGTACTTCAGGTCACCCTTTATATGCACGCCGATTGCGGCAAGCTGCGCCCTTATCTGATGATGCCGCCCAGTATGGAGATCTATCTCGAGGAGATGGTAGTTATCCGAGGAGGCGATGAGGCGGTATGAGAGCCTGGCGATCTTCGAGCCCTTCCTCTCCTTTCCTGAGGCGATGCTCCTGTTCTGGGCGCTGTCGCGCGTGATGTAATGCACGAGCTCGCCCTCTTCCCTGTCTGGCTTCCTGTCGACTATCGCCCAGTATACCTTCCTTACATCGGAGGTGCGGAAGAGTGCCGTCATGCGTGAAAGAGCCTTGTCGGTACGGCAGTAGACGACGATGCCGGATGTGGGCCTGTCGAGGCGATGCGGTATGCCGAGATAGACATTGCCCGGCTTGCCGTACGTGACCTTGAGATACTCCTTCACCTCATCGGCAAGGGTCCTGTCGCCTGTCTCGTCACCCTGCACGAGCTCTCCCGGCAGCTTGTTGACCACTATAAGATGGTTGTCCTCGTAGAGGATCCTGTCACTTCCTATCATCTATCCCGTCCAGTAGGCTCGGCTCCGCCTCAGCTGTGGTCGATGCATCCTTCGTCTGCCTTATCGAGAGGGACTGCAGTTCCTTGCCTGTGAGCTTCTGCCCTGCTGCCGCAGGCGACTTATACACGGGGAAATCGGCGAAGCGCACGGTATCCTCCATGATCTTGTAGCCGTATCCGGCCTTGAACTTCATCGAGATTATCGCGGAAGGCCAGAGGGACATCTTCTTCACCTTCGCCTTCTCCCCCGATACCACTGAATACACCTTGTCGGTAGTGAAGGATGAGATGTGGAAGCGCTTTATCTGATAGACGTTCTTGTCACGGATGCGGTCACGGTATATGACGGTGAATATCTCCTTCGAGATGATCTCCTTGTCCCCGTAGTTGATATAGAACAGCCCCTCCGTGCCTATGAATACCTTGTCCTGCACGGGCACGACACGGTATTCGCCGTTGCTCTTCATGTAGAAGACCTTATCGAACGGGCTGACCTTCAGCAGGGACTCCCCTGCCTTCACGTTCGTTCCGAGATAGCCTGTCTCCTGATCGTAGCGGATATCCATGTTCCTCACCGCAACCTGCCGCACGTTGAGCGTCTGGAACGATGAGATCTCCGTCCTGCGGGCGAAGGCCTCCCTGTCCAGCATGCCCTCGAGCTCGGTAAGGCAGGATTCGGCATACTCGATGATATGCCCGAGCTTGTAGTCTATGTCCTTTATATTCCCCTTTATCTCGGATATCTCGGCCTTGTTCTTCTCGATATCGAAGAGGCTGATGCGCCTGATAGGTATCTTCAGCAGCCTGTCTATATCATCATCGGAAAGAGGCTCATCGCTGACTTCGGCCATGAACGGTACGAAGCCTTCGATGATCGTCCGCTTCACATCCTCCGCTGTCTTCTCCGTCTCGATCCTCTTGTAGATCCTCTCCTCGATGAAGATACGCTCGAGAGTGCGGGCCCTGAGCCTCTCCAGCAGATGCTTCCTGTCATTCCTGAGCTCTGCCTCCAGCACCTCCACTAGGTGATGCGCATGGAAGCGTATCATCTCCGTGATGGGCACTGCCTTCGGAAGCCCGTCGACTATCACCAGAGGATTGACGGATATCTTCTTCTCGCAGTCGGTGGCTGCATACAGCACGTCGATCATGTCCTGCGAATATACGTTGCGCTGCCAGCATATCTCTATCTGGGCCTTCTCCGCGGTATAGTCGCTGATCGATGCTATCTTCAGCCGCCCTGTCGCATTGGCCTTCTCTATCGATGCGATGAGGCTGTCGCTTGTCACGCCATACGGAAGCTCCTCGATCACCAGCTTCTTCGGATCCTCCGCGTTGAGCCGTGCCCTCACGGCGATCTTCCCCATGCCGTCGTTGTATTCCGAGACATCCATGATGCCTCCGCCGGGGAAATCGGGGAAGACGGAGAAATCCTCTCCCCTGAGAGCCTTCTTCTCTGCCTCGAGCACTTCGAAGATATTGTGCGGAAGGATCGTGGTGGACATTCCTACGGCGATGCCCATCGTCCCCTGCACGACCACCACCGGTATCTTAGCAGGGAAGACCACAGGCTCCCTGTTCCTTCCATCATAGGAATCAACGTATTCGGTTATCTCGGGGTTATACAGCACCTTCTTCGCGAATGGCTTGAGGCGGCATTCTATATACCTTGAGGCAGCAGCGCCATCGCCGGTGAGGAAGTTGCCGAAGTTGCCCTGCTTCTCTATGAAGAGCTCGGCATTGGCGAGATTGACAAGGGCTTCATAGATGGAGCTGTCGCCATGCGGATGGTACTTCATCGCAGCTCCGACTACATTGGCGACCTTCATGAACCGCCCATCATCCATCTCGAAGAGCGTATGCATGATACGCCTCTGCACCGGCTTGAAGCCATCGACGAGATCAGGGATGGCCCTGTCGCGCACTACGTACGATGCGTATTCGAGGAAGTAGTTCCTGTAGAGTCTATCAGCCTGTGACATCCAAGAGATTCTCCATTATGAACTCCTTGCGCTGAGGAGTGTTGTCTCCCATATAGAACTCCATCTTGTCCCTTATGTCCTTTATGGAAGTTATCGTGACGGGAAGGAGCTTTATATCCTCGCTGATGAACCGCCTGAACTCCTTGGGGCTTATCTCCCCAAGCCCTTTGAAGCGCGTCACCTCCGCACCCCTGATCCTCTGCATGGCCTCATCGCGCTCGGCTTCGGTATAGCAGTACTCGGTGACCTGCTTGTTGCGGACACGGAAGAGCGGCGTCTCGAGGATGAACAGCTTGCCGGATGTGACGACCTCCTCGAAATACGTGAGGAAGAATGTCATGAGGAGTATCCGGATATGGAAGCCGTCGGTATCGGCATCGGTTGCGATGACCACCTTGGAATACCTTATATCATCGATGCCGTTCTCGATACCGAGGGCAACCATGATGTTGTAGAGCTCCTCATGCTTGTAGAGCTCGGTACGCCTGTAGCCCTGCACGTTGAAAGGCTTCCCGCGCAGTGCGAATACAGCCTGCGTATCCGCATCGCGTATATTCGAAAGCGTTCCTGCCGCGCTGTCTCCCTCGGTGAGGAATATCATGGAGTTCTCCGCATCCTTGCGATGCGATGCAGGCGCGTTGTTCAGATGATAGCGGCAGTCACGGAGCTTCGGGATATGGACAGCTGTCTTCTTCGCCCTCTCCTTCGAATTGTTCCTGACCTCCTGCTCCTCCTTATGGACCTTCTCGTTGGTGGACACCTTGTCCTGGAGACCCTGGGCCTTGGCCTTGTCCTTCATCAGGGCATCCATCACGGCTTCCTTGACCTCGTTGACGATCCAGGTGCGCACTTCCGTGGATCCGAGCTTGTTCTTGGTCTGGCTCTCGAAGACGGGATTCTGCATCTTGATCGCGATAGCCGCCACGATGCCGTCCCTTATCTCAGGAGCCTGCCAGCTCTTGCGGAAATACTCATTGATGCCCTTCAGGACACCTTCCTTGAAGGCAGCGAGATGGGTGCCTCCATCTGCGGTATTCTGCCCGTTGACGTATGAGAAGTAGTTCTCCCCGTATCCTGATGTATGGGTGAACGCGAACTCGAGATGCTCATTGCGGAAATGGATCGCAGGATAGAGGCCATCATCCCCGATGACCTTTGAAAGGAGATCCAGAAGACCGCTGCGGCTCCGGAGGATCCTCTTGTTGTATTCGATGGTCAGCCCGGTATTGAGATACGCATAGCTCCAGAGCCTGTCGAGGATGAAGTCCTCGCTGAAGGCGTAATCGGTGAATATCGAGGAATCGGGGACGAATGAGATGAACGTTCCGTCATGCTCCTCCGTCGTCCCTTCCTTCTTCTTCTTCAGCTTCCCTTTCTGGAACCATGCCTCGACGTATTTCCCCTCGCGGAATGACTTCACGTAGAATTCCGAGGAAAGGGCATTGACAGCCTTGGTCCCGACTCCATTGAGGCCGACGGAGAACTGGAATGCCTCGTTATCGTACTTGGCTCCTGTGTTTATGACCGATACGCATTCGACGACCTTGCCCAGGGGGATGCCCCGCCCGTAATCACGCACGGACACGCGCCCATCAAGCACCGTGACCTCGATCCTGTCTCCGAACTTCATGATGAACTCGTCAATCGAGTTGTCCACCACTTCCTTGAGGAGTATATAGATACCGTCATCGGGATGCGTGCCGTTGCCCAGACGGCCGATGTACATTCCCGGACGGAGCCTTATATGTTCAAGGGAAGACAGCGATTTGATATTCTTCTCATCATACGCCATACAAGCCAGTATAAAGCAGATTGAGCGGACTCTGCAATTATCGCTGGCAGAAGGCGAGCATCCCGGAATGCAAGGAAGATGAAGGGCTGCCGGAAGGATCCGCATCCGACAGCCCTGTGGTTCTCAGCCGCTGAAGCGCGAGAGGAAGTCCCTTGTCCTCTGGCTCTTCGGATTGCCGAAGATCTCCTCAGGCGGCCCCTCCTCCTCGATCCTGCCGTCAGCCATGTAGACGACGCGCTTCGAGATATCCCTGGCGAAGGCCATCTCATGGGTCACGACAAGCATCGTCATGCCGCTTCCGGCAAGTATCTTCATGACGTCCAGGACCTCGCCTACCATCTCAGGATCGAGCGCTGATGTCGGCTCATCGAAGAGAAGGACCTCGGGATCCATCGCAAGCGCACGCGCTATGGCGACTCTCTGCTTCTGCCCGCCTGAGAGCTGGCGGGGCTTGGCATTGATGTACTGCTCCATGCCGACCTTCGCAAGGTACTCCATGGACTTCTGCCTTGCCTCTTCCCTGCTGCGGTGCAGAACCTTCAGCTGCCCGAGCATGCAGTTGCTGAGGACCGTATGGTTATTGAAGAGATTGAATGTCTGGAAAACCATGCCGACCTTCGTGCGGTACCTGTCCTCATTGACCGAGCCATCGAGGATATCCTCCCCATGGTACAGGATCCTTCCGCCTGTTGCATCCTCAAGCATGTTGATGCAGCGCAGCAGCGTTGACTTGCCGGAACCGGAAGAGCCTATTATCGAGATGACATCGCCTTTATATACGCTGAAATCTATATCGCGGAGGACCTCATTGGAACCGAAGGTCTTCATCAGATGCTCAACGCGCAGAACCTCTTCCATCAGTGCGTACCTCCTGTCCTGTCATTGTAGCTTGCAAGCCCGCTAGTGAATGCCAGCGTATCCGTGGTTGCGAGATCGAAGCTGGAGGGGCCGTCCATCCTCTCCTCGACGCGGCGCAGGATGCGCGAGCATGCGAATGTGAGGACGAAGTATATGATCATCGTCACCGATGCTGCCTCGAAATAGGTGTAGAGGGCTCCGGAGATGCTCTTGAACGTGAAGAAGAGCTCCACGGTTCCGATGATCGAAAGGACGCATGTATCCTTGATGTTGATGATCAGGTTGTTGCCGATCTGCGGCATTATGTTCCTCAGCGCCTGCGGGAGCACCACGTAGAGCATCGTCTGGACATGGGACATTCCTATTGCCCTCGCCCCCTCGCTCTGTCCCGGATCGACGGAAAGGATACCTCCCCTCACGGTCTCAGCCATATAGGCACCGGTATTGATGGATACTATGAGTATGGCTGCGCTCCACATGCCCAGGTTGATTCCGAAGAGCTGGCTCATGCCGTAGTATATGAAGGCGGCCTGGAGCATCATGGGAGTGCCTCTGAACACCTCCACATAGGCGGTGAGTATGACCTTCACGACCTTCAGGAAGCCTCTCTTGAGCATGCCGTCCTTCTTGTGGGGCTCAGTTGTCTGTATAAGCCCCACCGCGAAGCCTATCACGCATCCAAGGAGCGTGCAGATGATGGCGATAGCCATAGTCGTAGCGGCTCCCTTCGCCAGGGAACCGCCATAATGCTGGAGGATGTAGAGCATCCTCTCAGGGAAATTCATTTCCGCGATAGTCATCTTGCCACCGGTCACTGAGCAAGGGGCTGGACGGAGATAGCCTCATCCATCATCCTGTTGAAATCCTCGATCGTGAGCGTGTCGAGAACACCGTTGATGGCATCGAGGAGCTCCGTATTGCCCTTCCTTACGGAAATGCCGATGTTGATCTCCTCCTCGCTGACCTGGAAGTCGTCATCGGAGCCTGCGAAGTCAAGGAGCCTCATTCCGGGATATGCCACGAGGGCAGCCTGTCCGGTAGGCATGTCGGTGCAGACCAGGTCCACCCTGCCGCTGTTGAGCGCAACGAGCATGGCAGGAGCGCTCTCCTGAGCGGGAAGGATATCGGCATCGGGGATCTGCGGGAGGCAGACATCATACCAGATCGTCCCGAGCTGGCTTGTGCACACAGCGCCTGCGAGATCCTGCACGCCCTGGGCATCCTCGTATTCGCTGCCTTCATTCACGAGGCAGATGATCGATGCATAGTAGTAGGGCTTCGTGAAATCGACCATCTGGAGGCGCTCGGAAGTGATTGACTGTCCTGCGATGACGCAGTCGACGGTGCCGGAAAGCACTGCGGGGACAAGTGAATCCCAGTCGAGCTTCACGATCTCGAGATCATAGCCGAGCGTCTCTGCGATCAGCTTTGCCATCATGACATCATAGCCATAGGCATAATCGTTGGAATCAGCGATGGGCACAGCGCCATTGGCATCAGTCGTCTGTGTCCAGTTGTACGGAGCATATCCGCACTCCATCGCCACGCGGAGGACAGGGTTCCCTGACTCCGATGCCGCGCTCTCCTTGCTCCCGCCTGCGAAAGCAAGAGCGGCGACCATTATCATTACAGCTGCAAGTGCTGCGATCCTTCTCATATCTGCATACCTCCTGGGATTGCTTATGAGTGGATATTACCGAGTCGGTTAGAATTTAGTCAAGATGTTATAAGCAAAACTCATCTGTTATTATAATAACACGCAAAGAGAAGGGATCTTCCCCTGCGCGCGCATGCACGGCGATATAGTCATTCAGCACCTATAGTGATATCCTCTGCCGTATGAGCAGGTACCCGTTTAATGAGATTGAGCCGAAATGGCAGAAGTACTGGGAAGAGCATAGGACATTCCATGTCACCGAAGATGGATCCATCCCCAAGGACAGGAGAAGATATGTACTCGATATGTTCCCGTATCCATCGGGAGCCGGACTGCATGTAGGGCATCCGGAAGGATACACAGCCACCGATATATATTCCCGCTACCTGAGGATGAGGGGATACAATGTGCTGCATCCGATGGGCTTCGATTCCTTCGGCCTTCCTGCCGAGAACTATGCGATAAAGACAGGAACGCATCCGTGGGAGACGACGAAGAAGAACATAGACACCTTCCGCCGCCAGATAAAGAGCCTCGGCTTCTCATATGACTGGGACAGGGAGGTCTCGACCTGCGAGCCTGACTACTACCACTGGACGCAGTGGATATTCGAGAAGCTCTATGAGAAGGGACTGGCATACGAGGCCGTAACGCCGATCAACTGGTGCCCGAGCTGCAAGACCGGACTTGCCAATGAGGAGGTCAAGGAAGGCAGATGCGAGCGCTGCGGCGAGAAGGTCGAGAAGAAGAACATAAGGCAGTGGATGCTCCGCATCACGGCCTATGCGGACAAGCTCCTTGAAGGCCTTGATGAGCTTGACTGGCCTGAATCGGTGAAGACGATGCAGCGCAACTGGATCGGCAGGTCCGAAGGTGCTGCTGTGTTCTTCACGACAGAAGGCGGAGACAAGCTCGAGGTATACACCACCCGCTGCGACACGCTCTTCGGCGCGACATATATGGTCATAGCCCCCGAGCATCCGCTGGTTGCGAAGCTGACGACAGATGAGCAGAGGGCGGCTGTGGAGAAGTACCTCGAAGAGGTGAAGCACAAGTCCGATCTCGAGAGGACAGACCTTGCCAAGGAGAAGACCGGCGTCTTCTCCGGCTCCTATGCCATCAATCCCGTGAACGGGAAGAGGATACCGATCTGGATCGCGGACTACGTCCTCATAAGCTACGGCACCGGTGCGATCATGGCTGTTCCTGCCCATGATACGAGGGACTGGGAATTCGCCAAGAAATTCGGGCTTCCCATCATCGAGGTCCTGAAGGGAAAGGTGGATGTCCAGGAAGAGGCCTGGACGGAGGATGGCATACATGTCAACTCCGAATGGCTTGACGGGCTGAACAAGGAAGATGCTATCGCGAAGATGCTTGGATTCCTCGAGAAGAACGGCTATGGGCATAAAGCGGTCAACTACAAGCTCCGCGACTGGGTGTTCTCACGCCAGCGCTACTGGGGAGAGCCGATTCCGCTCATCCACTGCCCGAAGTGCGGCACCGTGCTGGTGCCTGAGGACGAGCTTCCGCTCACTCTTCCGGAAGTGGACAAGTACGAACCGACGGGAACAGGGGAATCGCCGCTTGCGAACGTTCCGGAATGGGTGAACTGCAAGTGCCCGAAGTGCGGTGGGGATGCGAAGCGGGAGACGAATACGATGCCGCAGTGGGCCGGCTCATGCTGGTACTATCTCAGATACATCGATCCGCACAACGCCAAGGCCTTCGTCGATCCGGAGAAGGAGAAGTACTGGATGCCTGTCGATCTCTACGTAGGCGGCGCAGAGCATGCTGTCCTCCACCTCCTCTACTCAAGATTCTGGCATAAGGTGCTCCATGACCTCGGCCTTGTCTCCACGGACGAGCCGTTCCACTCGCTTGTCAACCAGGGAATGATCACATCATTCGCTTACCAGAAGGCGAACAAGAGCCTTGTGCCCACCGACCTCGTCGAGGAGAAGGATGGGAAATACTACGACAAGGAGACGGGAGAGGAGCTCACGCAGGTCATCGCCAAGATGTCGAAGTCGCTCAAGAACGTCATCAATCCCGATGATTTCATCAGGAACTACGGTGCCGACAGCGTCAGGATGTATGAGATGTTCATGGGACCGCTGAGGGAGTCGAAGCCATGGGCCACGAACGGCTTCATCGGGGTATACCGCTTCCTTGACAGGATCTGGAGGATAGCGACGGAGAAGAGGATCGAGGATATCCCGGTCCCTGCCGAGCTCGACAAGCTCATGCACAAGACAATCAAGAAAGTCACCGAGGATACGGAGACTCTCGCATTCAATACTGCGATCAGCCAGATGATGGTCTTCGTCAATGAGCTCAACAGGCTTGATACGGTACCGAAGAAGGCGATGGAGAATCTGACTCTCCTGCTCTCACCCTATACACCGCACCTTGCGGAGGAGCTCTGGGTGATGTTCGGGCATGAGCCTTCGGTAGCCCTTGAGGCGTGGCCGGAGTATGACGAGTCGAAGACAGTGGACGATGAGATCGAGATCGTTGTCCAGGTCAATGGCAAGGTAAGGGCGAAGCTGCAGCTTCCGCGCTCCGCGTCGAAGGAGGAGATGCTCGAAGGCGCCAAGGCCAACGAGAAGATCCAGGGCTGGATAGACGGGAAGACGATAGTGAAGGAAATCGTGGTACCCGGAAAGCTGGTGAATATCGTAGTCAAGTGAACCCAGGGGCGGGCAACCGCCCCTTTTCCATCCCGCCTATGGCATGGTCTCCCCATCCTTTCCATTCCATTGCGATGTCAAGGAAAAAGGGCCATCCGAAGACAGCCCCAGACTTGGATCGGATATCGGATCAGGCAGCTGCCTTCCCGTCATCCTTTCCGAAGAGCTTCCTGCAGCATGCAATCACCACGACCACAGCAAGAGCGACAAGCAGCAAGCCGAGGATTATCTGCATGGACTGTCCGAGAGTCGAGACTGCCGCGCTCTTTCCGAAATTGATGATGTTGTTCATTATCAGCTGGATAAGGGCGACGAGGGTAGCCGCGAGCATGAAGAACATCGGGATGAACATCATCCTGTTGTCCTTCTTCACCTTCTTGAGGTATACGGCGACTGCAGCGAGCGCAAGCACGGAGAGCAGCTGGTTCGCCGATCCGAAGAGGGCCCAGATCTCGGCATAGCCGACCTGCGCAAGGATATAGGAAGGAATGAGGACGATGATCGTTGCCACCCACCTGTTGGTGAGGATCCTCTTCCATCCGGGGAGGTCCTTCCCTTCATCATCGCTGTCGAGGAAGAGCTCCTGGAATGAGAGCCTTCCGACCCTTGCCACTGAATCAAGGGAAGTAAGGGCGAATGCCGATACCGCAAGCGAGATGAGCGTGTATGAGATATCCGACGGGATATGAAGCACTGAGAGGAATCCCGAGATAGCGCTGGAGAAGATCATCTGAGGAGTGCCTGCAGGAATCACTCCTCCGGCGGAGACAGCGCCTACTGCAACGAGTGCGATGACTCCGAGAAGCGATTCAACAAGCATTGCCCCATATGAGATAGGAAGCATATCCGTCTCCTTCTCTACCTGCTTTGATGCCGTCTCTGAGGAGACCAGCGAATGGAATCCGGATACGGCACCGCATGCGACGGTGACGAAGAGGATCGGGAAGAGGGAACCTGCGGATGTCATGAAGCCGGAGAATGCCGGAAGGGACATCGGGGGATTGGAGGCGAAGATGCCGACAACTGCTGCGAGGATCATGGCGATGAGCAGATAGCTGTTGAGATAATCCCTGGGCTGGAGAAGCGCCCATACAGGCGTGACGGATGCGATGAGGATGTAGATGAACACGAGGATCATCCATGTCTCCACCGCAAGCGAGAACGGCAGGAGGCATCCGACGGTGACGCATGCGACAAGAAGCACGATGGAGAGCGCTGTGTTGAGAGCTGTTCCCGGCTGCCTGTACTTGATGAAGAATCCGAATGCGACTGCCACGAAGATGAAGAGAGTGGATGTGCATGCAACCTGCGAATTCGAGTAGTTGACTGCCTCACTGAAGGCCTCGGATACACCGAAGCTCTTGGCAACGATATCGGAGAAGGCCGCTACGACAAGGATCGAGAAGAAGTACACGAAAAGGAGGAAGAGCCTCTTTCCTGTCCTGCCTACATAGTTCTCGATGATGATTCCGATCGAGCGTCCCTTGTTCCTCACCGAAGCGAACATCGACGAGAAGTCCTGGACAGCCCCGATGAATATACCGCCGAGCAGGCACCAGAGAAGGACAGGCACCCAGCCGAATACAGCGGCCTGGATAGGCCCGTTTATGGGACCGGCTCCTGCAATCGATGCGAACTGATGCCCGAAGACCACCTGCGGCTTCGTCGGGACATAGTCAATACCATCGTTGACCTCAAAGGCAGGAGTCTTCCTGCTGTTGTCAACGCCCCACTTCCTAGCCAGCCATCTTCCGTAGAAGATATAGCCGGCGCCAAGAGCAGCAATAGCGATCATGATTATCGCGATTCCGTTCATTTCATATTCCCCCAAGACAATTTGGATTTACGCGCGCATTCTAATTATGAAGGCAGTGTTATTCAATACCAGCCAGGGGATTACCCGAAAAGAGCACAGAATGCTGGATTGCTGTGCCCGATCCGGGGGATGATCCTGGCATCCCCCTACGAGGCATCGGAGGGGAACAGCGGCCACCTGCAGCGGACGACCCCTGGCTTCATTGCTGCATGCCCCGGGATCACTCCAGCGTATATACAGCTACGGTACCGGAAACCTCGAAGGCCACAAGCAGCAGGGCCTTTCCTGAAGGGCTTTCATCCGCAGGAACGAACCTGAGGCCCTCCGGTGCGACATCTCCTCCTGTCACCCACTTGTCTAGCTCGCCATCCTCATACACCTCCGTACCGGGGATGATGGTACCGAAATCACGGGTATTGATGTAATTCGCATATCTGCTCCGGGCAGGCTCCGTCACATCGTAGACCATTATGCCGCCCGTCCTCTCAAGAGCAAGGAACGCATACATCCTGCCATCGACCTCTCCGACAGCGACAGACTCTGCCTCAGGCCCCTTCTTCCCTGAGCGGTCATCCAGGACCGCATTGTCATTCGAGGCGTTGAAATATGCAGGAAGATAGCCTGCAGTGATGCGCTCAGCATCATCCGCACTCGTGAAAACCTCTTTCAGACCATCATCGCTTGCTTCATAGATGGTGAGGGTCCTTCCTCCATAGAGGTAGTCATTATCCGGATCCAGTCCGTCATAATCCGAGGAGCGGAGGAACACCACCTTGCCATCAAGCCCGGAATCCTCCTTCGTGATGCGGCCTGTAGGGGATGCAGCCCCATCGCCGAAATCCCTCTCGTCCTCGTTGATGTAATCACCCCATTCCCGGGCATCGCCCTCATTTGCTGCAGCGACATATGTCCTGCCATCTGCCTGGAAGGCCGCAATGCCATCAGGCATCCTGACACCCAGGAGATTCTCATATGTCCTTGGCTGATAAGCCCCATCCTTCTTGTCGATATCCACAGGAACGGATGAATAGTCCTCGAAGCCTGCGCTGCAGATATCCGAGAAGCTCATCGTATCGAGATCGAGGACAGCGAATGCGTTCGCTTCCTGAAGCGACACGAATGCCCTGCTTCCCGAAACCGCGATATATTCAGGCTCGAAATCCAGCGAAGGCACGGAGCCGCGCTGCATGACGATTCCCTTCTCGGCAAGGAGAGCCATGCTTGCAGGGTTGTCGAAAGCCTCGAAGCCGATGGATGCAGAGATCCCATCCTCCAAGGAGATGACAGTGACCGATCCTGCGGGATCTGCTCCATACCCTTCCCTGGGCTCTCCCTCATTGGCAGTGAGGATGAAGCGTCCATCCTCTGTGAAGGTGACCATATCGGGCTGGATTCCGGCCTCGAATGTCCTGATGAAGGAAAGCGAGCCGTCATCACTGCAGCTGAAGATAGCGACGCGGCCGTTCCCGGCATAATCCTCAGCCTGGAGCGCTGCGGCAAGGATGGTGCAGTCAGGGGAGACTGCGACACTGGTCATGTCGCCATATGTGAACGTCTCATCCTCAACCAGCTGCTGCACATCGATATCCACGCCTTCCAGCTCACCGCTTCCTGAGATATCCATCGCGGTAATGACTCCGCGCTGCCCGTTGATGGCATAGGCAAAGCCGTTCGAGGCATTGTAGTCCACTATCTCCATCACTCCGCCATCGGCATTCGTCTCGCCGCTTGAGTAATGGGCTTTCATCGTAATGCCCAGTGATGCCGTCCCGTTCCCATAGCCTTCGGTCATGACTGCGGCGGAAAGCGGCAGGACCATTGGCAGGCAGAGAATGGCTGCAAGAGCAGATCTCATCAATCCTCTCATATTCTGTTCTCCTTATCTGGAGGATAAGGGTGGAGAGTGAACACCAATCGTGGACTTGGATTAAACGTGCGTTAATCCGGTTGCTGCGCTATTGCAATACCGCATATCCGTAATACAATGAATGACCGAAGGAGGCTATATGATGATCTCTTTGAGGATAGCAGATGAGGATGCTGTCCTTTTCAGGAAATACGCCGAGCTGAGGAATCTGACGATGTCGGAAATGATCAGGCAGGCAGTGCTTTCATCCATCGAGCGCGAGTATGATATGGAAGTCTACCGGGATGCCCTCCGCGCATTCAGGGAAGACGGAAGCACGGTGCCGCTTGAAGAGGTGGAGGAGAGGATCAGGAATGGCGAGGGTTGAGTTCTCCTCCAGGGCGGCAGACGGGATTTCCTCCATGGACAGGATAACAGCAGCCCTGATAACAGGATGGATAAGGAAGAACCTCGCGGTGCTGGACAACCCGAAGGCTATCGGCGAGAGCCTCGGCGGGAACAGGCGCTGGCAGTACAGGATCGGGGACTACAGGCTGATTGCAAGGATCGGGGAGAAGAAGGTCGTGCTGCTGGCCATCACGCATGGCCACACGCTTCCATCCTACAGCTCGTGAATCCTGGCAAGCCCTCCCATCGAAGTCTCCCTGTAGAGCGATGGCAGGGCATGGCCTGTCTCCATCATCACCTCAACGACATCATCGAAGGATATCTTATGCCTTCCATCCCCCATGATGGCATATGAGGCATGGTCAATGGCCCGCATGCATGCCATGGCATTGCGTTCTATGCACGGGATCTGCACAAGACCCATCAAGGGATCGCAGGTAAGGCCGAGGTGATGCTCAAGCCCCATCTCCGCAGCATATTCAATCTGCCTTATCGTGCCTCCCAGGAGCTGTGCAGCTGCTGCCCCTGCCATGGCGCAGGCAACTCCCACCTCTCCCTGGCAGCCGACCTCCGCCCCTGATATCGATCCGTTCGTCTTGACTATGTTGCCGACCATCCCGGCGGTCAGGAGGGCCCTGAGGACCCTTACCTCCGGTATGCTGTATTCCATCATAAGGTGGTAGAGGACGCCTGGAAGCACTCCGCAGCTGCCGCATGTCGGAGCCGTGACGATCTTCCCTCCGCCCGCGTTCTCCTCCGAGACGGCGAGGGCATAGGCGAAAGCATGGGCCGTATTCCCGAGCGTTCCGGTGAAGTCCCGTGATTTCGCATAGGCCTGGCAGGCCTTGCGCTGCAGGCGGAGGCCTCCGGGAAGCACGCCTTCCGCCTCTATGCCGCGATGTATGGATTCCTTCATGACCATCCAGACATCATAGACATAGTCCAGGATCTCCTCTCCTTCGAATCCGACAGCCACTTCCCATATCTGCATGCCGTTCCTGTCGGCATGATCAAGCAGGCGGGCCATCGTTCCGATCTCATCATCAGGATATGGCTGCGGCAGGGAAGAGCTTTCCTCCCCTTCCTTCACGACCTTGCCGCCGCCCACCGAATAATATGTCTCCCTATCGCACCCGCTTATGAATGTGATCGCATTAGGATGGAAGGGCTTGAAGACATCAGGGAACCAGAAGATCTCAGCCTCCACGCCATGCTCCTTCATCACATCCCTTATCGCCTTGTCTGTGAGATGGCCTTTCCCCGTAGCGGCCAGGGAGCCGTAGAGCTCGGCCCTGACAAGCGTGGCATCAGGGTGCGCGGATATGAACATCTCCGCGGCTCTCCTCGGTCCCATCGTATGCGATGAAGAGGGACCATATCCTATGCGGTAAAGCTCCTTGAGGGATTCCATGGCCTAAGTCTACCCAAAAGAAGGATCTTTCACCATACGGGAAGCGGCGAAACGATGCTGGAGATCTCCCCATCCTCCATGACGGCAATCGTCAGCAGGAGGTTCCTCTCCAGCTCCGCATAGCGGTATACCCCGGGATAGAGGAGGAAATGCGCAGGCCGTCCGCTGAAAGGAACGGAGAAAGAAGGGATATCATAGCGCTCCGATACCCATTCCCCTGAAGGGATCGTATCGATCGTGATGCTTTCCTTCCCATTCAGCGTTATGCCTTTGGAGAGCGTTCCGCTGAAGACATCGGCAAGGAAGGAGGATTCATCCACAGCCTGCAGGTCCACGCCACTGTCAAGCACCATTGACATCGACAGCCGGGCCACAGGCTCTGCCCTGTAGGATGCGGCCCTCAGGAGCATCTCGGAGAAAGCACCGTATTCTGGGAGCATGATCACCTCTCCCCCATCCCCCGGTTCATGGAAGCCCCCAAGGGATCCCAGCTCGCCCAGGGCCTTCAGGGAGAAGACGGCAAGGCATCCTGACTTGACGCTGACAGCAACCCTCCTCTCCCCTGCAGGTATATGCATCTCGCGGATGCTCTCGCCATCGAAGAAGAGGAGTGTGAACCAGAGGAGATTCCTCTCCCCCGTCTCGAAAGGATGATCCTCCGGAATGGCGATCTCCACAGGGACCGTATGGCGCACCGAGCATGCAGGAAGCGAAAGAAGAAGGCACAGGATGATGAGCTTCATGCCCTGATATACGCGCTATCCCTGCATTCCTGCCATCTTCCTTTCCGCAAGATACGCCTTCCTCATCCCGAGGAGGATCTCCTGGACATGGGAAGAACGGTAATCGGAATATGTCCATGGGAATGATATGAATCCCTTCGACTGATAGATAAGGGTGACTTCCGCATAGAGAGACATGCCGATGGCTATCCTGTGCGCACGGTTCTTGGTAGTGGCAAGGATGATGCTTGCCTCGGTTATGAGGCCGGGATCGAGGTTGATGCGCCTCTTCCCTTCCTCTGCATACTGCATCTCGATGCTGTCCGTCAGCGTCTTGGCAGCTGCCAGCTGATCCGGGGGAATCAGGCGGGAGAATGATATGAAGGACCTCTCTATCCCTTCTCCCATCTCGCCGGTATAGTAGTCCGTGAATGAGAAGGGAAAGGGATCGGAGATGATATCCACCGGGCCGAATGCCTCCTCAAGCCCGGAACGGAGGGAATCGGGGAATCCGATCGTCGACAGGATCCCCATGAAGAGCTTTGCCTCCTGATAAGGCCTCGGCGTCATTCAATCACCGAGGCATAGAGGCCGAGCACCCTGAAGGATACCGCCTTCTCCCTTATCTCATCCATGAGGGCATCGAAGCCTGCCTTATCCTCCGGAAGCTGGATCTCCACGAAGAACAGATACTCCCAAGGCTTCCCCGGGATGGGCCTTGACTCAAGCTTCTTCATATTGACGCCCCTGCCGGCGATCATCCTGAGGATATCCATCAGGGCTCCGGGCTCATCGGAGACGGAGAAGGACAGGGCAGCCTTGTCCAGCTTCGCCTGCGAGCGGTATACCTCGGCATTCTCCTCGCGCGCAAGTATGTAGAAACGCGTATAGTTCGAGGCATCCGTCTCTATCCCCTGCCTCAGCACCTCCATTCCATAATATGCAGCTGCAGGGGCTCCTGCGATGGCTGCTTCAGACATATCATCGGAGGAGGCGAGATGCTCAACTGCCCCGGCTGTGTCGAAGTACGAGACACGCTCGGCATCCGGAAGCTCCTTATCGAGGAAGGCCTTGCACTGCTGCAGCCCCTGCGGATGGGAATAGACTTTCCTTATGCTGCCCATCTCCGTTCCCGGATGGACTATGAGATTGTGCATCACCCTCACCTGCTGCTCGCCGACTATCGTAAGCTCCGGATGCATGGCAAGGAGGTCGAGGGTATCATATACCGTCCCGCCAAGGGTGTTCTCGACAGGAAGGACCGCATACCTGGCCTTCCCGGAGGAGACGGCATCGAATGTATCGGCGAAGGTATGGCAGGGAAGCACGCTCACGCTGTCATCGAACGAGCGCCTCACCGCAAGCTCCGAGAAAGCGCCCCTCACCCCCTGGAATGCGACGACAAGCGAATCGCGGGAAGCCTCCTCCCCGGCGCTCCTGCCGCTCATGCTCTCCGGAATGATCCTCGGAATCCTCTCAAGGCTCTTCCCGACAACCGGGCAGAGTGCCTGGATATCATGCACGAGCTTCTGGAACTGCGAGAGGTAAAGCGACTGCGGACCATCGGAAAAAGCCTTCTCCGGAGCATTGTGTACCTCCACGATAACCCCGGATGCCCCGGATGCGACTATCGCGAGGCTCATCGGCGAAACCATGTCCCTAAGCCCCGTCGCATGGGAA
Organism: uncultured Spirochaetaceae bacterium; assembly: GCA_944392935.1. Classification (GTDB taxonomy): domain Bacteria; phylum Spirochaetota; class Spirochaetia; order Sphaerochaetales; family Sphaerochaetaceae; genus Ornithospirochaeta. The sequence continues at coordinate 33,922 of CALXYI010000027.1, forward strand.
GGATCCCCTATGACAGGAAGATGGGTAAGCTTCTGCACGACAGGGATCGCGGAGCAGTCGAGGGTATTCCTCGTAGCCTTCTCGAATGTCCTTATGCCACGCTCGCAGAGCACTACCTGATCCGTTCCCGATGCCATGAGGTACTCGGCAGCCATGAGCCATTCCTCGATCGTGGCGCTCAGCCCTCTCTTGAGGAGCACAGGCATGCCTGTCTTCCCGACTTCCTTCAGCAGCTCGAAGTTCTGCATGTTCCTCGCCCCTATCTGGAACATATCGACATAGCCGGCCATCATCCTCACATCCGAGGGAGAGACGACCTCTGATGTTATGGGCATATCGAAGGCATCGCCTGCGGCACGGAGAAGCCTGAGGCCCTCCTCCCCGAGCCCCTGGAACGAATATGGGCTGGTACGGGGCTTGAAGGCTCCGCCGCGGAGCATCACGGCACCTGCCTCCCTGACGGATTCGGCAATCGTCATTATCTGGTCATAGTTCTCGACAGCGCATGGGCCTGCAATGACGGCAACCCTGTTGCCTCCGATCCTGACACGTCCGACGCTGACGATCGTATCCTCCTTCTTCATCTCGCGGGATGCAAGCTTATAGGGCTTGGAGATGGGCACGACGGAGCTGACACCTGGCAGCAGCTCGACCGTGCGGGGATCGATGGAGACCTTGCCGACGGCACCGAGGACGGTATCCTGCTGCCCGACAATCTCCTTGACGATGAAACCCTTTTCGGAAAGGAAGGATCTGACTTTATCTTTTTCCTGGGGTGTTATACCCTGCTTGAGGATTACAATCATACGGAAAAAGCTAGCTTTTCCGGTGGATTTGGTCAACGAAGGGAATGCTTGAGGAAGAATATATAGACAGCATATTCAGTGAATTCTCATCACTGCTTGCCTCCATGGGATCGCCGCTTCCATCGGTAAGCGCGATAGCCGAGGGGAACAATGACCCGTACAGGGTCCTTGTCTCCACCCTGATAAGCCTGAGGACGAAGGATGATGTGACGCTTTCGTCCTCCGAACGCCTGTTCAGGGCCGCTCCTGATATAGGGTCTCTCGCCAGGATGGATCCGGAAACGATAGCCGAGACGATAAAGCCTGCAGGATTCTACAAGAGGAAGGGAGAGCAGCTGAAGCGCATTGCCACGATCATAGAAGAGGAATACGGCTCGCGCGTGCCCGATGATATGGAGACGCTCCTGTCCCTGCCAGGAGTCGGGCTGAAGACCGCCTCCCTGGTGCTAAATCTCGGATACGGGATGGATGCGATCTGCGTGGACTGCCATGTGCATCAGATCGCCAACAGGCTCGGCTGGGTGGATACGAAGACGCCGGAGAAGACAGAGGAGAAGCTCAGGGAGATCCTTCCAAGACGCTTCTGGATACCTCTCAATGAGCTCCTCGTGCGCTATGGCCAGAAGGTCTGCACCTCCGTATCCCCTTTCTGCTCGCTCTGCCCGGAAGAGCCGCGATGCCCGAAGAAGGGAGTGCGGAGGCACAGGTGAGTCATCTGTTCCCGAGCTGCTTCACCGCGGGAGCCGCGACTCTGTAGATGCAGTACAGGATCAGGAGATGGTAGACCAGATCCTCGAGCCACAGGAACCACTCATTCCCATCATTGCCGCTCAGTCCGTAGACGAAATCGGCAAGCACGATATAGACGATCCATGCGATGAGGACTATCAGTGTCGATACCTTCACGAACGATGCCTTTATGCCGCCGACGAACGAAGGAACGATGAGAAGGAGCCCTGCAGCGAGCAGGACAGCCCCGACGATGATGCTCATGGCCTCATCAAGATCATCATAGAGATCATTCCCGCCGAAATCACCGATGCCTTCAATACCGATGACCACGAAGAGGATGCCGACAAGGATCTTGAGGATGAGATCACCGCTCACCTTGCTTTTTGCTGTTGCCATATAACACCTCCGAATGCATATGTGCGCGCATCCATGATACTCCCGGCGGGAGTTCTCTGGAAGCGCCTCCATGTGCTATCTTCTCTATGCCGGAGGAAAGCGAATGGGGATCATCATGATGATCGGCAGCCGCTCCTTCAGGATGCAGGCTGCACAGGACGGTCCCTCCATGCCTGAGGGAAAGGCGGGGACGGAGATGAGAGGATACGGCGATATGCATTTCATGGACCGTGCTGCCGGGCACAGCACTGCGGAGGAAATGGATGGCCCGGGGAATCAGGGTATGGTCTCCATGTCCTTTGGCAGCTGGAGATGCAGATGGTGAAGCTCATGGTATTCCTCGGCAATCCGGGGAAGGAATACAGGGATACAAGGCACAATGCGGGCTTCATGCTCGCTGATCATCTCTATCCGTCAGCTTCCTGGCAGCTCAAGTTCCATTCCGCCTTCTCGATAGTGGACGGAATGAAGGTGATGAAGCCCATGACGATGATGAACCTCTCGGGAACCGCAGTATCGGAAGCCGCCGCATTCTACAAGCTGAAGGCTGAGGAGATCCTGGTGGTGCATGATGACCTGGAGCTGCCGCTAGGAACCGCTAAGCTCCAGAAGGATGGAGGGCTGCAGGGGCACAATGGGCTGAGAAGCATAAAGGAAAGGCTCGGCACCTCTGCCTTCTGCAGGCTGAGGATAGGCATAGGACGTCCGCAGCATGGCGATGTCCGGCTGTACGTGACATCTCCATTCAGGAAGGATGAGAAGGAGATCCTGGATTCCCTTTTCCCGCTCCTTGGCAGGATGCTGGAAGACCCGGAGAGGGAGGATACGGTGAAAGCATGAGAGGAGGATACACAGCCGTCTCGGTCACGGTGCTGATCTGGGGCCTTACCTTCATATCCACCAAGGTGCTCCTTGCTTCCTTCACTCCTGTGGAGATCCTCTTCCTGCGCTTCCTGATCGGAACGGCGGTCCTTGCCGCCGCATCCCCGAGGAGGCTGAGGACGAAAGGATGGGAAGAGGAGAGATGGTTCATCCTTGCAGGGCTGTCCGGGGTGTTCCTCTACTACTTCCTGGAGAATGCATCGATGCTGTGGACAAGCGCCTCTAATGCCGGTGTCATCGTATCGACGGCCCCGTTCTTCACTGCCCTGCTGTCCGATGAGAGGAAGGAGAAGCGGTTCTGGATAGGCTTCGCAGCCGCCATCATCGGCATTGCCGCGATGAGCCTGGGATCGATGGAGGTATCATTGCCGTCACTGATGGGTGATCTCCTTGCCCTTGCCGCGGCCTTCACCTGGGCGCTCTATGCAGTGGTCACGAAGAGGATCGGAACATTCGGATATCCGGAGCTGCAGACTGTACGCAGGTCATTCCTCTACGGACTTGCATTCATCCTCATCCCCCTCCTTCTCTGGAACGGATACGGAAGCGGAAGGGAAGCCTTCACAGTGCCGAATGCCCTGAACCTCCTCTTCCTCGGAGCCGCCGCATCCGCCCTCTGCTTCGTCCTCTGGAGCACTGCAGTGCGCCTGATCGGTGCGGTGAGGACAAGCAGCTTCATATACCTCGTTCCCGTCATAACCGTCATAGCCTCGGCTGCGATCCTGGGAGAGACGATCACCCCTGTCTCCGGAATGGGGATGCTGCTGACGCTCTCCGGACTCTGGCTGTCAGCCAAAAAATAGCCCTGAACATCCCTCTGTGCAGGTTTCTGCCTTAAAACAGCGGATTTTCTATGATAGGATTATTGGGAAAGAGGAACTTTGACATGGAGAAAAGGGATTTAAGGATACCATTGCCCACAAGGGAGAAGATCAGGATCGGGGGAACTGTATTCCCGACCGATGAAGGTCTTGATCTCATGTACAGGGAAGCGTCCCTCCTTGCCTACAGATACAACACCGAAATAAGGAAGGAAGGATCCGAAGGGGGATATATCTCGCCGGGAAAGCTCCACGCTTCCGCGGTCCTGCATCTCATCTACCAGATCGTGCTTTCCGCAAGGATGGGAGACGGGCAGAGCGATTTCTTCACGCGCCGCATCGCGACAGTAGCCTCGAATGAGCAGCTCTCCGATGCCCTCGCCTTCTATTCGAGGACATTCCCATCGCCGGCTCTCGAGGAAAAGCATCCCGATCCGGGAATGAGGATGGCAGAGGATATGAGGGGCTTCTTCATCCATCAGGTGCTGCTGCAGAATCCTGCGCTCCTTGCAGCCTCGAAGCCCTTCGTCTCCCCGGACCAGATCGTATATCCGCCGGAATGCAAGGCGCTTTCCAGCATCCTCTCATCATACGTAAAGGATGATCTGAGGAACGGGAAGCCGAACACCGATGACATCTTCACGATGCTCCAGCTTCCGGCAAGGCTCTATCCGAATTCGCTCGAGGAGCAGATAAGGTACATCCTGCGCGAGTGGAGCGCATTCCTTCCGCTTGAGCTCATACGCCTTCTCGAGACATCGCTCGACTACATCCACGAAGAGGAGAAGGACAGAGGCGGTGTCGGCGGAGGCGGCGGTCCGACCCATGTCATAGACTACTCAGAGAGCGAGCTCAATGAATACGAGGCATTCTCCGATGATTCGAACTGGATGCCCCGTGTCGTCATGATGGCTAAATGCACCCTCGTATGGCTCGACCAGCTGACAAAGCAGTACAGGAGATCGATCACGAGGCTTGACCAGATTCCCGACGAGGAGCTTGACCTCCTGCGGGAGCGTGGCTTCACGGCGCTCTGGCTCATCGGGCTGTGGGAGAGATCCGAGGCTTCAAGGAAGATAAAGAACCTCTGCGGCAATCCGGATGCGGAGGCCTCCGCATATTCGCTGAAGGACTATGAGATATCGGGAGCGATAGGAGGATGGCAGGCCCTCGAGAATCTGAGGGAACGCTGCCGCAAGCGCGGCATAAGGCTTGCTTCCGATATGGTCCCGAACCACACGGGAATAGACGGGAACTGGGTCTATGAGCATCCCGACTACTTCATCCAGCAGGACTGGCCGCCATTCCCGTCATATACATACAACGGCCCTGATCTGTCGAACAATCCGGACTACGAGGTGAAGATAGAGGATCACTACTACGACCGTACCGATGCCGCTGTCACATTCATGCTCCGTGACAGGAGAAGCGGCCAGGTAAGGTACATCTTCCACGGCAATGACGGCACATCGATGCCCTGGAACGACACAGCACAGCTCGATTATCTCAATCCCGTGACACGTGAGGCTGTCATACAGAAGATAATCCATGTGGCGAAGAACTTCCCCATCATACGCTTCGATGCCGCTATGACACTCGCGAAGAGGCATATCCAGAGGCTCTGGTACCCGAAGCCGGGCTTCGGCGGAGACATTGCCGGGCGTGCAAGCCATGCCCTTACCGATGAGGAGTTCAACAGGCGCATCCCGCAGGAATTCTGGAGGGAGGTCGTCGACAGGATAGCGAAGGAAGTGCCTGACACGCTGCTTCTTGCCGAGGCTTTCTGGATGATGGAAGGATACTTCGTCAGGACGCTCGGAATGCACAGGGTGTACAACTCGGCATTCATGAACATGCTGAAGAACCAGGAGAACCAGAAGTACAGGCTGGGAATCAAGAATACCCTTGTCTTCGAGCCTGAGATACTCAAGAGGTACGTCAACTTCATGAACAACCCGGATGAGGAGACAGCGATTGCCCAGTTCGGTGATGGTGATAAGTACTTCGCTGTCTGCACGCTTCTCGCGACTCTTCCCGGGCTTCCTATGGTCGGGCATGGGCAGATCGAGGGCTTCCATGAGAAGTACGGCATGGAATACAGGCGGGCCTACTACAACGAGGAGCCTAATGGATGGCTCGTAGGAGAGCACTACCGCAGGATATTCCCGCTCTTCCGCAGGAGATACCTATTCTCAGGCGTCGAGTTCTTCCAGCTCTATGACTGCTTCAACCAGAACGGCGGCGTAGAGGAATCGGTATACGCATTCGTTAACGGCGCAGGCTCCGAAAGGACCCTCGTGCTGGTGAACAACCAATACGAGAGGACCGGGGGGAACATAAGCGTCTCGGTTCCGAAGCTGAGGAAGGACAGGGACTCAAGAAGCACCGTGACGATGAAGCTGGCGGAGAACCTCGGCCTTTCGTTCGGTGGCAGGAACTTCGCGCTCCTCGACTGCTTCACCGATGGCCTGACATACATAATCCCATCGATGCAGCTGTATGACGAGGGCTTCTCATTCTCGCTGGATGGCTATGAGGCAAGGGTCTACTGGAACATAAGGGAAGTCAATGATACGGATGGCAGCTACGAGAGGCTGTGGAGGAGCTACGGCAGGAAAGGCATAAGGAACATCTCCAAGGCTGTCGCGCTGCTCCGTCTCGAACCGCTATTCAAGGCGCTTGAGCCTCTCAGGTCACAGGAAACGCTCAGGCATATCGAGGACATGGTGAACGGCAGGCTCTCGAAGCAGGGAGAACGCGATCTCCTGCTCTCGATAGCGGAATGCTACTCCACCATCCCGGAAGTATATGCGGCGCTCGAGGAGCCCGCGAAAGGGCAGATCGGCGTCATACCGGAGGAGATAGAGCCCAAGCCGATGATCAGGCTGGTGAGGACGCTTTCCGCCCTCTTCTCGGAGAAGAAGGGCAAGGCCTTCGCATCATGGGCAGGCGCGGACAGCACTCTCGCCCTCACGATAGCTTCATCCTTCGTGCTGCATCCATTCGCCTCGTCCCTGGATATAAGAGGGGCGATGGAAGAAGCCGACCGGCTCCTGATAGACACGTTCTTCGAATATGAGTTTGGCGAGCTCGGCCTGGATGATGATGCAAGGCGCGCTGTGACGCATGGTGCGGCAATACTCACGGCAGGCTGCAAGGTATACCAGAAGGATTCCTCAGCGATGGAGCTCTTCGGAAGGATCATCAGCGACAGCGGAGTGCAGGATCTGGCCCGCTGCAATGAGTACCAGGGCGAGATATGGTACAACAAGGAGCAGATGCAGCGCATCATGCTCCTCTCTGCCCTCGCCTTCGCGCTGAATCCGAAAGCCCGTGACTTCCGATGCGATGAGTATGCACGCATGCTTCTCACGAAGGAAGCCGTCAGCGGATACAGGCTCAGATCGCTGCTCAGCGCAGACAGGGAGACTGAGGCGCAGGAGTGATGCAAGGCTCCCTCACCGGGAGCCTTATCACATAAGCAAAATCATTCAGGAGAATGAATTGCATGCCGATGCATTATCGCATGGCATCATACCTCCAAGATTGACTACTGCTTTTAGGTGCTGTATCCTTTCCCTATGAAGACGTGGATAACCTATATAGCGGCGCTTCTCATGGGGCTGGCAACGGCGCTTCTTTTCGGAGATCTCACCGAGACAGCAGGGATACTCTCTGCCGTATCATCGTATCTGATAAGCCTTGGTATATTCATATCCGTGCCTCTGGTTGCCATAACGCTCTCCTCGGGAACGGCTTCGCTGATGAAGGACAGGAAGGGACTGCGGACAGCTCTTGTCTCCGTGCTGTGGAGCATCGTGACAACGTTCCTCCTCGCTCTCTGCGGCGCTGCTGCATTCGCGGCCTCTCCACAGCCATTTCCAGTGACAAGCTCTGCAGGCAGCGCTCCCGGAGCGCTTCTCTCGCACGCTTCCTATATGCTGTCGTCAGCATCAAGCGCGCTTTATCCGATCACGCCTTACTGGTCATTCGCGACAGCCACCCGGTTCCTTCTCCCCGTGGCCGTGATCTCATGGGTGCTGGGGATATCGCTGAAGCCTTCGGCAGATACGATAAGGCCTGCATATACCGTGATGAACTCATTCTCGGAGGTCATGTACAGGATAGCGCGGACGTATGCCGTATATGGCTTCATCCTCGTATACGCTGCGTCAGCTTCCTTCTTCACCGGAATGTATCAGGAGAAGACGATCTTCGCCGTACCTGATTACGCAGCGATGCTTGCAGCATCCACGCTCGCCGTGGTCCTCATCGTGCTTCCTCTCATATATGCGGTCTTCACTGGCTTCAGGAAGAACCCATACCGCGTGATCATCCGCTCGCTGGGAGCGATGGCCATGGGATTCTTCACATCCAGCATCGTGGCATCCATACCTGTGAATGAGAGCATCGCCCGCCAGAACCTGGGAGTGCAGAAGAGGATCGCCTCGACATCGATACCGCTCTTCTCGATCATTGCCCACGGAGGAAGCGCATTCATCTCATCCATAACGATACTGACACTCTTCCAGGCAACGGCAGAGGAGCTTCCCGGAGCCGGTGCCATGCTGGCAGCTGCTGCCGCAGCGGCGCTTGTCTCCTTCATCTCCTCAGCCGCTTCAGGGACAGAGGTCGCGGTGATAGCGGTCCTTTCCCTGAACATACTCTCGATGAATCTCTACGGTGCGGAGAATGCCGTGATAGCCTTCCTCCCCCTCCTCGGAGGCATCGGCACGATGCTTGACTCTCTGATCGCGGCGATGGGAAGCAGCGTTGCTGCCCATGCCGTCGGGACGGATACGGAAATTCCATACAGGGATACGATCTAAATGCCGAAGAGGAAGAAGAGGAACTTCTCATTCGCAATACTCCTGCAGCTGATCATCTCGGTGCTGTACGGGGCGATGCTGATACACATGACGGTGATACTCACGAGGCAGAAGACACCGGGCTGGTTCATCTATGTCCTGGTGTATTTCCCGCAGCTCGTCGTGATAATATCATCGCTTGTATTCCTCTTCATACTGCGTCTCAGGCACAGGACGCACAGCATCGACACAACGCTGCTGCCCCTGCTCTTCTCGTTCATAGCGCTTGAGGCAACGATGATCCTGCCGCTGTATTCGGAGGTGTCCGGGATAACCATATTCGCCCCGAACTCCATCGTGATCATAGAGCGCTTCGCGATGCTGTCCGCTGCCGTGGTATTCGTATTCGCATCCATCCAGTACTATGGGACGAATGTATCGCGCCTCAGGCTGTTCCTTTCGATATCCATAGCCGCCGCATGCTTCATCGCCCTCGCAGCTCCCATGAATACAGGGGCAGGAGCAGGGGAATTCACTGCGTTCTCATCATCCTACGATGCATATCTGATGGTCATGCTCATATGCCTGTACGCAGCCTCGATCATTACCTACACCGCAGCGGTCATAAAGGACAGGGCTACGCACAGCGCATCCCGTGCCTTTGCCTTCATACTGCTGATGATAGGCAACTTCCTCTCAACAAGCACGGTAGCGCTTCCATCGGTGCTGTCAGCTGTGATCTACCTTGCCGGGATAATAATGCTCACGGTCTCTGCGAAGAACACATTCTGAAATCATGACCACCGGCCCAGCCGGTGGTTTGTCCAAGCCCTATAAGGGCCTGATACCGGCAAGCGCTGATACGCGCCCTGAAACCGACTACCGGTTGCACACCTTCCCGGACAGCTGCTGAAGCAGCCTCCTGATCCATATCCCCATCCGGAGACTTCCTGTCTCCGAATCCTGCTTCCCGCTGCTACCTGTCCTTCTTTGCCGGCTCTCCCGTAAACGGGTCAAACAGCTCCTTCATCACCAGCTGCTCCTCATTCTTATCCTCTATCAGCTGGTTCCTG
>CALXYI010000028.1 GCA_944392935.1 uncultured Spirochaetaceae bacterium
GTTATGGGGATGATGTATACGTACACTCTTTCTTCCGCCTTCCCCCTTATGCTAGCATATTTCCATGGACTGCAATAGGGATAGCGGGCTGGAAGATGCCCTCAGAAGCCGCCAGAGGCCACGCAGGGAGGATGGGCGGGGTCCGTATTACCGCGACACCACCGCCATAATCCATTCCTCTCCGTTCCGGCGCCTGAAGCACAAGACGCAGGTCTTCTTCGCGCCATCGAATGACCATATATGCACCCGCATGGAGCATGTCCTGCATGTCGCCTCCATAGCATCGAGCATCTGCCGCACTCTCGGGCTCGATACCGAGATGGCGTGGGCGATAGGGATGGGACACGATCTGGGGCATACCCCGTTCGGGCATGTCGGTGAGAGGATAATATCCCGCATGGCGGAGGAGAGGGGGCTCGGGAAGTTCGAGCACGAGGTGAACTCTCTCCGCGTCGTCGACTTCCTTGCGAACGGCGGCAATGGCCTGAATCTCACATATGCGGTGCGCGACGGGATAGTCTGCCACAATGGCGAGTCGCTGAATATGAGGATAAGGCCCACGGGTGCGATACGGGACCTCGATGCCATCACAGGGCGGGAAGGGCTTGTGCCGGCTACCGCAGAGGCGGCGGTGGTGCGCTTCTCTGACACGATCGCATATCTGGGACGGGACTGGGAGGATGCATACAGGCTCGGCATACTCCGCGGCCGGGAGCTTCCGGAGATAGTCAGGGAGAGGCTGGGGAGCACGAACGGCAGCATAATAAGCACGCTCGTCGATGACATCATCGCTGGGGCCAGCGATGAGGACGGCATCGGGTTCTCACCGTATATCTTCGAGGCCGTCGAGGCATTCTCTGCATTCAACTATGCATATATCTACCGCTCGGATATCCTCAATGGCTATACGCGCTACTTCACGAGGCTGCTGCATCTTATCGCGGATTACCTCGAGGATCTCTACCAGTCCTTCCATCTTGACGAGGCGGGGTACATGGCGGAGCACAACATGCTTGCCGCAGGCTTCTACAACCATATCTCGGGAATGTATCCGAAGTATATGGAGAGGGAGGGGACAGACAGGCGGATGATCATCGATTACATCGCGGGCATGACGGACAACTTCTGCCTCGACTGCGCGAACGAGATACTGAAGCCCGAGCATCTGAACGAGGAGATAGAGCAGTCGGTGACCGGCCGGTGGTTCGATGCCGCCCGCCGCTGATCAGCCCTTCCTTGCCAGCCGCTCTATCTCGTCGATGAACTGGTCGAGATCATCGAATGCCCTGTATACGGAAGCAAAGCGCACATAGGCGACAGGGGAGACGGGGTAGAGCTGCTTCAGCGTCTCCTCCCCGACCTCGCGGCTTGTCACGGTGTTCTTCGTTCCCGCGATCTCGTAGATGCTGTCCTCGATGTTGTGGAGGATCTCCTCGATCTCGTTCTGCGTGATGTTCAGCTTCTCAGTGCACTGCCTGATCCCGCGCTCAACCTTCGAGATATCGAAGGGCTGATGCCGTCCATCCTTCTTTATGACTATGATCGGCTTCTCCTCGATCCTCTCATAGCTCGTGAACCTGTGTCCGCACGAAAGGCATTTGCGCCTTCTCGTTATCGAGGTGCCATCCTTGTTCGTCCTTGATTCCTGGACCTTGTCATCATCATTTCCGCATCTTGGGCAGCGCATGCCTCGATGATAGCATATTATCGCACGATGGAATCATCATAGATGCGGCATCCTGTCGGTCAGGGAGAGCGGGACTTGCCCTTTCTGTGTTATTTAGATAACATGATTGTTGCTTATATAACACAGGAGGGAGCATGCAGGCCTCGATTGCGGCATATGTCAAGGAGATAATAGACCATAGCCCGTTCATTTCCGAGATGATACTGCAGGATGTCATCTCGTATTCCAATCTCGCCCGCTTCATGAAGCCCAGGGTCGAGGCACTCTACGGGATGCCTGTCAGCCCTTCCTCGATAGTGATGGCGGCCCGCCGCTATGCCGCTGAGCTGAAGGAGAGGACGGAGGCGAAGCCGCAGAGAGGGGATATAGGCTTTGAGATATCGATGAAGACGAATATCTATGACCTCAACCTCAGGCAGAGCGATGAGAATGCGGCGGCCCTGACACAGCTCTACAGCATCGTAAAGCCATCGTCGGGGGATTTCCTGAACATAACCGTCGGCACGCATGAGATATCGCTCTCCGTGTCGGACAAGTACCGCCAGCGCGTCGATGAGCTGATAGACGAGAGCGATGTCATACACCGCTTCACCGATCTCGTGGCCCTCACGATCGTCTTCAAGGGCGATTTCCTGCAGACTCCTGGCATCCTCTATCTGGCGGCGAGGAAGCTCGCGTGGGAGAGCGTGAATATAATCGAGATCATCTCCACGATGAACGTGCTCACATTCGTGATCCGCAAGGAAGAGAGCTCACGTGCATACGAGGCTCTCAACGCTTTCCTCTCCAATGAGCTGTAGGATAGTCACTGCGGGCATCGGCGGCGGCAAGTCAAGCGCGATGGAGCGCCTTTCCCATGCCGCACCCTGCGATGGCTTCATCACCGACAAGCATGGCGGGGAGAGGTACCTCAGGCGCATATCGACAGGGGAGAGCGTGCTGCTGATGTCGCCATCCCAGGTCCTGGACGCCAGATTCCGCCGCTGGTATATCAGCGAGGAGGCCTTCAGCGAGGCGTGTTCCGTGCTGTGCTCATTCCGCTCCGGCATTGTCCTCATAGATGAGGTGGGTCGCCTCGAGCTGGAAGGGAGGGGATTCGCACCGGCCATACCTGTCCTCCTCGGAAGGGAGGAGGTGTCCCTGACGATCGCTGTCCGCAGCGGGCTGGCTGAGGATGTGATCTCCTTCTTCGGCATCCGTGATGCCGCTATCGTACAGGCAGCATTGATCTGAGGAGCCGTCGTCCTCTCTCCGTTCCTCCGTACAGCACCGAATCGAGCTTCTCCTTTCCGAAGACAAAGCGCTCGGTGTATCTGAATGGAGTGCCGTCTTCCCTCTCAAGATCCATCCCCTGGCTCCTGAGCACGGCATGCGATGACGCGATGTCCCATGCGAAGCACTTCTGCACGACCGTCCCTTCTATCGATGGATAGACCGCAGGGGCGAGGATGTGGAGGATCGTCGATCCGAATATCCTTATCTTGCCGCGGTATGATGAGAAGTCGAGCTCAAGCGGGCCCTTGGATCCCATCGTCACTTCCGTGATGGTGTCCTTGCCTGTGCATGCGGCTATCATCTCCCCATCCATGAGCGCCCGGGATCCTGGATCGAGGCGTATGAAGAGCTCCTCTGATGCCAGGCCGAAGCGCGGGGCGGCGATGATCGCTCCCCGGGGGACCAGATCCGAGTCGAGGATGCCCAGGGACACGGCGAATGACGGCAGACCCTGCGAATAGACATCGGTGCCGTCTATCGGGTCAAGGATGAAGATCCAGTCCCTGCTCCTGTTCTCCGTCTCCTCCTCCTCGCTTATGACCGCAGCCTCGGGGAAAAGCTCCCTTATCGTCCGCGTTATGCGGTGGCTTATGGCTGTGTCGGCCTCGGTGAGGACCGAGCCGTCGTCCTTGAATGATCTGTGGACCCTGCTCTGCGCAGCCGCGGCATACCGGCCGGCTTCCCGTACCGCAGAGGCGAGGATATCGAGTCGTCCGCTGTCAAGCATATCAATATTCTTAGCCGAATATGGGGGGAATGGGCAAGAAGCGGCGGCGATTGTCCGAATCGGGATAATCGGATATATTCCATCGAGTGGACAGGAGAATACAGGACCTTGTTTCCGATTACATCGGGAAGAACCCTGCGATAAGGAAGGCCATAAGCCCATCAGGAGGCATCATCAGAGCCGATGGGCTGGATTTCTATCCCCTTTCGGAAGCCGTGAGGAGAATCGCGGCAGCAAGGGGCGGCCGTGTATTCGCCATCTGCCCGACGGATGAGTGCGCCTCTGTCCTGTATGATGACCTTTCCGGCTCATCCATGGAGGTTGTCCATCTTCCATCGAACGGCAAGCAGCTCTATTCGGCATTCTCCCTTACCAGCGCGGAATACGGCCAGAAGAAGGCCCTTGATTCCATATCGGAGATGAAGAGCGGGGTGATTGCGGCATCCCTGCGTGCATTCGTATCCCCCGTGATGTCGCCAGAGAGCCTCGAGAGGAACTCGATAAAGCTCCGGACGGGGGATGGGTTCCGGCCATCCGAGCTTGCCCAGGAGCTCACGCGGGCAGGCTACTACCGAGCTGCATCATGCTACGAGGCCGGCTCGTTCTCGCTGCGCGGCGAGGTCATGGATATCTTCCCGTTCTCATTCGATGAGCCTGTGAGGATCCATGCTGACTGGGATACGATAGGGCGCATATCCTTCTTCGACCCGATGACGCAGAAGAGCCTCAGCACCAGAAGCCGCATCAGCATCCCCCTGATCTCCGGGGATTCAAGCCCGCTCTTCTCGTCGATGCTGGATTATGCCAGGGATGGCGACTACTTCATCATAACGGGTATGGAGAGGATAGCCGTTTCCTGGCGCGCGATGCAGAACGAGGCGAAGGCGAGGTTCGCAGAGGCATACAAGAGCGATCCCGATGCAGTGCTTCCGGACCGCATCCTGCTGCCATGGGAGGATTTCCTCGCATCCAGGAGGAATGCCTTCCTTACGTATGACATCTCCGATCCGGAATACCATCATTTCGGAGTGACTGCCTCGCGTTCGTATTTCGGCAACGTGGCATATTTCCGCGATGATATCGCGGCGATGATGCGCAATGGCTGGAAAGTCGCTGTCATAGCACCCTCCGATGTCCAGAAGGAGAGGCTGGAGAATGTCCTGAAGGAAAGCGATGCCGTCATAGAGGTATCCGACATCTCGTCAGGCTTCCAGATCGAGGCCATATCCCTTTTCGTGGTGCTGGACAGCGAGATATTCGGCAGGAGGAGGAAGAGGGCGAAGTCCATCACCGAGACAGTCTCCTCCCCGCTGGATTCATTCGTCGAGCTGAAGGAAGGGGACTATGTCGTCCATGTCAATTACGGCATCGGGCGCTTCCTGAAGATAGACAGGGTCAGGACAAGCCGCACCGAGCGTGACTACATAAAGATCGAGTATGCGAACAGGGAATACCTCTACGTCCCCATAGAGCAGGCCGATCTCGTGCAGAAGTACATCGGAAGCGATGGCAGGACACCGAAGCTCGACACCCTGGGTTCCTCCGGGTGGACGAAGAAGAAGGAGAAGGCCGTCAGGAATGCCCAGGAGCTGGCCCAGGAGCTGGTCCATCTCTATGCTGAGAGGCAGGCAAGCCATGGCTATCCTTTCGCGCGGGACAATGACTGGCAGGTGCAGTTCGAGGCATCGTTCCCATTCACGGAGACACCGGACCAGCTGAAGTGCATCGATGATATCAAGCACGATATGGAATCAGACAAGGTCATGGACCGCCTCGTATGCGGCGATGTCGGATACGGCAAGACCGAGATCGCATTCCGGGCTGCCTTCAAGGCCGTGATGAGCGGCAAGCAGGTGGCTTTCCTCGCGCCCACCGTGATACTCGCGGAGCAGCACTGCAGCAACTTCAGGCAGCGGCTCGGCACCTTCCCCGTGAATGCCGCGATCCTTTCGCGCTTCGTATCCGGGAAGGAGCAGAGGAAGGTGCTTGCCGGCGTTGCGGATGGATCGGTGGATGTGCTCTTCGGAACGCACAAGATACTGCAGAAGAGCGTTGCCTTCCATGATCTGGGGCTTCTTATCGTCGATGAGGAGCAGCGCTTCGGAGTGAAGGACAAGGAGAGGATCAAGCATATCAAGACGAATGTCGACTCGCTCACGCTTTCCGCTACGCCCATTCCCCGTACGCTCTATATGTCGCTTCTCCGCGTGCGCGACATGTCCCTGCTTACCACAGCACCCCGGGAGAGGCAGCCGATAGACACCACGATAGGCCAGTTCTCCGTGGAGACGGTGGCTGCGGCAGTCAGGCGGGAGCTTGAGCGCGGCGGGCAGGTGTTCTACCTCCATAACCGCATAGATGACCTTGATGACATCGTCCAGATGATACGAAGCGAGGTCCCGTATGCGATTGTCGAGAGCGCGCATGGCCAGATGGAGGCGGATGATCTCGAGAGCGTTATGCACCGTTTCGTCTATGAGGGCATACAGGTTCTGGTATCCACAACGATAATAGAGAACGGGATAGATATCCCGAACGTGAATACGATCATAATCGATGAGGCCGATAGGTTCGGGCTCTCGCAGCTCTACCAGCTAAGGGGAAGGGTAGGGCGATCCGGCAGGAAGGCATACTGCTACCTCCTCTACAAGGACCGCTCCATGCTGAACGATGATGCCATCAGGAGGCTGCGTGTGCTCTCTGAGAACACGGCGCTGGGCTCCGGATTCAAGGTGGCCATGAAGGACATGGAGATAAGGGGAGCCGGGAATATACTCGGACGTGAGCAGTCCGGGCATCTCGAGGCTGTCGGACTCGATATGTACATGCGCCTCCTTGAGGAGGAGATAGACAGGCTCACGGATACGGAGAAGGAGAAGGAACGGGACGTGCTCCTCGATCTTGACTACTCGGGATTCATACCCGACAGCTACATCTCCGATCCATCATCCAAGTTCGAGGCATACAAGAAGATCGCATCGATCCAGACGGAGGGGCAGCTTGAGGGGCTGAGGGCGGAGCTTGAGAACCGCTATGGCCAGATGCCGGAGGAGGTGGACAACCTCTTCTGCATCGCCGAGATAAAGATCATCTGCCGCACTCTTTCGATATACCATCTCGCGGAGAGCAGGGGCATCGTCGATATAGAGTTCGGCCGCCTCTCCGCGATAAACCCAGACCGCGTCATCTCCCTTCTCAGGCTTTCAGACGGGAAGGTCCAGATGGACAGCAGGAATATGACGCACATGAGGATGCAGACAGGGGCCGTATCGCTCAAGGACAAGGCCCTGTTCATCCTAGAGCAGCTCAGGAGGCTCCTCTGATGACAGACGAAGAGATTTTCGAGGGAATAGACAGGATAGAGATAAGGGAAGGGATGGAAAGGACGGTCAAGAGCTATGTGCTCCGCAACAACGTGCTTTCCGACAAGGCGAAGAGGGTGCTCCATGAGTATATGGAGAAATACGGGCTCTTCTATTCCGATTCCTTCCTTGACTACAGCGCAGTCTTCGGCAACGGCAAGCCCGTTGTCATCGAGATAGGCTTCGGCATGGGCGATACCACTGCCGAGATCGCCCTCAGGAAGCCGGAATGCAACTACATCGGCATCGAGGTCTTCCTCCAGGGCTTCGTGCATCTGCTTGATGAGCTGGGGAAGCGCCAGATAGAGAACGTGAGGATCATCCGCTTCAATGCAGTCGATGTGCTGAACCATATGATCCCGGATGGATCGGTGAGCGGCTTCCACATCTTCTTCCCTGATCCCTGGCAGAAGAAGCGGCACCATAAGAGAAGGCTTATGAACCCTGCCTTCCTCTCCCTGCTCTCGCGCAAGCTGATGAAGGGAGGATATATCTACATGGTCACCGACTGGGAGGAGTATGCCGATGAGGTTCTCTCCCTCTCTTCGGAAGAGACACAGCTGATCAATCCTTTCGGGGGCTTCGCTCCGCCTGTGACATGGCGTCCCATAACGAAGTTCGAGCAGAAAGGCATGGAAAAAGAGCATCCGATAAACGAGATATGGCTTGAGAAAGCCGATCTGTTCGATATCTGAGTCATTATGAAGGCCCTGCGGAATCATATCCATCAGGGCCTGTTATCATTGCTTTCCTGAAGCATTTACATACCGTACTTATACAATTACTGTATGAATACAGTATCTGTTCTGTTATCGATAAGCGGAAAACCGCTATCGATCATCCCTGCGCTGCCTCCTTTGCCTTCTTCGCTTCCTCGATCACGTCATCGGCAAGCTTGCCATGAAGCTCCTCATAGTGGTCGAATTCGAGCTCGAAGGAGCCAGTGCCCGATGTCATTGACTTGAGCTCGATGGCATAGTTGCGGAGTTCTGCCATCGGCACCTCTGCACGGACGCATACGACGTGTCCCTTCTCTTCCTGCCCGAGGACGCGTCCCCGCTTGGATGAGAGATCGGAGAGGATGGAGCCCAGGTACTCCTGGTCAACGAAGACCTCAAGCTTCATGAACGGCTCGAGAAGGACGCAGCCTGCCTTCGACAGTGCGTTCTGCATAGCACCCTTCGCTGCGAGCTTGAATGCCATCTCGGATGAATCGACAGGATGCTCCTTGCCATCGATGAGGGTCACGCTGATGTCCACAAGCGGATAGCCTGCGAGGTATCCTTCCTCCATCGCCTCATGCAGTCCCTTCTCGATGCCGGGGATGTACCCCTTGGAGATCGCACCGCCCTTGACGACGTTCTCGAACTCATAGTACTTGCCGCGCTCGGAAGGCTTGATGCTCAGCACGACCTTGCCGAACTGCCCATGCCCGCCCGTCTGCTTCTTATGAGTGTACTCGGCAAGCCCGGAATCCTTCGTGATGGTCTCCCTGTATGCGATCCTCGGAGTCTTCGTGTTGATCTCTATCTTCTGCTTGTCCCGGATCTTGTCGAGGATCATGCCGATATGGAGCTCGCCCATGCCTCCTATGATCGATTCCTTCGTCTCCTCGTTGTACTGGATCTGGAATGTCAGGTCTTCCTCTGCGATCCTGTGGAGGGCATCGTTCATCTTGTCCTCGCTCTTCTTGTCAGCGGCGGAGATGGCGAGCTGGTAGATCGGCTGTGGAAGCTTGAGAGGCCTGAATCTTCTCTTGTATTCCGGACCCGCAACGAATGTAGCATTCGTATAGGCTATATCACACTTGGTGATTATACCGATATCGCCTGCCTCGAGAGCATCCACCTCGATGAGCTTCTTGCCGACTGCCCTGTAGAGCTTGCCGGGCTTTGCCTTCTTCCCGATCTCGTTGTTGTAGATGTCCGTTTCCGGTGTAAGGACACCTGTGACGATCTTCAGGAAGCTCATCTTCCCGGAGAACTGGTCAATCGTCGTCTTGAAGACATATGCGGAGAAAGGCTTCTCCGGATCGATCTCGAGGGTAGTGACCTCACCCTCATGCCCGATGATGGATTCCTCGATTCCGAGCGGCCATGGGAAGTTGTTCTTGATGAAGTTGAGAAGCGATGTGATTCCGGCGCCCTTGTCGGTTGCGCCGCAGAATACGGGGACGACCCTGTTTGTCCTCATGCCGACAGCGAGTCCGTGCCTGATATCATCGGGTTCGAGCGTACCCTGCTCGAAATACTTCTCTATAAGCTCATCCGTACCTTCGGCTGCATTCTCTATGAGGCGTGACCTGAAATCCTCGACGACAGCCGAGTACTTCTCGGGAATCGGGATGGGTGTCTCCTTCCCGCCTTCGTGGCATTCATATGCCTGGTTCTCGATGAGGTTTATGACACCATGGAATTCCTCTGCCTCGCCAAGCGCCATCACGACAGGGACGAAGTGTGCTCCGAACTCCTCAACCAGCGAATCTATGGTGAACCTGAAGCTTGCCCTCTCCTTATCCATCTTGTTGATGAAGACAGCCCTAGGCTTGTTTCTCTCGTCCAGCCTCCTCCAGAGCTTGATGGTCTCGATCTGTGCGCCCTCCCTGCCATCTACGAGCATGAGTGCTGCTTCCGTTGCCCTGAATGAGGATATTGCCTCTCCGATGAAGTCACCGGTACCCGGCGTGTCGAGCACGTTGATCCTCTTGCCATCCCATTCCATCGAGGCAAGCACGGAATGGACGGACATCTTCCTCTGGATCTCCTCGTCTGTGTAGTCGCTTACGGTCTTGCCGCTATCAACGGTCTCTGGACGGGAAAGAACCCCTGCATAGTACAGCATCTGCTCTATGAGATTGGTCTTTCCCGTTCCATTATGGCCGATGATTGCCACATTCCTGATATCCTTGGTGTTGACGCTCATCTGAATCCTCCTTTTGACGCAAATAAAGCTTATTAGGAAAATGTTAAGGTCCGGGGATTCAGAAGTAAAGGAAAATCATGCAGGAGATACCGCTGTTACTGCATATTCCCGGAGAGAAAGGAATGCTGATGATGTATCGTTACGGTATCAGTCCTGATGCGCACCAATTGGATTATGAGCTGATACGGATATGATAAGAATATAAATTGCATATCATAACTATATGGAAAAGGATGCAATCCACTATCTACCAGCTTCCGGAATGCCATCGTCTCCGCTGCCGCAGGCAGCAGCTGCCAAGTCGATCATCGGCACCGGGCGGATGACCGCACTAATGCAATGGACTGCGGCGGAAAAGAGCTGGTGGCTTTACCATGCATTCCTGTATCCAACATGCATGCTAATGCAATTCCATCGATAGGACTTGCGGGTAATATAGATACGATTCAGTATTTGAATCGAAATGATAGTCATATGATAACAATATCAATTCATTATTGAAACCAAATACTTTAGATATCAATATCAATTGATTATATGCATGCATAAGGCGAGTCTGCGATCATGCTTCTGGAGCTGCCGACTCCTCAGTTCCTGCAGGACGGAGCCATCTGGCAGCGGAATCTTGCCATGCCCGTCCTCTATCCGTCATGCAGATGAGGCTGTGATGCATATGCCGCCGGATCTCTCCAGGCAATGGGAAGGTGTGCATTATGATTATATCGCAGCAGGAAGATGATCATGTATTCTGATATGCCTATCAGCGATAATGAATTATAATATCATATAAATATACAATGATTCAGATATCATTCATATATAGAAAGATGCCTGCTTCTGCAGGCATCCCGGATTGGATCGATATCGCAATCAGCTGGTTTTCTCTGCGTAATGCGAGAATTCCATGCTGAATGAGCCTCTGCCCTGTGTGGAGGATCTGAGCACGGTCGTATAGCCGAACATCTTCTCCAGCGGTGCCTCTGCCGTGACCAGATCAGCAGCAGTGCGCGATTCCATGCTCAGCACGATGCCTCCGCGCTGGGTTATGGAGGAGATGACATCGCCGATGTACTCCGAAGGTGCGGAGACCTGTATCTTCATCACCGGCTGCATGAGCACCGGACCTGCCTCGGATGCGATCCTGTCGAATGCCATCGCCGCGCAGGATGCGAATGCGAATGGTGTGGAGGTATTCTCATCGTATTCGATGGCTGTGACATCCGCTTCGATGTCAGTGCATTCGTAGCCGAACCGGATACCGCCGGAGAATGCTCCGTTGATGCCGTTCCTGATGGCTTCGATGATCTCCTCAGGGATATCCCTTGTGGAGGCAGTTATCCTCAGCACGTTCCCGCTCTTCGGAGGCAGCGGCTTCACCGTCATCGATATGCCGGCGGTATTCTCCTTGTTCGCGATCGTCCTGGAGAACTCCTCCTTGCCGGAGGCTTCTGCCTTTATGCACTCCCTGTACGATACCTGCGGATTGCCGACGCGGCAGCTTACCTTCATATCGTCCTTGATCCTCGTCACGAGGACATCGAGATGGAGCTCTCCCATGCCGGAGATGACAAGCTGCCCTGTCTCGGCATCATCCTTGTAGGAGAATGTCGGATCCTCCATCGCAAGCGTCTCCAGCGCCTTGTGAAGCTTCTCCTGCTCTGCAGTGGAGCTCGGCTCGATCGCTACGGATATGACAGGATTCGGGAACTGCATCCTCTCCAGGAGGTATGGATGGTTCTCCGCCCCGATAGTGTCGCCTGTCTGTGCAAGCCTGAAGCCTATTATCACCCCGATATCCCCGGCTTTCAGCTCCGGAAGGTCCTCCGGCCTGTCAGCATGCATCCTCAGGAGCCTGTTTATCCTTTCCTTCCTGCCTTTTGTGATGTTGTATACCGATATGCCTTTCTTCAGCACTCCGGAATATACGCGCACGAAGCACATCGGACCTGCCTGCGGATCTACCTGGATCTTGAAGATAAGGGCCTCCAGCGGTCCGTTCGCGCTGTGCCTGAGCTCCTCGGCCTTCCCGTTCTTCGCATTGATCGTCTCTACAGGCTTCGCCTCGGCAGGGGAGGGCAGCAGATCGACGATGCCGTCAAGGACCGTCTGCACGCCGATGTTCTTCAGCGAGGAGCCGACGAATACCGGCAGAAGCTCCCTTGAGAGCGTGCACTCCCTCAGTGTGGAGATTATCATGTCGGCAGGTATGTCCTTGCCGTCAAAGTAGAGCTCCGTGATCTCATCGGAGTATGAGGCGACGCTGTCGATGAGCTTCTCCCTCCATTCCTCAGCCTTCGCCTCCTCTCCGGAAGGGATCGCGGAGCGCGTGATCGTCTCCCCGTCATCCTCTGCGCTGACTGTGAGGTATTCCATCTTTATGGGGTCTATCACCCCGGAGAAGCTGCTCTCGCTGCCTACGGGGATGAAGAGAGGCACGGGCTTCTCCCCGAGCTTCTTCTCCATATCCTCGAGGACACGGAAGAAATCCGCACCGAGCCTGTCCATCTTGTTGACGAATGCGATGCGCGGGACTGTGTACCTGTCAGCCTGCCTCCATACCGTCTCCGTCTGCGGCTCAACGCCTCCCACCGCGCAGAATACGCCTACGGCCCCGTCAAGGACCCTGAGCGCCCTCTCCACCTCGGCAGTGAAATCGACATGCCCCGGAGTGTCGATTATGTTTATCTGATGTGAGCGCCAGTAGCAGGTGGTGGCGGCCGATGTTATCGTGATGCCCCTGTCCTGCTCCTGCTTCATCCAGTCCATCGTAGCTTCGCCGTTATCGACTTCGCCTATCCTGTGGTTCTCTCCGGTGTAGTAGAGGAATCTCTCGGTGGTTGTCGTCTTCCCGGCATCGATGTGCGCCATGATGCCTATATTGCGTATCTTCGTATCATCCATAGCGGAAATAATCTACCACAGATGCGGCACTCTGAGAAAGGACTGCGGGGAGGCAGGGCAGCGTCATTGGATGCTTGGGCGCAGCAGGATCCCATGAAGGATATAGCAAGGAGGCATGACTATATGCCAATGCTATATGCTGCAATGGATTGCCCTGCACTCTCCGATGCCTTTGAGCCTCTTCGTCAGGCATCCTCACCGCGCAGCCTGTCCACCAGCACCATATGCTGATGCTGGTATATTCCGGTCTTGCCGGACGTCAGGTATGCGAAGGCGACGGTAAGGAAGAGCATCCTCGCATCCGTATATCCGAAGAGCTCGAGCCCGAGAGCGAAGCAGACGAGCGGAAGGTTTGTCCCGCCGGAGAGCATCCCTATGGCGCCAAGGACGGCGAAGGGCGCGGTCTCGAAGCCCGCTGCAGAGGCGACGGCATAGCCGAATGTGCCTCCGGTGACGATGAGGGGAACGACCTCTCCTCCGACGAAGCCTGCGGAGATGGAGAAGAATACCAGGAGCGCCTTCACGATGAAGGCATAGAGGGGCACTCCCGTGCCGTCTATCGCCCTGTACAGCAGATCGAGGGAGAGGCCTGTATACTCCGTCGTGCCGGTGAAGAGGTAGATGATGATGTACACTGAGAGCACGATCAGGGATGTGACCATCGTATCCATGGCCTGGTTGTGCCCGTAGGATGCTATGTATGACCTGAACTGCCCGAGAAGGTATATGAAGAGCCTCGCAAGAAGCCCTATGAGGGCTGCGAAGGCGATTATGATGGCCGCATTCCCCAGCGAGAAGCCCAGGCAGGCATAGGAAGGTATCGTCATCTTATGGATTCCGAGCATCTCTGCAATGAGGACTGCAGAATACGATGACAGGAGGCATGGGAAGAGGGCATCAAGCCTGATGATGTCGGCAGTGGCGAATGTCATTCCGAAGAGGACTCCCGTGATGGGGGATCCGAAGAGGGATCCGAACGCGGCGGCCGCGCCGCACATCAGGTAGTAGTCCTCGCGTCCCCTGTGCCCCCACCATGAGAGCTTCCTCTCGATCCGGGTGAAGAGCTCTCCGACGGAAAGCCCTATCTGCACGCCCACTCCCTCCTTGCCGACAGAGGCGCCTGTGAAGTGGGAGATGGCAGCACCGATATACGCGACGGCACCCATCCAGGGATTTATCCTCTCTGTACGCGGTATCGGGCTGCTTCCTTCCTCCCAGTCATGGATGGTGTCTATCGCTGACACAGTCGCCCTGCGGTATGCTTCTCCGAGCTTCCTGTAGATCAGGTATGTGGCGAACGCGCCCAGCGGCATCAGGAGTATCAGGAAGGGGTGGGCATCATTGAGCTCCCCCGCGAATGATACCGTGTTGGCGAAGAAGGTTATGAAGATCCCCGTCACAACCCCGACAGCTATGCTCCTTGCCGCATTGACTGCTATGCGTGCTGCTGTATTCCCTGCATTGTATCTCATCTCATCAGCATTCTGAGGAGCTTTATCCTATCCCTGAACGGGGCGTATCTGACGGGCAGGTCCATCCACAGTGCCTTGTCCATCACCGCCTTGTCATGGGTGAAAGCCTCGAATCCCCTCTTCCCATGATAGCTTCCCATCCCGGAATTGCCTACTCCTCCGAATGGCAGTTCAGGCGCAGTAAGGTGCACGACCGTGTCATTCACGCACCCGCCGCCGAATGAAAGCGATGACAGGACCTTATCTATCGCTGCCCTGTCGCGGGAGAAGACGTAGAGAGCCAGGGGCTTCTCACGGCCACGGACGAATGAGATGGCGTCATCCAGATCCCTGTACGGGATCACAGGAAGGACAGGTCCGAATATCTCCTCCTGCATCACCGGATCGCTTTCCGTCACGGGATACAGCACCGTAGGCTCTATCCTCATCCGCTCCCTGTCGCTCCTGCCGCCAGCGGCAGCTGTGGAGCCGGCTATCAGGGAGAGGATCCTGTCGAAATGGCGCTCGTTGATGATCCTGGGGAAATCCTCCGAAAGCAGCGGGTCGGGGCCGAACATCCTGGCTGTCTCAGCCTTGAACGCCTCGATGAACTCCATCTCCATCCCTTCCTGTATGAGAAGGTAGTCCGGAGCGACGCATGTCTGTCCCGCATTGAGCAGCTTGCCCCAGGCGATGCGGCGTGCCGCAAGGGGGATATCAGCGCTTCTGCCGACTATCACGGGGCTCTTGCCACCGAGCTCAAGGATGCATGGGGTGAGATGCTCGGTGCACTTCGAGTGGACTACGCGGCCCACTGAAGGGGAGCCTGTGAAGAAGATCATATCATACCTGAGGTCAAGCAGAGCCTCGTTCGTCTCCCTTCCGCCCTCGAAGAATGCGATATAGCGGCGCTCGAAGGCCTCATCCATGATCATCCTCATAACGCGCGAGGTCTCCCTGCTGTAGCGCGAAGGCTTCACGATTGCCGTATTGCCGCCGGCGATGGCCGCTGCGAGAGGCACCATCGTCAGCATCAGCGGATAGTTCCATGGTGACATTATGAGGGTATTGCCCATCGGTTCATGGATTATGTACGAAGATGCACGGAACTGCGTTATCGGGGTGCTCACGCGCGTGGGCTTCATAAAGCGCCTGAGATGCCTGAGGAGGTAGTTCACCTCCTCGTATGTGACGCCGAGCTCCGTTGCATAGCCCTCGAATGCGCTCTTGCCGAGATCTGCTTTCAGCGCTTCGAGTATCGCGTCCTCGTTCTTCTTGAGCGTTTCCTTCAGGCGGCGGAGCATGCTGCGCCTGAACTCATATGAAAGGGTGCCGCCAGAGAGGAAGAACTCCTTCTGCTCACCCAGTATCCCTCTGTAATCTTCCATGCTGCGATGATAGTCCGAAGGCCCTGGAGGGGCAAGGGCGGGACAAACCGACAAGAAGCAGACAGTGTGTCGGATTCCGTCATTCCTGCCCGTCGATGCTGTTAATTTCAGGATCAGGTTCTGAGAGAATCCAATCAAGGTGATAGGTCATGGACGGAAAAGGCAGAGGACGGTCGGTTTTCAGGTACATCGTGCTCATCATTGTCTTCCTGGCAGTGATGGCGGCGCTTTATGCATTCTTCAGCTCAAGGAAGGCTGTCGTATATACATCCCCGCCGTCTCCCGTGCATGTTGTGTACCCCCAGGTGCGCACGATAGAGCAGGGCGTGCATCTCACCGGCTATGTGATGTCCGGAACGATGGTCCCTGTCGTGCCTTTCGTCGGCGGAACGATAGAGGAGTACAGCATAAAGGCAGGCGACGAGGTTTCGAAGGGCGATGTCATCGCAGTGATCGACAAAAGGCCCTATGAGCTCATGAAAGCCCAGGCCGAGGCCCAGGTGAAGGGCCTAGAGGCCGCATACAGCCGCGTGGAGGCGCTATTCGGCACAGGAGGTGCAAGCGCGCAGGAGCGCGATACGCTCTCGGCGCAGCTCGAGGCAGCGCGCGCACAGCTCGGATCTGCCGCCCTGCAGCTTTCCTATACCGATGTCGGGGCGCCTGTGTCGGGAACGGTCGTGCAGGTCATGGCAGGTGTGGGAACGCCAGCCTCGGATGAGACGCCTTTGGCCATGATCGCGGATCTGGATGACCTCACCGTCGATCTTGCCATAGGGGAGAGATACTACGGCACGATAGCTTCCGGCATTGATGGCCTGAGCGTCTCCGTCGAATCCTCTGACGGCAGTGCATCGAGCAGCTGCTCCGTGGTATCCATAGCGCCGTTCGTCGATCCGGAGTCGAAGACATTCACGCTCAGGGTGCGTCTTGACGATCCTTCATCATTCATCCCCGGCATGTTCGTGCGTGCATCGGTTGTGTGGGACAGCGGTGAGTATCTTTCCCTGCCGCTGTCGGTGAGGAAGCTCGATGGATCGGCATATGCGGTCTCCGAGGATGGAAGCACCGCAGAGTATATGGCTCTTCCGCGGATAGCGGAGGATGGCAGCTGTTTCGCAGTGGATCCGTCCCTTGATGGAAGGGCATTCATAATCAAGGGGCAGGAGAGGCTGCTTCCCGGAGAGCCCGTGGCGGTGATCGAGGGCAGCATATGAGGATATCGAGGCTGTCGGTGAAGCACCCGGCTGTGCTTACGATGATTCTCCTTGCGCTCGGGGTGTTCGGCGCATTCTCTCTCTACACCACCAATCTCGAGTTCATCCCCGACGTGAACATGCCGCAGATCTTCGTGATATCGATGTATCCGGGGGCATCTGCGGAGGATGTCGAGAAGGATGTCATCGATATACTCGAGGATGATTTCGTCACGCTCCCTGACTTCAAGGGCATGGAGAGCCAGTCGATGAACAGCGTCGGCGTGATAACCATCACATTCCGGGATGGCGTTGAGCCGGAGGACCAGCTGAATGAGGTGCGCGCAAGGATCTCCGATCTCTCCGAGGATCTCCCGGATGGCCTTCTTGGGGATCCGACCGCGCTGATAGGCGGCGCGACGATGCTTCCTGTCGTATCATTCGCAGTGGAAGGGAATGGCGATGATGCCGCGCTCTCGGAATACATCTCAGGCACCCTGCGCCCGCGCCTCACGCGCATCCCCGGTGTCTCATCCATCTCCATAAGCGGCTCGGTCGAGCCGCAGGTATCGGTGAGGATAAGGATGGATGACCTCAACGCCCATGGCATCTCGCCGCTGACGGTATACCAGGTGCTGCAGGCATCGAACATATCGATGCCGCTTGATTCCGCGATAGCGGAGGACAGGAGGGTGGACCTCCGGTATGACGGGCGGTACAGCTCGCTCAGCGATATAGCCTCCCTTCCCGTCGGCGCATCGTCCGCAGGCACTGTGATAAGGCTCTCCGATGTCGCCGATATCGCTCTGGAGTATGAGGGCGATGACTACATGGTGACGCATGATGGCCGCGATATCATCCTTGTCGAGGTCTCCAAGCGCACGGATGGGAATACCATACAGATAACAAATGCGGTCAAGGATCTCCTCGAGCGCTCTGAGGCGGAGACGGGAGGCGCAGTGCGCTACAGCATGATCAGCGATGACAGCCGCCTTGTCGGATCATCGCTGAGGAATGTCATCGAGTCCGGCATCCTCGGCATCCTGATCGCCGTCCTCATCCTCTTCCTCTTCCTCAATGATGCAAAGGCGACCCTTGCGATAGGGCTCTCGATCCCTCTCTCGTGCTTCTTCACCTTCATCGTCATGAAGATCGCGGGGATAACGATCAACATCCTCTCCATCTCCGGCATAGTCGTATCGCTGGGCTCCATAGTCGATGCATCGATAGTCGTCCTTGACCAGATATTCCGCTATTTCCAGGATACCGACGAGGATGGGAATGCCCGCTACACAGTCACGGAGTCGATCTACCATGGCACGGACATCGTAGACAGATCCGTCATAGGCTCGAACCTGACCACTGTCGTCGTGTTCATACCGATCGTGATGCTCTCAGGCCTTGTCGGGAATATCCTCTTCGACATCTCCATGACATTCATGTTCTCCATCGGCTCATCGCTTCTCGTGGCCCTGGTCTATATGCCTTATCTCCTGAAGCACTTCCTCCGCGACTCGGACAGCCGCATCAGGAAGAAGGAGAGCTTCGCGGTCCGCGGCCTGGGTGCGGTGGAGCGCAGGTACGGCGATGCCCTCGGCTTCTGCCTCAGCCATACGCCGTTCATAATAACCATAGCCATCCTTGTCCTTGTGGTAACGGTCTATTCGCTCACGAGCGTCTCCGTATCGTTCATACCATCGACTGACAACAATGATTTCTACATCAATGCCGTATTCCCGACGGGCTACACGCTCGAGGAGACAAGGGCAGCCATGGACAAGGCTGAGGACATACTGATGGAGAATGTCCCGGAGCTCGAGACCGATGTCGTCTTCTCCGGGCGCTCTGTGGAATCGCTGACTTTCTCATCCTCGGAGAACCAGGGAGGGATCCATGCGATCCTCGTCCCGGTTGCTGAGAGGGAGAGGGATATACATGAGATAATCCTCCAGATGCAGTACCTGCTCTCGGCATCGATACCCGATGCCCGGTTCACCGTGTCGAACGGAGGCTTCGATTACCTCGTAGGCTATATGAGCGGAGGAGGAGGCTACGGCCTTACGCTCATCGGCGAGGATGAGGAGGTGCTCTACGCATACGCGGAGGGGCTGCGTGACTTCCTCCTCTCCGATCCGGAGGTCGTCTCGGCCTCGATCAGCAGCCGCTATGACTCGACTGCGGCTGTCATGGATGCCTCCTATGAGCTGCTGTCATCTATAGGGATCACGAACTATGAGGCCGCGATGACGACCGCGATACTCTTCAATGGAATGGACAGCGGGATATACCTGGATGAGGCGACAGGGGACCGGTATGATATACGCCTTTCCTCGGATGCCGCCGCACGCCCGGTATCGCAGCAGATGCTCGATTCCATACGCGTCTATACGCAGGGCGGCAGGGCTGTCTCACTCGATTCGCTCTCCGACCTGGCCATGGAAACCGAGCTTTCAAGCATAGACCATACCGACAGGGCAGTTTCGATGACAGTCAGCGCGAAGCTCACAGGCGAGTCGACGACAGGGCTCTCAAGGCGCGTAGCGGAGTATATGCACGACAATCCGCTTCCCGAGGGAGTCACTACGGACACGAGCGGTATCGATGAGCTCATCGGCGATTCGATGGGACCGCTTCTCCAGGCCCTCGCGATCTCGCTCTTCCTCGTCTATATGGTCATAGTCCTCATCTATGAGAGATTCGACCAGCCTCTCCTGATCATGCTCACGGTTCCGTTCTGCGTCATCGGGGTGGTCCTTTCCCTTGCCATCTTCGGCTCGTCGCTGAGCATGGTGTCGCTCCTCGGTGTCATCACGCTCGGGGGGATGCTTGTCAACAACGGAATCATCCTCGTCGACTACATGAACCAGCTGGAGAGGGCATCGAGGATTGCAGGGGCGGCAGAGCGGGGAATCGAGGTGAACGACGATACAGTGCTTGCAGGTATCCTCCCGTACAAGGAGGAGATGATGCATCTCAGGGAGAATGTGAGGAAGGGAACGGCCTCAAGGCTCCGTCCTATCCTGATGAGCTCCCTCACGACCATACTGGGAGTCATACCCATGGCAGCGGCGACAGGCGAGGGCGCGGAGATCTATGCACCGTTGGGACAGGTCATAATGGGTGGGCTCACGACGAGCACATTCATCACGCTCTTCCTGATGCCGACGTTCTACTTCATACTCGAGCGTCACAGGATAAGGAAGGCATGCGGCTGGACAAGGGAAATGGAGGAAGGAAATGAATAAGGCGAAGGGATCCATCATATTGTTGCTGTCGGCAGTTCTCGTGATGCCTCTCGGCGCTTCATATGCATTCGATGACCTCCTTCTCGCGATGCAGAGCGGCAATGCCGAGCTGAGGAAGGGCAGCGAGGAGATCGTCCAGAGCGAGCTTGATACGAAGAATGCCCGTGCAGGCCTTTCGCCTGTGATAGACCTCCAGGTCACAGGCACATACATGGCGAATCCTGTCATGGGGCCGATGTCGCTTACTCCGAGCGAGATGCTGTCACCGGAGCTTGCTGGCAAGCTCATCGCCTCCGGGTTGCTCTCGCTGGATGATATGGGGAAGCTTGCCCCCATCCTCAATGAGCCGATGTCCATCTCCATGAAGATGGATCCTGGGATGGTGCAGGGGCAGCTCACGCTGACTCAGCCCATATTCACATGGGGGAAGCTCTCCACGTCGGTGAAGCTGTACGAGAGGATGGAGGAGATAAGGCGCACGGAGAGGTCCGACAAGGAGCGCCAGTTCGAGGCCGAGCTCAGGACACGCCTCGATGCGCTGTACTATCTTGATTCCATCACGGACAGCCTCTCATCAATCGAGGAAAGGGCGGACAGGCTCATATCGATCGCGGAAAGCGCGGAGGAGGCCGGAGCGCTCCTTGCGGAGGATGTGCTTGAGGCGAGGATACAGAAGCAGCAGGTCGCAGTCTCGAGGAGGGAGATAGAGAGCAGCATCTCATCCGTCCTCGCTGCGCTGAGGACCCTCACCGGTATCCCCGATCTCGAGGCCGGGGATATCATCTGCACCCCGGATGACTCCATGATCAGCTCGGTGCTCTCGATTCCTCTCGACGAGCTCAGGGCGATGGCCGTTTCCCCGTCATCCCCGGCTCTCCGCAGCCTCAGCGCCGCAGAGGATGCTGCGGAGGCAGCAGTGCAGATAGCGAAGGGCAATATGTACCTGCTGCCAGACCTTGCCCTGCAGATAGGCGCTTCATATGGCGGCGCCATCGCCTCCGACTGGTCCATGACGGACAGCTGGGGGCTGAACATCACGTTCGCGCTCAAGGCCAATATCTGGGATGGCGGCAAGCGCCTGAATGAGGTACGGCGTGCCGAGAGCGCCCAGCGTGAGGCATCAATCGAGCACGATTCCGTCCTCAGCCAGATCGATGAGGGCGTGGTCAATGCGTACAGCAGCGCGATGCTCTCCCATGACAAGCTTGGATATCTCTCGCTGCAGAGGGAGCTTGATGAGGAGAAGCTCGAGAGGGAGAAGGAGAGGCTCAGGATAGGCTCTGCATCCGAGAGCAGCGTGCTCATGCTCGAGATAGCCCTCCTTGAGAGCGATATCGCCATCGCAAGGGAGCGGATCACGCTCAGCCAGAGCGCATACACGCTCATATACCTCACGGGAAGCGGCTGCATGCCTGTGATTTCCGACGGCATGGCCCCCTGATTCCCTGTTGCCTTCCTCCGGGAAGGTGATTATCATTAGATAGACACCCCACGGGGGTGGGGTGATGGAGTGCATATGAAGGAATGCTTCGATGTGACAGGAATGAGCTGTGCCGCATGCCAGGTCCGCGTGGAGAAGAGCGTCAGAGGGCTTGACGGTGTGAAGGAGGTGAGCGTCAACCTCCTCAAGAACAGCATGGAAGTCGAATACGATGAGGCAGCGATAGGCGAGGAAGGGATAGTGAAGGCTGTCGAGGATGCAGGCTATGGCGCCATTCCGAGAACTGAGGGAAAGAGCGGGGAGAAGCGCCGTGAGCGCCCTGATATAGCCCGGGAGGAGTACCTGAGGATGAAGCGCAGGCTCCTCGTCTCCATCATCTTCACCATCCCTCTCTTCTACATCTCAATGGGGCATATGATGGGCTGGCCGCTGCCTTCATTCTTCCATGGCGCGGAGAACTCGATGGTGTTCGCCCTCACTCTCTTCATCCTCGCATCGATCGTGGCCGTGATAAACAGGAAGTTCTTCATAAACGGCTTCAGAAGCCTTCTGCATGGCGCGCCGAACATGGATTCCCTGATAGCCATAGGCTCGGGTGCATCCCTTCTCTATGGCGTCTATGCGATGTACCGCATCGCCTTTGCGCTGGGGCATGGGGACGCAGCTGCAGCAGGTGCTTTCTCGATGGATCTCTATTTCGAGTCGGCAGGAATGATCCTCACGCTCATAACGCTCGGGAAGACCATGGAGGCAAGGGCGAAGGGAAAGACATCCGAGGCCATAACGCGCCTGATGGACCTCGCTCCGAAGACCGCTGTGGTCATACGTGACGGCAAGGAGGAGGTGATTGCTGCAGAGGATGCCCGGAAAGGGGATATAGCGGTGGTGAAAGCCGGTGATTCCATTCCAGCGGACGGCGTCGTGGTGGAAGGCAGCGGCTCTGTGGATGAAGCCGCCATAACAGGTGAGTCGGTGCCTGTGGACAAGGCCATCGGCGACAGGCTCACAGGCGCCACCGTCCTCCGCTCCGGATACATCAGGATGAGGATCGAGCGCACAGGCGATGATACAGTCCTTGCATCCATCGTGCGCCTGGTGGATGAGGCGACATCCTCCAAGGCCCCGATAGCGAAGCTGGCGGATAAGGTCAGCGGTGTCTTCGTCCCTGTCGTGATGGCAATAGCGCTCGCTACGGCTGCTGCATGGCTGGCAGCAGGAGAGGGCTTCGGGTTCGCGCTTTCCATGGCGATATCAGTGCTCGTGATCTCCTGCCCATGCGCGCTCGGCCTTGCGACTCCCACCGCGATAATGGTCGGCACAGGGCGCGGCGCATCATCGGGCATACTCATAAAGAGCGCTGAATCGCTGGAGATGCTGCACTCTATAGACACAGTGGTGTTCGACAAGACAGGCACCATAACAGAAGGAAAGCCCGCAGTCGCGTCCATACTGACTGCAAAGGGCGTCACCCCGGAGGAGCTCCTTGGCAAGGCCGCCTCCCTTGAGTCCCTCTCAGGGCATCCTTTGGGTGAGGCGATAGCGGGAGAGGCGGAGAGGAGGGGCATAGCGCTCTCCCCGGCCTCTTCATTCAGGGCAGAGGAAGGGAAGGGCGTATCGGCAATCGTGGAAGGCAGGAGGATAGAGGGCGGCAACAGGAGGATCCTCTCATCGTTCCCCGATGCCCTCAGGACGGCGGAGGAGGCAGCCGCTGATGAGGGGATGACGCCTCTCTACTTCACCGAGGATGGCCGCCTCCTTGGCATGATAGCGCTTTCGGACACGATCAAGGGGACAGCGCACGCTGCAGTCGAGGAGCTGAGGAGGATGGGAATAAGGAGCATAATGCTCACAGGAGACAACAGGCGCACCGCAGCTGCCATACAGAGGAAGGCCGGGACCGATAGCTTCATCGCGGAGGTCCTGCCACAGGACAAGGACAGGGAGATCAGGAAGCTGATGGAGGAAGGCGCGCGCGTCGCGATGGTGGGGGATGGCATAAACGATGCCCCGGCCCTTGCCCGTGCGGATGCCGGCATCGCTATCGGTGCCGGAACGGACATAGCCATCGAGAGCGCGGATATAGTCCTCATGAGGAGCGACCCGGAGGATGTGCCGCGTGCCATTGAGCTCGGCAAGGCCACGATGAGGAACATAAAGGAGAACCTCTTCTGGGCGCTCTTCTACAACGCGATCTGCATCCCCGTTGCCGCGGGTGTGCTCTACCCGGCATTCGGCCTGAAGCTCAGCCCCATGATAGCAGCATTCGCCATGAGCTTCAGCTCGGTCTTCGTCGTAGGCAATGCGCTCCGCCTGAGGTTCTTCCATGCACAGTCCGCAGGGAGGACTTCACCTGCAGGGGAGGGGGATGGCAGGGAAGTTGCCATCGGGAATCTGCCCGATGATATGGAATACAATGGAATCGATGCAGCGGCATCGGAAGGAGAAGGGAAGATGGAGAAGAGGATCGGAATCAATGGAATGATGTGCCAGCACTGCGTCAGGCATGCCCACGATGCGCTTGCAGCCGTAAGCGGAGTCGAGAGCGTCGACGTCTCGCTTGAGGACAAGGCTGCTGTGGTCAGGTGCTCTACGGATGTATCCGATGAGGCACTCAGGAAGGCTGTCGCTGACGCAGGCTATGAGGTGACCGGCATTGAAGGCTGACAGAGGAAGCGTCTCATCGAGAATCAGGATCGTCCGTGGCCAGCTGGACGGCATCCAGAAGATGATCGACGAGGACAGGTACTGCATCGACATAGCGGCGCAGATGCTTGCCTCTTCATCCCTTCTGAAGAAAGCCGCCCAGGAGGTGCTTGAGGCGCATATCAGGAGCTGCGTGCGCGATGCACTGAAGACGGACGAGCCGAATGAGAAGATCGAGGAGGCGCTGTCCGTCCTTGAGAAGATGGTCGCCAGAGGCTGAATGCCATGTGCGGATCCACTGCGGAAGCGGGGCCGCTTTTCCGCAGTGGCTGCCATGATCCATCATCGCCATCCTGTCTGATATAATGGCTGCATGAACGGTATCACAAGAGCTGCGATTGCGGATACCCTGAAGTCGCTCCTGCGGGAGAAGCCGCTCTCGCGCATCACAGTCACCGACATATCCACGCGCTGCGGCATCAGCCGCATGACCTTCTACTACCATTTCAGGGACATCTACGATCTTGTCGGATGGATCATCTCCTCTGATATCGCATCGATACTCTCAGGGCGGAAGACGCACGACACATGGGAGGAGGGCTTCCTGGCGCTCTTCCGTGCCGTCGAGGAGAACCAGGCATTCGTCCTCAACGCATACAGCTCACTGAGCCGCGAGCAGCTTGAGAGGAGCCTCCGGCCTCTTGTCGATGAGCTGATACTCTCGGTGCTGAGGGAATCGGAGAGGGCAGCATCGGTTTCCGCTGATGATGAGGCATTCATCTCATCGTTCTTCTCCTATGCGTTCATCGGCATCATGCTCGACTGGATCGGAGGCGGCATGCGGAAGAGGCCTGAGGATATCATGCGCTCCCTTTCCTGCATAATGGATGGCGCCCTCGAGCACGCCATCAATGGCTTCTGCACCTTACACCGCTAGCCTTGTGTAATGATTCCTTACATCATCCACGAGCTGTAAATACCCTCTCTTCCTGCCTTCCGCTAGATTCAGGACAGGAGGATGACAATGTATCATTCCAGTGGAAACTACGAGGCTTTCGTTCACCCCAGGAAGCCTGAAGGTGCGGACAGCAAGTCCGCATACATCATCGGTTCAGGGCTTGCAGCCCTCTCCGCCGCGGCCTTCCTCATACGCGATGCCGCCATCCCAGGCAGCCGCATACACATCATCGAGAAGGACAGGATCCTCGGTGGCGCATGCGATGGCTACCGCTATGAGGGCCTGGGATACGTGATGCGCGGCGGAAGGGAGATGGATAACCATTTCGAGTGCATGTGGGATCTCTACCGTTCTGTTCCCTCGATCGAGAATGAGGGAATGAGCGTGCTTGATGAGTATTACTATCTCAACAAGGATGACCCGAATTTCTCCCTGATGAGAGCGACGATGGATAGGGGAAAGGATGGCCGGACTGACAGGAAGTTCGCCCTTTCCGATAAAGCGCAGCTGGAGATCATGAAGCTGTTCTTCACGCCTGATGAGGATCTCTATGACAAGACAATCGAGGATGTGTTCTCCGATGAGGTCCTGCACAGCAATTTCTGGCTTTACTGGCGCACTATGTTCGCATTCGAGAACTGGC